>JAUIBD010000021.1 GCA_030427525.1 bacterium
CCCACGCTGCAGGGCATCAGGTTTAAACACTATTAATGTTTGCTCTAAATTAGGCTTAGCCATATTTCTCCTCTAGTAATTTATATGTCGATTAGTTCTATTGTAACAAAAAGTAAACGGCCATAACAGCGGCTAGTCCGATGCGGTACCAGCCGAACACACTGAGGCTATGATTTGCCAGGTAGCGCATCAGGAACCCTACTGCAAAAAGACCTGAGACAAAGGCAACGAGGTTACCAATAATTGCGACTGAAAGGTTCGCAGCGAGGTAATCTGGATTCTCCACCAAGACCTTTAGTGTCACACCTGCCATGATAGGCAAACTAGCGAGAAAGCTGTACTCGGCCGCCTCTTTGGCGCTAAGACCCATCAAACGACCGGTCACGATGGTTGCACCAGATCGTGATGTGCCAGGGATAAGCGCGACCATTTGTGCAACACCGACCAGAAGCGCCCTGCCTGGCCCAAGCTCTGAACCATCTTTCGTATCTGAAAGCTTTGGTAGTTTTTCTAGCACGATCATGACGACACCTAGGACCACCAGCATAGTGATTACTACCCATACGCTGCCAAAAAATGCTGACCCAGCAATAAAATCAGCTGCCAGGTAGCCAACAATCCCTGCGGGTACAGACGTAACGAGTATATTTCGTGCCAGCTTGAAGTCCTTGCCCGTTACAATATCTCGTATTATCTGTGTAATTTTCGGTGCGAAATATACCAACAGTGCTAGAAACGTACCTATATTGATAACTTCTAGAAATAAATGGTCGGAATCGTGCCCAAAAAGCACCTGCGCCAACACCAGGTGGCCAGAGCTTGATATAGGGATAAACTCGGTGAGCCCCTGTAACAAGCCGAGAATAATTACCTCGAATAGATTCATCTATACTATTGTACACCAGAGAGCACGAGCACTATGCGTTATACTAGAATTATGTTTATGTCAGAGCTGATACTAGATTACGTGGAGTCGCTAGAAGTTGAGGGCGGCCGCTCGGCCAAGACAGCCGAGAACTACAAATTGTATCTAGAACGATTTGTTGAGTTCTCGGATGACATTCAGGTAGAAAAAATTACTACCGAAACTGTACGAAAGTACCGCCTGTGGCTAAACAGATATAAAAATGAGCACGAGGACGAGTTAGCAACGATTACTCAAAGCTATCACCTGATAGCGCTACGTGGTTTTCTGAAATACCTTTCCGACCGCAACATTCCGAGTCTCTCGGCTGATAAAATTAAACTGCCAAAAGTCAGCCGTAAACAGGTCACCTTTCTTCATTTTGATGAAGTCACCCGTCTACTAGACGAAATCGATACCTCCGAAGAGCCTGGGCTACGTGATCGTGCGATCCTGGAACTACTTTTCTCCAGCGGGCTACGTGTATCCGAACTGGTAAACCTTAACCGAGACCATGTGAATACTAAGCGACGTGAATTTATGGTGCGCGGTAAAGGCCAGAAAGACCGCCCGGTGTTCATATCCCAAGCAGCCGCAGACCGCGTAGACGAATACCTGGCGGCACGCATCGACAACTTGCCTCCCCTATTCCTTAGCTACAGCCGCAATAATGTTGCCAACCAAAGTGGCGACTTTAGACGATTAACTGCTAGAAGCATTCAGCGTATGATTACCAAATACGCCCGTCTGGCAGGTATCACTAAGCATGTGTCACCTCACACTATGCGCCACAGCTTTGCTACTGACCTTTTAATGAATGGCGCTGATCTACGCAGCGTACAGAGCATGCTAGGACACAGCAATATCTCTACAACTCAGGTTTACACGCATGTCACAGATGAACACCTACGTGAAGTGCACGAGAAATTTCACAGCGATACCTAAGACATAGAGTCTACGGTTCGCATTGGCCTTGGTAGTGTTCCCTGCGGTTGGTGATGAAGAAGTCTTTACAAACATTACCCCTGACAGATAGTGCCGAGTCTGGATAATTAGCTGGTAGATTATCGAGCGATACTAGTGCGCGAACACGACGGAATAAGTCACTTGCGCGACCAGTTGAGTCTACCTCAGGCTGCACCGAGTCGAATAGTACGTTATTGCCACTACTATCGAGCAGTTCTACCCTGTAGTGAGCTTTGTTGTATATCGATGTAAGCTGCAAATATTTCTGCGCTGCGTCATTCGGTAGGTTAACGGTTGTTGAGCAAAAATATTCGTTAGCGGTGTTACATTCAATAATATGAAGGTCATTCCGGCTTGTGTCGGCAGTATGCCGTTCATCTGTTGTGAAATCGAGCGCGCTACTAGGACCGCCGCCAGTAGAGTATGGGTACACGAACAGTGTACGTGCTTGTTGCGCCAATGTACCCAGGTCGACTCCTGGAGAAAATTCAAGCAGCTGTGTACGTAGAATTGGTGGCGTGTCGGCACCCCATACGGTTTTTTCGGGTAATTTACCTATCAGTGCTGGGTCAACAAAGGTAGGTGTCACACCACCAATATCATCTTGCGTAAACCATGAAATTCGTACAGCCGAAAACGCGTCAGCGCTGGCTAAGCGCACTACTGTCGATGAACCGTCTTGTACCAATGTACCTTTTACGTATTGGGTATCGAGTTTTACCGTAACACACGTATAGGCTTGGTTCAGGCTTTCATCACCTACGGTTACCTCGTTCGTGGTTGGGTCAAAGTTTACCACCCCAACATCACCGAGACTTTTACAGTCTTGCGTATTTAGTTCGTTACGAATTGTATCGCCACAGGCAAGCCCATTTCGGTCGCATTCTTTCATACGTACAAGGGCACGCTTAGCGTCTTCTACTCCTGCCAAGGCCGAGTCATAGGCGCTCTGCGATAAGTCATTTGTCGAAGCCTGCTGTTGGTTCTTAAGCATTATCTGAATGAAACTGGTAGCTACGATAGTCACCAGAAGTGCCGTGAATACCACTACGAATAACGAGACAGCACCCCGTTGAGATGAATGAACTAATTTTCTTGCCATGCTGATTTGTTCCCCGCTCTTGCGACAAAATTAAACTGATTTACGGCACAGTATTCGTCATCAACCCTACTCTTTGGTGCGACACAGCCTTCGCCGTTGATTACTTCGGTCGTGTTTGTACCAAGTACGAAATGTACGCTATAGAGCGTCTGTCCGCCTTCCAGCTCGACTGGCGGTTCGTCGTAACTCATCGACTGCAGCGCTAGGTTGCGATCGCCCAGCGAAAGTAATTCTGGTGCATCGTTAGGAACCGGTAGATATACTCCGGATCCGTCAGGTGTACAGTAATCATCACCTTCAGACTGGAATTTAGATAGCCGAATATCGCCGTCGTGCCCATCTGCATACTGATTGAATTTGCTATCGTCGACGATTGCTTTACCGTAATTCCATGCGTACACGGTGGTACCAATACAGAATCGGCCACCGCCAGCCCTGTCATCTACTTGATTTACCGTCGTATTTATCGCGGTGTTCAGTGTGCGCTGTATATCACTACTAATTAACTGACCGGCTTGGTCTACTTCGCGAAGAGTAATACCCTTGTTATAAATTGAGCTAATTTGTATGGTGAGTAATGCGATTGCCAGCAATAACATCGATATAAACGCCATTGCAAGCGTTAACTCAACTAATGTAAACCCTTTGTTACGGCTCATATAACCTCACTAATGTCTCTAGTCTCATAGGTGCGTTAACACTTCGTCCTGAACCAAACCAACATGCTCGTACGCGGAAATTATATGCTGCCGGCGGCACATTATCGCTTGCATCCACCTTGCTAACTTCAATCCATAAGCCATACGTTTTTGCCTCTGCGGGCACGAATTGTGCATACACAGGAGACGCGGAGCTCGCAATAGAGCCGAACCAGCTACCTGTCAGAATTGACGCATCGGTCGTATTCATAGCAAAAGCCCCAGGAATGTCAGCCGACTGTGTTGGACAGCTATCATCCGGCGCATATGAGACGCTATCGGCTTTTGCTATCATCTCAGACCACTCGGCAGCAGCTGTGTCAGAATCAGCAGTCAGTGCCTGGTGAACAGCACGCAGCGCCTCTGCCTGCGCATCTATTTGCTGCCGTACCAACGTCGTTTCAAGCGCTCGCTGCGCACTGCTAGTACCTTGGTTCATGACGGTAATTACGCCTACCGCAACCATACTAAAGATAGTAATCGCCAGTAGGACCTCAATAATAGTGTCACCTCTGTCTAGGCGTTGCATTGATTATCTCCATCGGCGAGTACTGTTATAAAGCTTTGTGAAGAGGCATAGGCACCTATTACCACCGCGCGTCTGCCGCCGGCGAACGGTACTCCCGCATCTAGGCACAGCTCAACATCGTCTATCTCATTCGAGCTATTCACAAGAGCGCTATCAAGCGCTGGATTCTGCGTAGCATCAGGCAAAACTAGGCTATATGTATGTACTCGACCAGTCAGCGGTGAACGAAGCACTGCAACTACGTAATTTGCTATGTCGGTACTCCCGTTTTTACCCACCACCTCAGCTTGCCATGGTATCGTAAGCTTTACATCTGTTAAACGAAGATCTTGTTCAACTTTTACGGGTTTTGATGCCAGAATTGATGCTTCGTCACTTGGCTGCGACGCTTCGTTGAATTCACTACCCACCACTGGGTAGACCGTTACATTGCTACCGCTAATACGAATGTAGCGACCCATCAATATACAATCTGTCTGGCCACGAGGTTCACCACTAGCGACTTCTCGTACCCCATTAACCGGATCACAGTCAAGATCAGCCGACCGCCCGTTCTCAACATTGTAAACAAGGTTATACTGCTGCTGTAGAAATGTTTGTAGCGTCCGCGTACTGTCCTTATAGCGTTGCGTATTTATCATGATTCCCCAACCACCTAGCAGAAGCACAGCTAACATACCGGAGATTGCTAAGAATAGCATCACCTCAACGATGGTAAATCCTCGGTGATTATGAGTATTCATCTGGGGTCTAGTATAGCATAAGCGTTGTGCTAATGTAGTCTGCTGTAGCGTCTATAATTCCCCCGCCAAAATACAGTGAAATCAAGAAGCCAAGTATCAACAATGGACCGAACGGAATGTGTGCTTTGCGACTAAGTTTACCCGAAAGTAAACCAGGAATCACGATGATTGTGCCTAAAAGATTGGCAAGAAATACTGTCAAAAACGCAAGCTGCCATTCACCCAGCAGTAACGCCAGACCAAGACCAAGTTTCACGTCACCGAACCCCACCCATGCACCGCGTGAAGCGAACCAAAGCATAAAATATAAGCCTGCCAGTATGACAATTGCCCACAGTAGCGATAGCGCCGATTCTACGAAGTTATCTGCCATTACTAGCTGTAGTAGTGCTACAGCGACGCTCACAGCTATAAATGGCCACATTACAATATTTGGCAATAAAAACCACTTAGCATCATAGACGAATAATATAACCAGCAGGACTAGGGCTACTAGCCACAAAATAAGCTCTATTGAGAACACTGTACCGCCACTGACCCAATAATGATAAAAGCTAATGAACAGGCCAGCCGTAAGTAGCTCTATGGTTGGTTCAAACCAGCCGATTGGTTGTTTACAGTAGCGGCACTTCCCCTTTCCTGTAGCCCAGCTAACTAAAGGTATCAAATCATACCAAGCTAGCTCGTGTCCACAGGCGAGACACCGCGAACGATCATTCGAGAAGCCATGTCCGAGTAAGGGCTTCAAACGTTTTAGCTCACCTGCATCAACAGGTTCGCCCTCTTTTTTGTCCTCGGCTAGCTGCCTGGCGCGTAGACGCCACACCGTTGCGCCGGCAAAAGAGCCAAACACAAGCCCCAAAAATCCAACAAGAAGATACGTTAGCATATGCTTATTATACATTGAAAACAGGTGGCGAGCTTCACCACCTGTTTGTACTCTATCGTACTCTTCTAAACTGACTTACAGTATACGTCGCCACTTTCAAGTAGGCCAAGTACTGCGGTTTGTTTTGGAGAGCCAGGAACTGCTGCTGTTCCGTTGTCGTTACAGGTTGCTTCTGCCCAGACTTCTACAACCGTATCGTTGCTAGGACCAGTTTCGGTAGTACCACCGATATCTCCTTGTATACTAATAGTAGTGTATTCAGACATTTTCTCTACGTAGTTATCTAGGTCACCATCATCTTTTGGTGGTTCTGCGTTGTGGTTCGTCGTAAAGTCAGACGCTGCTGCCGCAACGGTGCTTACATCAGACTTGCGTGCTTGATCACGCTGAGTACGCTGCAACGCAGGTAGCGCAATAAATACCATAAGAAAGATCAAGGCTGCAATAGCTAACACCAGTACCACCTCGATAATCGTGAATCCACTTTGTTGTTTTCGCGCTGTCATATACTTTTATCCCACCTTTCTATGAGCTTTGCTTGGTAACGCTTACGCTTATCATACTCGCCTCCTAGCCAATTGTCTAGTACTACGAGAGGTTTAGGTTATTAACTAGTCCGTAGATCGGAAGAAGTATTGCTGCCACCAGGCTACCGGCTACCAGCGCGAGGATAACCATCAGCACCGGCTCGATGGCTGTTGAAATCGATTTGATCTCTTCATCGAGTTCGTCTTCATACACCTGCGCCGCTTTGCCAAGCATCTCATCAATTTTGCCCGACTGCTCGCCGATGTTAATCATCTGGGGTACAAACGGTAGTATATATTCTTCACTCTTCAGTGAGGCAGAGAGCGCTTTACCACCCTTCACCTTCTCAGCCGCACGGTCAATCGATTTGGCGATTATGGTGTTGTTCACCGCCTGAGCGGTAATCTTCAGCATATCAAGCATTGGCACGCCTGTATTAAGTAGTGTTTGGCCCGTACGCGAGAACCTTGCCATATACAGCTTACGGAACATGACTCCAAACATCGGGATGTTGAGTTTTAGCGTATCGAGTGTCTTGGTGCCATTTTCTGTTTGGAGATACTGACGTAAAAAGTAGCCACCAATACCGAGTAAAATCAATATCAGCCAGCCGAAGTTCACAATTAAGTTCGCAAGCCACACCATGACTTGAGTAATAAACGGTAACTCTTGTTTTAGGTCAATGTAGAGCTTTTCCACTTGTGGTACTACCGCTACTAGCATAAATATCACCACGGCGACAATCACAAACATCACAATCGCAGGGTATACCATGGCGCCGCGTATTTTACTCATCATAGCGGCGTCTTTTTCTTGTTGCAGGGCAATTCGCTTTAGGGCGTCATCCAGCGTTCCCGAAGCCTCACCAGCGGTGATCAGTGCAAGGAATACGTTATCAAAAACCTTTTTATGCTGCGAGAATGAGTCAGACAGCGATTTACCACCTTCGACTGAAGCAATAATGTCATCGATGATTGCCTGTAGTTTTTTGTTTTCTGTTTGGTCATGAACGGTACGCAGGCTTTGCGTCAGCGGTAGCCCTGCACCAATTAACGTTGAAAGCTGGCGGGTAAACACTACCTTATCTTTTGTGCGAATACGGCCACTCAGTTGACCTAAAATACCACCATCATCGGTGTCTTCTTTGATGCTGTGCGGCGTGAAGCCTTGAGACAGCAACAATTTTGCCGCGGCATTCTCGGTATCTGCCTGCACCGATGCCTTGACTATCTTGCCAGTAGACAGGTCTTTCGCTTCGTAATTAAACCGCTTCACGTTTAGCTATTACCCTCTCATCAAACGTTCAAATTCAGTTAGATCAACAGCATAATTTCTGGCTTCATCAAAGGTAATCGTGCCCGACTGTACCAAATTCACAAGCGTGCGATCCATCGTTTGCATACCCTGGTCTGCGCCAGTTTGTATCACTGCATCTAGCTGGTGACTCTTGCCTTCACGAATAATGTTACGGACTGCTGGGTTTGCGATAAGCACTTCTGCTGCAACCACACGGCCACCACCAATCGCTGGCACCAAACGCTGCGAGCAAATCGCCATCAATATGTTTGAGAGCTGTGCACGAATTTGTGGCTGTTGGTGTGGCGGGAACACGTCAATCATACGGTCAATGCTCTGCGCAGCACTATTAGTGTGCAACGTTGCGAATACCAAGTGACCAGTTTCGGCAATGGTAATCGCCGCTGAAATGGTTTCAAGGTCTCGCATCTCACCAATCAACACCACATCTGGGTCCTGACGAAGTGAGCTACGAAGCGCTGCCGAGAAGCTGTAGGTGTCGTAGTGAACCTCACGTTGCACCACCACAGATTTTTTTGATTTATGCGTAAACTCGATTGGGTCTTCGATGGTAATAATGTGCTGCGACTTTTCACTGTTAATTTTGTCGACGAGTGCAGCAAGCGTAGTAGATTTACCACTTCCTGTCGGCCCTGTTACCAGTACAAGCCCACGCGGATAATCAGCAAAGCTGGTGACCACTTGTGGCATGCCCAGTTCCATCACATTTTTGATTTCATTAGGAATCAGACGTAGCGCTGCCGCAAGGTTGCCTCGTTCGTGAAAGGCGTTGACACGAAAACGGCCCAGATTGCCAAACGCGAAACTAAAGTCGAATTCTTTGTCCTTTGCCAAAATCTGCTGCTGGTCTTGGTCTAAAATGGCGAATACCAAAGCCTCTACCTCTGCCTCACCCAACACATTGTAGCCTGGGATTGGTGCTAGTGAACCATCAACACGCAGCATTGGCGGCAAGCCAACTTGAAGGTGAAGGTCACTGGCGTGCTTTTTCACCACTTCTTCTAGTAGGATTTCAATTCGTAGTTCTTGGCTCATGTTCCACCCTTCTTAGGCCGTATCCGCTGCCACGCGGTTAACTTCTTCTATTGTTGTGATGCCGCCTAGCGCTTTCAGATAGCCGTCTTGTCGCATAGTAATCATACCTTGCTCAATTGCCTTACGCTGTATCTCGGCACTCGTGGCTTGGCTCACAATCAGATTTTGAATTTCCTCGGTAACATCCATCACCTCGTATACGCCAGCACGGCCAGAATAGCCTCTTGGTGTCTGCGGGGTATCTTTACCTTTAACTAAAGTATAAGCGTTTTGCCCCGCTAGAGGCAAGTCTTTATAGCCCAGATCTTCGGATACGGCGGCGACTTGGTCTTTTGTCTGAGGTAAGATGTGGCCCACGGTAGCGGCGATATTCTGGGTTTCAATTGGTGTTGAATTGTAGGCATCACGTTGCTTCGACACGCGACGTACTAGCCGTTGGCCAATAATAGTATTTACCGTGCTAGCTATCAAAAACGGTTCAATACCCATATCAAGTAGCCTCGGCAGCACGCCCGCGGCTGAATTGGTGTGTAGCGTACTAAACACAAGGTGTCCGGTAAGCGCTGCCTGTACTGCCAAGTTAGCCGTTTCGCTGTCACGAATCTCACCCACCATTACGACATTCGGATCCTGGCGCAGAATCGAACGAAGACCGCTGGCAAATGTCAGACCAACTTCAGAGTTTACCTGAATCTGGTTCACGCCTTCCATTTTGTACTCAACCGGATCTTCTAGCGTGACGATATTAATACTCTCGTCCTTAATTTCCTTTATGAGTGCATACAGGCTGGTAGATTTACCACTACCCGTCGGGCCAGAAGTAAGAATCATGCCGCTTGGACGCTTAATACCTTTTCGAATAGCTCTCAGGGCGCGACCTTGGTACCCCATTTCTTCTAGGTCAAAGCTATTGCCGCTTTTATCAAGCAGACGAATAACTACTTGCTCTCCCCATACGACTGGACTGATTGCGATACGCAAGTCGACTTCTTTACCAGATACAGCAATGGCGAATTGACCATCTTGAGGTGTTCGGTGCTCGTCAATCTTCAAATTGGACAAAATTTTTATTCGACTCACAAGTGCTGGTTCGATACTTTTTGGCAACTGCATGATCTCGCGCAGCACCCCGTCTACCCGCACGCGAATTTTCAATGCTTTCTCTAGTGGCTCAATATGCACGTCGCTTGCCCGTGTTTTTACAGCGTATTCCAGAATGGTACTTAGTGCACGGCTAATCGGCGAATCTTGAACAATTGTTTTGATGTTGCCACCTTTTTCATCGGCAGCAACGTCCTCTTCAGTTTCAACAGCAGCTTCATCAACAGACGAGAGGTCTGTTTTATATTGGTCAAGTATGTGGCGTACGCCTGCTTCGGATGCCATGAATACCTTGATTGGACGCTGAATTCGGTTCGCAAGGTAGTCAACTGCCTGCACATTATTGGCATCAATCATAGCGACAGCCAGGCGGTTCTGGACTTCCGCTAGTGGCACTGCCATGAATCGCTCTGCGATGTCAGACGGCAAAAGGTTCAAGATTTTTTCGTCGATTACGCTGTTACGCAAATTCACATACGGTACACCCGACACCTGGGCGGTTGCATGCGTTAGTAGCTCATCATCTACGGCGCCCTTTGTTGTAAGTACAGCCAATACAGGCTGACTCGTTTTCGTGGCCTCAGCTTGAGCTTCCTCGATAACAGTTTGCGCGACCAATCCTTCTTCAACAAGAAGATTCAGTAATTTGTCTTGGAGTTCAGTTGTTAGTAACGCCATACGCCGTCCGTGCCCTACTGGCCGCCGGCAGACTCGCCACCAATGGTTACATCAACAGTTGGATTTATCGCGTCAGCATTAAAAATCTTTGAACTTGGCGTCTCGACATCTGTTTCGTATTTATCGATTGCCTGTACTTCAACCACTTCTGTTGGTGCCTTCAGAACTGGAATTGCACTCACCACTCCATAGGCAAGCATCACGCTCACCGAGGCAATCAGAATTATCATGGCAAGGTCTGATCGCTTCATGGTTCCACCTCTGCTTCTGTTAATTCAACCTTCGTTTCTGGCAAATAGTAGGTTCGTACTTCGGCACTCATGGTAATCTTGTTGTTTTGCTGGTCAACTGTAAGGGTTAATATATCGATTGGTCGTATCGATCGTTCGATATTTTTCAGTACTTTCTTTAATGCGTCTGCCCTACCGGCACTGGTGGTTACAGAAAATTCAAAGGAAATCTCAGCTACTGAACCGTTTTCAGGTATCTCGTCAACACTTACTGGTGAAAGTGAGTCAATAGTTACGCCGTCAACGCGAAGCAGCTTTTTCTGCAATGATGCGCCAAACGCCTCTGCGTTTGCAGTGGCGGGCAAAGCATCGAGCACCACCGAAATTGGCTCAGCATCCTCGGAGCGTGGTGTCTCAAGTAATGCGGTATTGGTATTCAGTACCCGCACATTTTGCTTTAGTTCGTCAGCAATTTCGTTGTTATGCTCGAGGTTACTTAGTGTCGCATTCTTTGCATACAAGACTTTTTGATTAAACACCATGCGCTCAAACAGTGATACACCAACCACACCGGCGGTACCTACCAACGCTGCCGCAATAGCCACCCACATAAACATGGTGCGTCCAGCCCCTTCAATCTGCTGACGTTTGCGTAGTGCTACTTGTTTATCGCTTCCAGCCATTATTCTATGCCTCCGCTATCACCGTTTGTAAACAGACTGCTTGGGACACCTACGGCAGAGTCTGTTGCGTTTTGCTTGTTTGGTGCAATAATACGGCCTTGTTCTGAAGTAGGGGCAAATAACGCCGCTGGGTATGTAAACGACAGCGAGAATCGCAACACACGCGTACCATCATTACTCTCGCCGTAGCGCTGGTCACCGTCAGTGATGTCGCTCGCTATGAGTAGCGGCGCTTGCTTCTTGCCGTTTTTAACATATTCAAAGGTCGTCTTAGAAATTGTTTTCTTAAATACCTCAAGCGCCTCATAGCCATTCATGGCTTCGCCTTCTATAGTTATCGTGTTTTTTTCAGCATCGAGTTCGAAGTTCGAAAGCGACACCTTGTTCGTACCTGTTGGTACTACAGTACTCATAATGTCAAAAACACGCGAAGACAAGCGCTTCTCAGAGTGTAGAGAGGAAACTTCCTCGAGTTGTTTTTGAATAGTAAGTGTTTTTGATAAGTCTTGTACTTTCTGAAGGTCTTTATACTGAGTGTCGATAGCATTATCGGTAAAGCCAATCGCAACCGTTTGCACCACAAACACATACACGGCCAGTAGTGCCACCAGGGCGCCAGCTACAATAGCAACCAATATCGATAATGAAATAACATTTCGGCGTTGACGCTGTGTGCGCAGCAGCTCAAGCTTCACGTCTGGTATGAGATTAATTTCAATCATACCCTGTTACTCCGCTCTGCTAGGCCAACCGCTGTCGCGAACTCGTGCATAATTGGCAGCAGTTGCTGCTGATCACTTTGAGACACACGAACTTTTTGCCACGGGTTGGCTGCTTCCGCTTTGATACTAGTTTTCGCTGAAACATATTCACCAAATCGCGGAATACTGCTGGCGTAGCCTGCAAGTAAGATACCCCCTACAGGTGTGTTCGCGTAACGAGTTTGGAAGAATTTTACAGATTTCGTTAGCTCACCCGTGAAGTTATCAAGTGTGCTCTCTAGTGCGTGCAACACTTGTCCATCTAGACGGTCTGGCGCAAGGCCAAACTTCAGTATAAATTGACGGGCTTGGTCTTCTTGAACATTTAAGTTTTGCACAGTTGCCTTTAGAAGCGAGTTCAAGCCTACTGGAATAGTACGCACTAGTCGTGGTGCATCTCCATACGTAATGGCAATATCTGTTGACTGCTCACCCATATCGACTAACAATCTAGCATCTGCAATTCCTGTTGGCAGTAACGAGCGAATCATCGCAATAGGGTCAGGTTCAGCAGCGATAACATTCAGGCCAAGGCCTTCAATGAATTCAAGACGGTCTTCAGCATAGGTAATGGCCGTACTGGTTAGCAGCACTTCTTGTTGCTTTGGGTCATGTAAAGACTGACCAAGCAACTTCCAGTCTACTTTTGCTTCATCGATCGACATCGGAATATATTGGTCAATCTGATATTTAATCGTGTTCTTGAGCTCTGCTTCAGCCATAGTCGGCACATCTATCACTGTTGTGAATGTTTTTTGTGACGGTAAACCTATCACCACGTCTCGTGTTTTCACACCACTTTGTCCTACAGCGGTCATAATCACCTCACCAAGGTGCCTGCGTGCTTCAGGCGAGTCTGCCGAGGTAATTTTGGCATCTACCGGTGCATATCCGTAGTGCATAAGGTTCCAGTTACCCTGTCCGCTTGCGCCAAGCTGAACAACACGCACCGCATTTGTACCAATGTCTAGTGCAAAAAAGTCGCCCACGCTTTTTAGTATTGCCATATTACCCCTCATTATACATAAGCACTATACCTGACACAAGCATTCTATGGCCTCTTAAAATCGTGGTGGCAATTCGATGATGGCGTCAGTGGTGGCAATTGGTCTTGCACCGTCGCCGCTCACTGCTGATAAATACGTATCTGCACGAAGGTTAAACAGCTCAGCCGGCTCGTCGGCATCAGCACCGCTATTATTACCTGCTGTACGATACAAATAAATTTTATCGGCGACAACTGGACTATTAAAGACTATCCGCTCGTTACATGTGTTTACGTCTAATAAATCACTGCTCGAGAACGGCAGGAAGTAATCCGAACCACTGCGCACAGCGCTACAGGTGCTGATATTGCCTACAGGGCCGCTCGGCGAAGCCGAAACTTGTGTCGCTACAAGCCACGGGTCAATACGCGTAACACCGGGGTCGATCACAATATTATCTGCCACAATTACGATTCGTGGTATTCGAGCAATTGAACTATACCCGCCTAGGTACTGCAGATTACCATGAATGTAGGCGGTGCCCTCCACGTAGATGACCCGTTTGTCACCTGCAGCGTAATTTGTTGCGTTAATATCTAGGTCACCGCTGGTTGGTGGTCCTGTTGCTAGGTCAATAGCCGGTGCCAATACGCCGCCATAATTACCAAACGCTGGCATTAGCAGATCGTCGATGTTGGCGAAGGTCAACGCACTCCACTGCACCTGGCTAGTAGAGCCATTACCTTTATACAGGCCATTGCCCGAGGCCATGCCTTCATTTTGGCCATCTGAAAATACGCCGTATTCACCCCAGCTACCATAGGTTTGGCCATCTACCTCAGCTGTACTGGTTTGAATAGTGCCACCGGCTCGTACGTCACCACCCCATACTTGAATGGTTGGTAGCTTGCCCGCTTGTGCGCATTCCATATACTGACTGTAGCGCCACAACGCGTCATCGCTAGGGTCGTTAGTAGGGTTTTGCACCCGTGTAAAAAAGCAGGTGTAGGTGCCAATCGGGTCGGCAAATGCGTCACTGTACGGCACGCCCATAGTAGGCATTGCGGGATATGACGCAGAGTTAATTATGCGACAACTTCCCACTATTAGATTGGCCTGAGAAGGTTTACTACACGGGGCAATACCACTGACGCCACCCAGGTTTTGATCGGGCGTAGCGCTATATTTCAACGCATACATCTGCCACGAATGATTGCCCGCGACGTTGCCACCGTTATCCGTTTCTGTAATTTCGCCTTCAGGGTTTAAATTAGCTTTACCAGAGTAGCGGTCTGGACTGACCGATACGTGTGGAATCAAGCCATAATCACAGTTTACATCTGCGTAAATACTGTCATTGGGAATCGATACACTTAGAGTGTTGTTGTGTGGGTTAATCGTACTATTGTTACCATCGTTTAGCACATGCAATCGATACCGATCACCTGGATTTACCACACTGTTTACCATTACTAATTGGTTGTATGTCTGGTTGCTTGGGTTCAACTTCCAACGTTTCGTGCCGTCAAATGAGCTTTTATCGATGCGGGCAAATAAATTTTCATTATACTCAGCCTTCTCTAGTTTGCTGCCATTTCGTGTTATCCACATGTAGGTATCACCAAAACCGGCGTCTGCATCGTATAGTCGTACCGCTCTATCTAAATAATGAATGTTGTTGGGAGTATCGCACGGATACCCGAACGGGATCTGAATTGCGACTTCCTTGTTTGGTGCGCTCCCCAGGCTAGCACTATACGCGCTACGCAGACCCACTTCGTCGTAGTCACTTTTTTTCAGCAAGGCAAGCTTGGCAGTACTATTGCGTGGGCCCACCAACCGTATTCGATAGTTAAAATCGTTGCCGCTAGTCCCGTTGGCTTTCTGCACATTACCGTCTAGGCGAACAGTAATATTTGCCTTTTTGTAGCCTGAGGCATCATTAAACAAATTACCGTTTGGGAAATTAAAGATTTTTCCATAAAACTTATTAGTATTACAGACATCCTGCATACTGATTGTATACACCTTTGGTGGTATACCAGCTATGTCGATGCTGATCTCGAGATTACCGCGAATCGAACTTTTGATATCGCAAACTTTGCCTCTTTTACCAGTCAAAATCTCTATACCCATCGCATTTCCACTACCGTCGCGTGTTGAGCGATTATTACCAGGATAGTACGCAGCCATCTTGTTCTTTACCACCTGGGCCGCCACGTCTAGTTTTTTTAAGTGCAGGTCTACTCCACCATCAAGCCCACCAGCAGATACGATTTTATCGTTTGTAAGTCGGTTTGTATTAATATCGGCAGCGTTCACCGTAGTTTTTGGCAGCAAGCCAATCATCAAGGCAAATGTCAGCAATAGCAGCAGAGAAAATCGTACAAAACTAAGCGTTCGCTGACGGTTCATGTCCCCTCAATTGTAGCATAAGCACCATCTGAAACTAATCCCCTAAAAGCGAACAGGCGCAGTACCGGTGTCCACAGGGTTTCCCCCGTAGTCACCGGCACTGCGCCGTTCTCTGACTCTCCTTCAGGAGTCAGCTAGCTGCCGATGCGGCGAACCGTGTATCGCTTCACGGTCCACCACTTCCACTTGCCCCACTTCTTGAAGTAGGCCTTGACCACGATCTTCGTGCCGTAGCGCAGGTGAGTCCGCCACTTCTTCAGCGGCTTCTTGGTCGTCACCTTGTAGGGCTTGGTCCAGGCCTTCTTCTTCGGCGGATTCGTCTTCACACGGAACCACGCCTGCGAGGTTGACCCCTTGTCCATGGACACCTGCAGAGCGTGAGCCTTGCGCCGGATGATCTTCGCCTTCGGAAAGAGCTTCGGCAACGGCGTCACCACCGTGTCACCAGGACACGGCCCGACATCCACGGTCTCGGTGTGCGCCGTGTACAGGGTTCCCCCTGGCACGTCGCGCACCTTGAACTTGACCTCCCAGGTTAGCCCAGACCTCACACCTTCACGGTCACCTACGGTGGTCTTCACTGCCAGGTTGCCAGTGCTGGTGCCGTCCATCACGCGGGTTGCCTCCTCGCCTTCCGTGGCGAAGCCCCCCGAGCTCGTGGTGGCCACAGCCTTGACGTACGGGACGTACGCCAGGCCGAGGTCCGCGACGTTCTCGGTGGAAGTGGTCATGGTGCGGTAGTAGGTACCGCCAGAGTCCTTCAGGCAGTCCGGACCGATCTCGACCGAGTAGATGTTGTCGGCCGGCGTCACGTCGGCGAGGTTCGGGAAGGTCAGCCGGAACTGCGTCGTGCTCATGCCCGACTGGCCCGAACCTCCACCGTTGTCGAAGACGTTGACGTAGACCACGGTGGATCCACCCGCCGAGATCACGCCACTGCCCGTCACCGGCTGGTAGCTGCTGTCGTTGATGTCGCCGATCCCGTAGAAGAACCGCCCGTCAGAGGGCAGTCCCACCAGCTCGTCCTGCTGCGTCCCCGCTGGGTCGAAGCAGGTGTCGAGCGCCGGTGGCACGCTGTTCACCAACGGCAGCGACGGGACGGTGTCGACTCCGGGCAGCGGGTACTGCACGGCCTCGATGACACATGACGACCCCGCAGGGTAGCCGGTGCCGCCGTCGTAGTTGGCCTGAGCCGCCGGACTCGCCGACAACACACCAACAGCAAGTGCGATAGCGATAACGCATCGCACCCAGAAATCGCGAGACATGGCTGTCTCCTCTCTCATTCGATGTGTGCGATACTCTCAATGGTCAGTCTAAACCCACCTTTATGGTATTCACTAGCTGTATGTCAAAGAACATGGCCCTTTCCGGGCCATGTTCTCTCAATACGAGCCAACAAATGCCACACAGATGAGCCTAGAGCAACCATCGTGTAGTATCGATGATTAAGGGTAATTATACTACTTTTACTTCTATATGTAAACTATAAGCGTGTTTGGCTAACAGATGTCAGCTAGTTGGCCCACTGCCACAAACCAAGGTCGTTGTGCTTGTCTTTTATGCCATTCATCTTGTTAGCGTCGCCAACATAGATCAAACCCTGTGGGGTGAGTGCCATGCGCACATGTAGTGAGCGTTGGCGACTAGTGGTACCGTTCCACGCAGTTACCTTGCCAGTTTTCGCATTTACTTCGCAAATTCCTGGGCGGTCTACTGTTTCAATCGGGC
>JAUIBD010000022.1 GCA_030427525.1 bacterium
CGCAAACACACTATGTTTACGAACAGCAGAAGCCATAGTACTAGATTGCTTCGGTAGTTTTTCTCCTGACAGTACATCGCTAGGGCTAGTTGCGAGGCCTACTTGTTGACCTACGTTTAGCGCCGTTTCATAGTGATCACCAGTAATCAGTTTCACCTCAATGCCAGCTTTTTGGGCAGCCGCGATGGCTCTAGCTGATTCTGACCGTAGCTCATCTGCAAATGCAATGTAACCTATAAACACTAGATTTTTGCCTAGGCTGGAAAGATCTTTCGGTGCTGATGTGACTTTGTCGAGTCGCGCAATACCTATCGTGCGGTACCCCTGCGCGGCTAGTTTATGCATGGCAGATTCGGCAGCATGGCGATCTGCTTTGGATAGCTTGGATTTTGCCAGAATATGCTCAGGGCTACCCTTTATATACAATGTTTTGCTAGACACGTAGTACGCCCCACTGAGTCGAAGGGCGATATCAAAGCTATACACGACGCTTGGCGCGCTATAGCGACGACTAATACTTTCATGTATCGCAATATCAAGTGGGTCGGCTAATGTACTTTTCGGGGAAAGGGTATGTTGCGCGGCATTCAGCGCTGATTGTTTTGGGTCAAGCGACCATGAGTCGGCCACAGAAAGATGGTTTTTTGTCAGAGTTCCAGTTTTATCCGTCGCAATGGTGGTTAGTAGACCAACGTCTTCAATCGCCTTGAACGACCGTACAAGCGCGTGCTTTTTTGCCATACGTCGCATGCCAAGTACAATAATAACCGTTAATGCAACGGGTAGTCCTTCGGGCACTGCGGACACACTAAGAGATAGGACAAATCGCAACGACTCACCAACGGGTAGTCCGCGAAACAGAGCGAGCATGAAAACAAACACCACCACAACAGCGATAACCTTAACTAACAGTGCTACGAGTTTGTCGATCTTTTCCTGTACGGGGCTGTGCACGACGCGATCTGCAGCAAGATTAGCTATCTTACCAAATTCAGTATGTGAGCCGGTAGCCACAACCAAGGCTGTTGCCGTGCCGGCTAAAACGTAGGTACCTTGGAACGCCATATTGTCTTGTTCGAACACCTTTTTTTCTGTTGATAACGTAGAAGCATGTTTATGTACCGGTACCGATTCTCCAGTGAGAGAAGATTCATCTACCTGCAGAGAGTCGGTGTGAATGATACGCGTATCGGCCGGCACGCGATCTCCTTCCTGTAGCGAAATGATATCACCGGGAACTATGTCTACAGACGAAACCTTTTTTACAGTGCCGTCTCGAATCACGCGGACGGTGCTTTCGGAATGTTTTTTCAAACTGCGCAGTACACGCTGGGTTGCATAGTGCTGCGTGTAAAATATGCCAGCATTCACCAGTATGATGGCGGAGATAATGATGGAGTCCAACAGCTCGTGATTTATCAAGCTTGCCGCAGCTGCGACTAGGAGCACAACAACAAAAATGTTTCGAAACGGCTCGAAAATTACTTTCCAGATTGAATCACCCTTTGCAGATAATTGGTTGAGACCATACTTCTTCTGCCGTCTGCTTACTTCAGGCCTGCTAAGTCCCTTTTCAGAGGTTTCTAGATTTTTGAATAAGCTTTCTGTTGTTTCTTTATACCAAAGCATTAGCAATATTATAACTAAAAAGAGACATGGTATGAAGCGGCTCCGCAGACAACCCTTTGATATTCGCAGATTGCCAGGTATAATATGCTACTAGCAAGTCATGTTCACGTTTCGTTACTGGCCCACATGGGCCCCAGGGCAACAGCGGAGTATACTCGCACGATAATAAATGTCCAACGAAAGGTAATATTCAGTGGCAACAAAACTATTTATTGGTAGCTTATCATTTAGCACCACCAACGACGGTCTAAAAGCAGCATTTGAAGCTTTTGGTGAAGTCGAAGACGCGGTTATTATTAACGACCGTGAAACTGGTCGTTCACGCGGCTTTGGGTTCGTAACGTTTGTAAACGACGACGATGCACAAAAAGCAATCGACGGAATGAACGACAAAGAGCTTGACGGCCGTACAATTTCTGTAAGCGTTGCACGTGAGCGCGAAGATCGCCCACGCCCACAGCGTGATGGCGGCAGCTTCCGCAACAAGAGCTGGTAGTATAGCTATAAAAAGAATGGAATTGCCCCCACCAAGGGGGCTTTTTTATGCTTTAGTTCTTCCAGTTACCCAGCGCTGTGATGCGCTCATATTTTTATCGTCTCGGTGAATACAACCTATCCAGCAGCAAGGACGACGTTTGCCTTCGAGTAATTCTTCGGCAGTGCGCTTCACGCGGCGTTGGCGTGTTTCTATCGCCTTGGCATTTTCTACCCAACATATAAACTCGTTACGGGCGAGTGGAGTGATGTCATGCCACAATTCCAATACTTTTTTGTCACTGGTTAGTTTCCTTTTCAAATCAGCAGGCATGTCGTGTACGGTGCCGCCAGCAATAGCAGATGTTGAACTCATACTACTATGGTACATCATAGTTACGATAACTTTCTTTGTAGGACAGAACTTTTTTGCTTTTGTGTGAAGTATCTCATATACGTAGGGGTAATACTTAGGGTACGCTGAAATGAGTCTAACGTGGAGTTGTTAGCAGTAAGGAGAGGCTTATGGCAGTTGCCAGTTTGGTAGCGTATCGCCATGCAGCGGAGGTGTTGCATAGCAAGACGTTTCGTATAAGCATGTCCCTGATTGTGCTGATGGCAACATTCTATATAGCGGCAAACTTACAAGCAAATTCTCAGGCTCAATTAGAAAATGCACAACACACGGACATAACAGTGGAGTCAACACAAGCGCCAAATCAGGCGCTTGTTCCTACTAAGTCAGATATTTCTAGCGACAACAGTGCCCAGACAAGCGTGTCGAGCCAATCTACAAGTTCAAATACAAGCATAAATGCGCAGCAAAGCTCAACCGAAAGTTCAGTTAGCGTGAATGGTAAAAACGTGCCACTGAAAAAGAATGGCACTGTACACAAAGTCATACGCACTAATGGCTCAAAAACGACCCTCGATATTTCTACACAGTCGAATACATCAACTTCAACTGATTCTTCTCTTGATATTTCCCTAGAATCATCCAGCGAGACAGTGACCGAGCGGTAAAGGTACCTAAACAGTATGTGGTCAGTCGACTAGGCGTAGCGTCACACTACGCGCAGTCGGGTGAGCACCCGATACATAATATTAATTCAACAACGGAGGGAAAAAATGAAAAAAATACGAACTATAGTGACCTCCGGAGTCGCGTCTTTGGGACTGGTCGTGGGGCTTACCAGTTTTGCGGGTGCGACTTCGGGTACGATCGATACGACAGGTCCAGACTCGTACAATCTTGTAAAAGAGTACAACAAGAGTCGTGTACGCGTAGAGAATAATAACAACCTGAACGCCATGAATGCGAACAGTCAAAACGCTCACACAGGCGAAGCGGAAGTTGAACACAATACGACTGGTGGAGCCGCAAAAAGCGGTAACGCATCGAACGCAAATGCCTTTGCAGCCAGCGTAACAGTAGACAATAGCAAGGCAGCAAGCGCAATGGCTAAGCCTAGCAGCGGAAGCCTAACTGGCAAGATTAGTAACACGGGCCCAGATTCTACAAATGTTGTGAAATCTGTCACCAAGACCAAGATGAGTGTGACAAACAACAATAACCTGAATGTTAGCAACACGAATACGCAAACTGCAACTAGCGGTGAAGCATCGGTGGAAGGCAACACTACAGGTGGATCTGCCACATCAGGTAATGCAAGTAACACCAACTCTACAACAGTGACATTCAAGGTTACAAACTAAGTTGAATGCGTTGATAGACGTTGAGTCTGTTGCACTGTAGAGGAGAATGCGCCCACACGTTCTCCTCTACCCAGGGAAAATTTCTACAAGGAAAGGACATATAACGTATGTTACGAATCGATCATAAAACCCATACGCCTAGATTGTTGGCATACGTTGTGTGTGTTTTCGCGCTTTGCATATATCCAATGAGTGTGTTTGCCGAGGAGGCAGCTCCAACTACAACTGAAACACCGACAACTACCACCCAACCTTCGGATTCTGAAGCGTCTAGCACCACCACTCCCACCACACAAACACAGCCTACATCTACTACCACAACGACCCAGCAAGCACCTGCGCCCGAGCCAGAAAAAAACTATTATTACGACCCAGAAACAAAACATTGGAATACTGATAATTGGCAGTATGACCCTGTGTCCGGTACGTATAAAAAGCCACCAGCACCCACGCCAACGGTTATTGAACCAGTAAAAACTACCGAACCATTGAGCAAAGAAGCGTCCTCGTTGACAATTAATTCTGATACGACAGCCAAAATTTCTAATGCCCTTGATTCACTGGCCACCACGGGTGACGCGAGTGTTCTGAAAAATACTAAAGCTGGTGATGCCACGACCGGTAATGCCAGCGCCACCGCAACAATTATAAATAACGTTAACTCATCGCTGACGAATGCAAACAACACTGAAGCAGCAAGCTTCGTGACTGACATAACAGGTGATGTAAATGGCGATATAGTATTGCAGCCACTGTTATTAAAAGCCATGCTAGAGGCGGGCGCAGCCAACATGTCCAACGACCAAACGATCAATAGCAAAAACTCTACGACCATCAATAACGATGTGAATTTAACTGCCAAAAGTGGTGACGCAACAGTAGCAAGCAATACTAACGCTGGTGGTGCCAAGAGTGGTGATGCCAATACAGTTGCCGACGTAGTGAATATTGTAAACTCGATGATTGCTGCGAACCAATCGTTCTTTGGTACGATAAACATCTATGGAAACCTGAATGGTGATATTCTGATTGCTCCAGACTTTATTCCAAAACTATTGGCAACCAATGGTGGCGGGACGGCACCTGCCCAGTCATCATTGGAAGTCAATTCCGACAACACGCAATCGATCGTGAACAATGTTGCATTGGCGGCTAATACTGGGCAAGCTGCGGTAACTGGTAATACGTCCGCAGGCGATGCAACTTCAGGCGAGGCCGACACCAATGTGGTGATATTCAACTTATCTGGTCACGAAATTGTTGCAAGCAACAGCTTGCTGGTATTTGTGAATGTACTAGGCAAGTGGGTTGGTGTGATTGTCGACGCTCCATCTGGTGCGACTGCCGCAGCCATTGGCAACAACGTACAGAAAAATGCAGCAGCTCCAAGCCTTGCCATTAATGCAGTCAACGACACGCAGATTACCAACAACATAAACCTTGCTTCGCAAACTGGTGATGCGACAGTGGCAAACAACACACAAGCTGGCAATGCAACTACAGGTAACGCTACGGCATCAGCCAACATCCTAAATATCGCGAATAGTCAGATTGGATTAAGCGGCTGGTTCGGTGTGCTATTTATTAACGTGTATGGTACGTGGCTGGGAAGTTTCGGGATAGATACAAGTGCAGGTAACCCAACAGCCATAAAGCAACGTGTGGCGCAACAAAGTTCAATTGCTGGTACAACAAAGCAAGCTGTAAGCTACATTCCTCATGCTGGTACACCTCAGCCATATGCCGCGACAACCATCGTCACGCCAAGCCAGGTAGTGCAGGTGAGCAGCAGCTCGTCACCAGCTGTAAAAGCGGCACAAATTTCCGACATTTCAAAGCCTTTCGACAATTCGCCAAAGCGCGAAGTAAACATTCCACTTGCTATTGGCTCTCTCTTGATTACGCTTGGTTCTTTGTATGCGCTTCGCCGGTTCTTGTTCTAGGACAAGTTGTGTAAATAATACAACAAGCGTATAATGGAGCTATTCTTGCGAGACGTGAGGATGGTAGTAGGGGACTGAAGGCCACATGGCAACAATAGAACAGCTCATACAACGATATCCATCTGAAACTTTTACAAAAGGTCAGACGTTGCTTCTAAAGGACGAAACTCCAAAAGCGGTATATGTAATAGAAAAAGGCAAAGTAAAAGCCTATACCATTACACCCGATGGTGCCGAACGACAGATCACCATTCATGAAAAGACAGAAGACATACCGGTTGGCTATAGTTTGAACTTGACCGAAAAAGCAGAATATTTCTACGAAGCCTATTCTGACTGTACGATACGTTTTGTACCTCGAACAGCGTTTAACCAAATACTAAAAGACGACAGTGAGGCAATGTATCGCCACTATCGGCATATAGGTTCGCAGCTAATTAGTTCGCTCGAGCAAATTAGCGCGCTTGAGCATCCAAAGGCAGGCGATAAAGTTGCCTTTATGTTGCTGCACATGGCCAATCAAGTTGGTACTAAGATACGACCGTATAAAGCCCGTTTAAAGCTGTCGGTGACGCAGCAAGAAATAGCCGATGCGCTGGGTTTAACGCGAGAAACAACCGGGGCAGAGCTAAAAAAACTTGAACTCAAAAACATTGTTTCACATTCACGCAAAAGCTACGTGCTGTACATGGATAAACTGCGCGACTATCTAAATGGACGATAGACTTGCTTTTAGCTACAGTAAGTAGGCGGCAACTTGTGCGGCGTTGGTTTAGTCCACGGTTTGCACATTTTTATGCCGCGTTTCGCCAAACCTTTTTTAATGGTAATGAGCAGATTTGGCTTTGTACCTAAGTGATTCATGTGGACTACAGCAGTCGAACCCTTTTTCGCGTTCTTTATAATGAACTTTGCTGCTTGTTCCGGTGTTTTTCCATCCCAGTCTCTTGGGTCAAGATTCCACATGCAATTGCGCTTGCCTTTGTTCTTAAACACCTTTAGTACAGTATCGTTGTACGCACCGTAGGGTGGACGTACATAGTTGCTATCGATCTGTGGTCGCGTTACTTGCCACGCAATTTGTTTGTATTTCAGCGTGGTGAACTTTACGTGTTCGTAGCCGTGATCGACCACCAACATACCACGGTCTCGAGCAAAGTTTGGTTTTACGCGGCCAGATTTTACATATTTGCCATTTGGCGCGATACCGATACCAATATTATTGCGGTGGGCTGTGCGTACCAATGCCTTAAACTTTTTTAAGGAAGGTGGGTAATCATCAAATACAAGCAGCACTTTCTTGCCGTTGTTGCCACACGTGCTGGGGTTGTACTGGTCAGCGGCGTTAGCAGAAGAAACGTTGTTGAGTGGTGAAAATATGCCTGCGGCAACAAACAACACCACTACAAGAAATAGGGAAAATCGAAACAATGTGACTCGCATGGCACCTCCTCTGTAAAAACAGAATATTAGCCTATCTTTTCATTATATCACAAATACAATAAAAAGTCAATTTACACACGACAGGGGAGAGTGAAACATGCATTTACTAGAGCAAGAACGAGTAACCGCGACGTAACTTCCACAGAAAGTATTTTTCGAGTATCAACTTTGTAATGTCGTAAAATACATTTGGCACCATAATGGCGAACCAACGTGGTTTGAACAGAGAATTACCAACGATAATGACCTCTTTTTTACCCGCGTCCATGACGCATAGTGCGGCGATCTTGCCCCATTCTTTTTCTTTAAAATTGGTCTTCCCTTTTAATTTTTTCACGACGTTTTCAGCGACGATTTTACCTGTTGTGTCGCTAGGGTAACCAGTTTTTGGCACGCCAAATGGTACACGGCCTGGTTTGAAGGGCGGTTTCACATCAACGGCAAGGCCGGCGCCCCACACATTGTCGTACTTTTTGTGCTGGTAGCTAGGCTTTACATCCAGGAACTTATTTTCAGGCGCCTCGAGTTTTGGTGAATTTGCCACTAGGTCGACACCCGTAAACGGTACCATTAGCATGCTAAATTTGCAGGGGATGACTTCGTCAGTATCGAGCGTTACGGCGTCTTTCGTGACCTCTTTTACCCCTACCTCTGTACGATAGTGAATGTTAAACATTTTCATAAAGCCCTTTAGGTATGGTTCGGCAAGCAGCATGCCATCAATACCAAAGTGCCCCAAATAGGTCTCTGGAGTAATCCAGTAAAGGTCGACCTTTTTACGTATTTTCTGCTCACGCAACCACTTTTCAACGTTGAAAAGAAATTCGTAGGCGGCACCCATGCAACCAGCACGCTGGGTGGCACCGATAACAATAGGACCAGGATTTTTCTTGAACTCCTCAAGCTTTTTCTGAGTGTCTAACGCACCATCAATCGATCCAATGTAGCACGAGTGTTCGGCTATGCCAGGAGCTACGTCCATGTCGAGCTTTGGCCCGGTTGCAATAACAATCTCATCGTATGCATAGGTTGCATCTTTACAGTGAAGCGTGTTGCTATCGGGGTCGATATCGAGTGCAGTGTCTACGACAAAATTAACCCCGCGCTTTGCAAAAATCTCTGGCCTATCGACGACAACTTGTTCAACCTTTCGCCGCCCTATCGGTACCCAAATAAGTGAAGGAAAATAGAGGAACTTGTCACTCTTGTCGATCACGGTAACATCGACTTTGTCCTTCATTTTACGTTTGATTTCCATGGCAGCAGTGGCGCCAGCAAAATTTGCGCCGACAACGACTACTTTTTTCATGAGAGCCCCCTTGTTTTTGTGGGTTATATTGTACTTTTATTGTATACCTGCCAGTAAGCATATGCAACAAAGAGGTGGCATATCATGTGCAAAAATGATAGACTATGTATAGTTAACTAGACATTATGTTTATACGAGACAAGCAACATACCGTGACAAATTCAGTCCGCGACGCTAGGCGCCAGAGCGGGCTTACACAAGATGAGCTAGCCATGAAAGTGCAGGCAACCCGGCAGACGATTATTGCTATAGAAAAGGGAAATTATGTACCAAGTGTGTTGCTGGCATTGAAAATAGCTCGTGTACTACAACAAAATGTGGAGGAAATCTTTAGTTATGAAAAAATATAAAAAATTACTGGACGTCGTGCTGTTGCTAGGCCTACTTGCGCTTACCTTAGTAAACATTGCACCAAAATCTGTCGTGATGCCATCGACAGCTCAGATGGTACTGACTACAGTAGTGTTAATACTTCTTGCGGCGTTTGTGGCATTTTTGTGGAGAGAGAAGCCAGCTGATGAACGGGAATTGCAAAACCAAGCAGACGCCAGCCGATACGCGTACATGGTAGGCTGTATTACGCTTATCGTGGCGTTAATCGTGCAAACCAACCAGCACACAATAGATGTAATAGTACCTATTGCCCTATTTCTGATGGTATCAACCAAAGTACTAGTACAACGCCTAAAAGACGATTAATGTAAAACCAACTTGACATTTAATTCTGCACCTTTTACACTGAAATCATACGAACCGTAATAAAGGGGGAATAAAGATGAATAAGAAACTGGTAGCAATAATAGTGGCTGTAGTCGCAGTAATCGCGATTGGCGGCGGCGTGTGGGCGTTGACACAAAATGAATCAAACGAAGACGCCATGATGAAAGATGAGTCAACCAGCGACACAATGAAAAAAGATGGCGCTATGAAAGACGATGCCATGGAAGAGGATTCCATGAAGGAAGACTCGGCTATGAGTGAGGATGCTGTGATGGCAAAGCATGGCAGCTACGTGACACTTGCTAAATATAATGCAAACAAAGGTGACTACAAAGACACCACCAAAGTATATTTCTTTCACGCGCCGTGGTGCCCCGTGTGTAAAGCCTTTGATGAAGAGCTAAGTGCAAGCCAAAGCAAAATACCAACGGGCGCAACCCTTATTAAAACGGACTTTGATAGTGAAACAGAGCTCCGTCAGAAATATGGCGTAACCTACCAGCACACGTTCGTTCAAGTAGACGATAGCGGCAATTTGGTGAACAAATGGACCGAGAGCGATCTTGATACAGCCCTTGCTGCTATAAAGGTGTAGTATAAATGCTGGTTGCCATACTTTCCTTTTTCGCTGGTATACTCACGGTGTTCGCACCATGCGTGCTTCCCCTTTTGCCTATAATTTTGGGGGGAAGCCTAGACGCGCGAGACCAAGATAAGCGCAGGCCGTACATTATTACGGCAAGCCTGGTTCTTTCACTCGTTGCCTTCACGATTTTACTGAAAGCCTCGACTGCGCTTATTGGTATTGACCCACATGTTTGGCTGTATGTGTCTGGCGGCATTGTGATAGCACTGGGTGTGTTTATGCTGTTTCCCCAGGCATGGACAAAAGTAATTGGCTTTTTGGGTTTTGAACACCGTTCACAGGAATTACTAGGTAAAGCAGGCAAGACGAAAAGTAGAACATGGTCAGCAGTACTAACCGGTGCTGCATTGGGCCCGGTGTTTAGTAGCTGCAGCCCGACCTATGCATGGGTAATTGCCACGGTGCTACCTGCTAACCCAACCCTCGGAGTAGTGTACCTAGCAATTTATTGCCTAGGCCTAGCCATCGCGCTGCTTGCGATTGCATTGCTGGGTAGGCGCTTGCTGGTAAAAGTGAAGTGGGCAAGCGATCCAAAAGGTTGGTTTCAACGTAGCCTAGCCGTACTGTTTATTGTTGTTGGGCTGTTTATTATTACCGGCTGGGATAAACAAGTGCAAACATGGCTCGTAGATAAGGACTTCCTGAACTTAATTAGCCTAGAAGAGAAACTTGTGCCGACTGATAAAAAAATAGAGACTCGGCCCGATGCAAAAACGCAGTTCAACGTGAGCCCATACAAAGCACCAGAGTTTAAAGACGTCGACAGCTGGATTAATAGTTCCCCACTGACAGTGGCTGGGCTAAAAGGCAAAGTAGTGCTGATTGATTTCTGGACGTACAGCTGTATTAATTGTCAGCGAACGCAGCCGTATTTAAATGAGTGGTATAAAAAATATAAAAACGAAGGCTTCGAGATTGTTGGTATGCACGCACCGGAATTTAGCTTTGAAAGAGTAAAAGCAAATGTTGAAAATGCAGTAAACGATGCAAAAATCACCTACCCAGTGGCACTTGATAATAATTTTGCTACTTGGCGTGCGTACGATAATCATTACTGGCCAGCAAAATACCTTGTCGACAACGATGGCTTTGTACGCTACACGCATTTTGGTGAAGGTGACTACGATGAGACAGAAGAGGCCGTTCAAACATTGCTAGCAGAGAGAGGAGCTACGAACCTACCGTCTGTTGGTCCAGGTGGTAAGGTGCCAGCTTCTTCATTACAAACTCCAGAAACCTACCTAGGCTATACTCGGGCGGATCGGTTTGTGAATACGGGTGAGTTCAAGGCGGACCAAACGGTCGCCTATACGCTTAACCAAAAACCGCCGTCAAACTATTGGTCACTTGGCGGTAAATGGAAGATAGGCAAAGAATCCTCTGAGGCTATGCAAGACGAGGCAACACTGACATTTACCGTTTCTGCAAAGGATGTTTACCTGGTCATGAACGGAAAAAATGGTACCAAAGTAACCGTAAGTATGCCTGGAGCTTCATTTTACGGTAGTGATGTCGACGAGAGTGGCAATGTCACTCTAAAAGGTCCGACGCTTTACAGCGTTGTTGATTTCAAAACAGTGAAAAGTAGTAGCGTGGTCCGATTGACGTTCCCTAAGGGAACGACCATCAATGCATTTACTTTCGGTAGTTAATGCCAATTCATCCTTCAATACTGTATTCTAGATAGAGATGAAGAAAACATTTTTTCACCGTGGAGCTATTGCGGTAGTTATTGCTTCGTTACTATGGAGCGTTGATGGCTTGCTGCGAGTTAGTTTGTATACGCTGCCACCAGCGGTAGTCGTGTTTTGGGAGCACTTGCTAGGGTTTATCATACTATTGCCGTTCATTATTACCATGTGGCGCGGTTTCAAAAAGCTATCGCGTAGGCAATGGGCAGCTATTACGTTTGTGGCGTTGCTTTCTGGTGCAGCCGGCACGATATTGTATACAGCAGCTTTGGGTCAGGTGCAGTATATCCCATTTTCAGTAGTGGTGTTGCTACAGCAGTTAAATCCAATCTTCGCGATTGTTACCGCTGCACTGCTGCTGAAAGAACGTCTCAGCAAACAGTTTCTTGGGCTTACGGCTGTTGCCCTAATCGGCGCCTATATGGTGTCATTCCCATCGCTCGTCGTAAATTTTGAGACAGGAAAAGGAACACTAATTGCCGCGCTATTTGCGGTTGGTGCTGCTGCCTCGTGGGGTATTGCCACAGCATTTTCAAAGTATGCACTGAAGGGGACATCATATATACATATCACAGCTGCACGCTTCGGCATTACACCACTATTCGCGCTCTTGTTCGTAGGAATACTAGGTAATGGTTCGTCGCTCACTGCCTTAACTATGAGTCAGTTTGGGACCCTGCTGGCTATCACGTTTTCTACAGGTATGGTAGCGCTACTGGTATATTACTATGGCTTACAAAAAATCGAAGCATCGCACGCAGCCACGCTAGAATTAGCTTGGCCACTCTCATCAGTTTTGGTGGGCTGGTTATTCTTGCAACAAGGCCTTACACCTACACAAATGCTAGGTGCATTACTACTACTTTTTGCTACGTACACTATTGGGCGTGCAACGACAGATCAGTCGAACTCTCAGAAAGTCGCCGAACAGCTGCCACATCCGCGGTGATTTGTTTGATAACATCTGCTGCTGAGCCTAGCTGTTTTGGTGGTCGAATGTACGCTTCCAGATAAAACTCAATAGTTTGACCGTAAATATTACCCTTAAAATTGAGAATATGAATCTCAAGCACGTCATGCTGTTCGTTTTCAGAGTGTCGCGGCCCAAAGTAAAGTGCGCCATCGTACTCAGTGATACCAATACGAACTCTGGCGTAGTAGACTCCTGGTTTTGTATTCGATGAAATCATAGCAGGGTCAAGATTAGCCGAAGGAAAACCAAGGGTGCGACCAACTTGATCGCCATGAATAACAGTACCTTTTTGCCATGATGAGAACATAGCTATAGTATAAGCTATAAACAATGATATAAAATACCGCAAACATCTGTTGCAGTCATGCCACTTATGCTATGATAGAAGGTAACGATGAGGTAAGTTTAAGGAGATAGAAAACCAATATGGACAGTAATTCATATCGTAGTAACCGCCACGCAACCCAAGCACAGTCAGCAAGTCAGGCAGAAGCACCAGCTCCAGCCACTGAAGAGCGCAGTTCGGCTCGCACAACAAAGCATTCTAAAACTCAGAAATCGCGTCAGTTTCCTACCAAATGGGTATTAGTTGCGCTAGCTGTTTTGCTGGTACTTGCTGGTGCGTGGTATATGCTACGCGGTAATGTAGCCAGCACGATAGATGGTGGCAAGCAACAGGCAGTATTCTTTACCAATGGTCAGGTGTACTTCGGTAAATTACGCGTTATCAACAACGAATACATGAAGCTCACAGACATTTACTACTTGCAGGCAAAGACAGCGAACGCAGATAACCCGCAGCAAACATCAAACGGCTCTGACGTTCAGCTGATTAAACTTGGTGATGAAATTCACGGCCCCGAGGACGAAATGGTCTTTAGTAAGAGCCAAGTTCTATTCTTTGAGAACCTAAAACCAGATGGTAACGTTTCGAAAACCATCGCAAACGACCAAAAGAATTAATACACGAAGGTCAAGAGGATGGCGCTTCACGTAGGTAAACGTCGGTTTCCGTTGAAGCGCAGACGCAGTGTAGGACACATACACTATGCAAAGGAACGAAGACATAGCGTAATATCCGTTGCGCTAATCAGTACAATCATCTTACTCGTATTGGTGACTGGGGCAGGGTTTGTATATGCCTGGTATTCTGGTCAGGTGCCTGTGAAACAGCCAGCAGTCGTTGCCACGAAAGAGGAAACACCAACCGTCGTAAAAAACCCAATTAAACCAAAAAGAGTAACCGTGGGGGTAGCTACGCAATATATTACTTCGCCAGTTGCGCCTGGGGAGGAGGCATCGGTTTCAATACATACCAGTCCACTTGCAACGTGTTCGATAGCTGTTGAGTACGATGAAGTTCCGGTGACAGATCAAAACTTAAAACCACAACATGCAGACGAATATGGTGTAGTGGTGTGGGACTGGATTGTTGACGCAAACGCACCACTAGGGGAGTGGCCGATAGAAGTTACCTGCGCATATCAAAAAGAATCAGGGGTAGGAGCACCAATACTTGAAATAGCTTACCCAAAACAAGCAGGCTAGTTCAAGCTCTCGATATATTTTACGAGTGCATCATCGGATACTTTGTTGTCGGTAGTGATGTTTATTAAGGTATCGCCTTTTACAAATATGATTGATTCTACGCCACTTGCTGAACGTCCAACGTACACAGTCACATCTTTCACGGTTATTTTTTGCGTAGCGAGAAACTCTTCGGCTAGCTCCGCGACTTTATTTTCTACATCACCTTTGAATGCGTTCGGAATACGTTGTTGACTGACGCGAATGGTAACAGTGCCTATTTTGTCTACGAATGCATATACTGGGTCATTTTTTGCAGGACTCACACGGGTCCAGCCGCCATAATCGTCGATTGTTTTTCCTTCGGGTAGATAGGTGGTATAGGTAGGGTTACCTTTAGGCAAACCGCCTTCAGATTTATTTGATTTCTGTATAGCTTCTATATTGGTGCCGTTGACTTTATCGGGAGTGGCTGGTCGGTTGAAAAAATAGATTACCACGACAACGAGCAGTACAACTATAATACGAAACGAGATAGGTACACCGTAGATAAAACGACGTAGAGTGCGTCGCCAAGGTGTCGGCTTGCGAGATTTAGTAGTCATATTTCGGCGTATCGAGCGGTTGCTGCTCGCCTCCAGTAAAGGTACGTCCGTGCATGAGGCGTTTCGACGGATCTGCCGTGAAATATAGACTCAGATCATTAATTGTTGGGCCACGCGACACATCATCTGGGTAGCCATACGTTTGCGAGGCATCAATCGAAACTTGCATGT
>JAUIBD010000023.1 GCA_030427525.1 bacterium
TCGCTAATTGGCTGAATATTTGTATCGTTTGGCATGCCCACCTCTAGTTGTTGATTATTCTTACGCTTAGAAATACTGTATCATGAAACTAGGAAGCGAGTAAAGAAATCAACCTCGGTTTATTTCTTTCGAGCGACGATGTTTCATATACTTGGAACAAGTATATAGTAAGAGCAATACACAAGGAGGGACCGAATGCTCGATGATCAGAATCGTATCAAGCAACTTGATACATTTGACGCACTAACCTTAGCGGCGAACACGCCAGACCAGCTGAGGCATGATTTTTCAGTGCCAAAACAGCAAGTAACTGCTGAAATTCGCAACATTGTGTACTGTGGCATGGGTGGCAGTGGCTTACAGGCGGAATTTGTGAAAACCTGGCCAGGCCTTAGCGTGCCGTTTGTTCTATGGCGCGATTATGACTTGCCAGATTTTGTGGATGAACACACGCTCGTCATGATTGCGAGCTATTCGGGAAACACAGAGGAAGCGTTATCTTCACTCACACTCGCTCGTGAAAGGGGCGCTACGATATGTATTATGGCTGGTGGCGGCAAGCTGCAAGAGCAGGCCGAAGAGCACGGCGACCTATTTGGTGTGATTCCAAAAGCAGTGCAGCCGCGTATGGCCGTGTTCCATTCGTTTCGCATGCTGGTAGACATGCTGGTGGCATTTGGTTTGGTAGACGAAGCCAAGCTAGGTGAGCTCGATGAAGCCGCTGACTTTCTAGATGAAGTGAAGCAAAGTTGGCTAAAAGAAGTGCCGACTGCTGATAACCCAGCCAAACAATTGGCCGAAAAACTGGTAGGTAAAACGCCTATATTCTACTCCGCTAGCCATGTGGCCGGCGCAGCGTATAAATGGAAGATTGGGGTAAACGAAAATGCCAAAAATACCTCGTGGTACAACGTATTTCCAGAATTTAATCATAATGAATTTATGGGGTGGACATCGCACCCGATTGAGAAGCCCTTTGCCGTAGTAGATTTACGCACTAGTTTTGACCACGACCGCATAAAACAGCGCTTTGACCTGAGCGATAGGATGCTTTCAGGCATGCGCCCGCACGCCATTACGGTTGAAGCTCAGGGTGAAACATTATTCCAACAATTACTGTACTTGGTACTATTTGGCGACTTCGCCACGGCTTACATGGGTCTACTAAACGGCGTCGACCCAAGCCCGGTTGCGCTGATAGAGAAGTTCAAAAAAGAGCTCGGTTAATCTTTAGCAAGAGCTTTCTGATACACAGCCAGCGTTTCTTTGGCCATGCGTTCCCACGAAAACCATTTCCAGCGTTTTTGGCCGCGCTGTATTAGGTCTTTACGAAGTTTCTCGCTAGAGAGCACCATGTCGATTTTTTCAGCGATATCTTCGGCGTCGAGTGGGTCAAAAAACAGCGCGCCGTCACCGTATACCTCTGGCAAACAGCTGGCGGTAGAGGAAAGCACTGGCATACCAAAGCCCATGGCTTCTAGGGCACCCAGGCCAAAGCCTTCGTGCAGCGATGGCGTAACGTACATGGTAGCGTGCTTGTAAATATAGTCGCGTTGGTTTTTTGAAATCTTGCCAGTAAAGTGAATATTTTTATAGCCGCGTTCTTTGAATAGCTGCATATTTGTTTGCACGGCCGTGTCTTTGGGGTTTACCAGCACTAGCCCCAGGTCGGGGTATTTTTTCAGTAATAACTGATGCGCTTCGGCTAGCTTGACGATGTTTTTGTAGTCGCTGTGCCTGCCCACGTTTACGATGGATTTTTTAAATGGTATGTCGTAGGCTTCTAGCTTGAACTGGCCAATATCAGCCGCTTCGTAGGTAACATGTGTTTTGTCTTTGGCAATTGGGGCAAACGCTACTAGATCATTTTTGGTAAATTCCGTTGGTACCAAAATCTCATCGTTGTCGCGGGCTATACGCTTGAATACAAATTTACCTACCCATTGTTTGGTTTTAAATACCACGAAGTTCTTGTGTGAATTGTATACCCGCAGCAGCGTAAGATCATGAATGGTGGTAACTTTGCGGCCTCGATATAAAATGGGTTGCTGCGGCATAGTAAAGTGCACCAAGTCGGCCTGTAGTGAATCAACCAGTTTCCTGAACCCCAGCTGTTCATTGAGCGAATAGCTCTCGTAATCAGCAAATTGTACGCTAAAGTTTTTGGCGTATGGCTTCCAGAAATTCTTATCGGCAGATGGTATCAGTACCGTATAGCGGTTGGTTTTGTCGAGTTTTTGCAGGTAGTGCAGCAAGCGCTCAGTATATGTTCCGGTAGAGGTATTGATGCCGCGCGCATCGATAACGATGTGTTTGGCGGTTTTTTTCGGCATTAGTTCTCAAACCCCAGGCGTTGTTCTTCGGTAAGTAGTAGACCAGTTTCGTTGTGCAAGCGGTCGAGTACGCCATCAACAATCTTTCTCGCCACATCTTTGCCGTAAAGGTTGCCTGATTTTTGCATATTTTTATTACCCACGGCGCCTTTAATAACTTCATAAATGAATTCTTTGCTAACAGGTGGAGCGGGAATGTTGCTACCTGCAAAGAATGATTCACTACGGTCAGAGCCAAAGCGTACGGTGACACTTGGTACGCCCACGATGTTAGCTTCTTCCTGGAAGCCGCCAGAGTCTGACACAACCGCGCCAGCTTTACGCATAGCGGCAATCACGTCACGGTGGTACGTCCAGGCTTGCGAGTAGATGAAATGCTCTGGGTACTTCAGACACATGCGCTCAATGTCTTCGCGGAAGCCGTATTTATCTATCGCGTCTTCGGTGCTTAGTAGCGAAAGAAACAGCACCACAAAGCCATTTGCAACCAATTCCTCGACAGATTCCATAATAGCGGTAAAGCGATCGCGGTTATAAATATTTTCCCGACGGTGAATCGACATCATCACGAATCCACCTTTTTTAAGGGCAGGGTAGCGGTCGAATACGTCAGACTTTTTCGAATCTTCAATGGCGCGGAACGTCGCATCGGCAATAGTGTTGCCTACCACTTCAACTTTACCGGGTTCAACACCTTCGTTTATTAGCTGCTGCCTATTAAGCTCTACAGGTGCCGCACAGTAGCCCGAGGTTGGCTCTGTCATACGGGTGTTCATTTGTTCAGGGAAAGGTTCAATACTGCCCAGCGCATAGTTTTTTTGATCTTGCGTGGCTTTGTAGTATTCGTCCCAATTGAATGTGCCTGCCTTCACCTTTTCATTGAAGTGGTGGTACACCTCTTTAGTTGGTGTTAGTGTGCGAATACCAGCCTCAACGTGCACGCAGGAAACTTTGTGTAGCATGGCCGCGAAGGAAATGGCTGAAGCGGTAGAGGTATCTCCGTGCACATAGGGAACAGGTACTTTGCCACGGTCGAGTAAAACGTACAATACATCACTAAATCGTTCTATCATCTGCGTGGTTTTCTCGGGCCAGTTGCCGTTGATTCCCAGGCGAATATCGACATGAATCCCCAGTTCCTGTTCAACTCCACCACTATAGCGGAAGTCGTAGTGCTGTTCGGTGTGGCATACCAGCACGGTTTCGCCGCGCTTTACTAGTTCGTGGTAGATTGGCGCTTGTTTAATAATGTCTGGCTTGGTGCCAATGGTAACGATGTGTACGTAATGAGCGTCTTTGATTTTATCGAGGACTGCTTGGTCCATATAGGGTGATTGATGCATGAATTTCCTGAGCTACTAAATAGTAAAAACTAGTACTTACTATACAGCAGTAACAGAGATAATTAAAGCAAGCCTACTGTTGTTTTTCGTACGCTTTTTGCACGTAATTTTTGATCTTAACCAAAAACAATGTGCGGTCGAACCGCTTGGCGCGGTTGTTTAATACGAAGGGTGAAAACTTGGTATTTTCTGCCTTTCGTACGGCTTCGGTAACGGCTTTGGGCGTTTGTTCGCTGAAAAATATACCAGTTTCGCCATCGGTCACTATATCGCGCGAACCACCCACGTTGTAGGTGATAACAGGTGTGCCGCCGGCCATGGCTTCCACTGGCGTAATGCCGAAATCTTCTTCGGGTGGAAAGATAAGCCCTTTGGCTGTGTTGAAACTCTCGGTAATAAACGCTTGGTCTTTCGGGTCTGGTGTACCGGGGTGAAAGGTAACGGTAGGGCCAGCCATAGCCACTAATTTCGCGTGCTCACTACCATTGCCAAAGACACGGAGCGGCAGTTTTAGTTCATCCGCAGCGGCAATGGCGAGGTCGATGCGCTTATAGGGAATATGGCGTGAAAGTGCCATGTAAAAATCGCCGCGTGTTTTGCTGGGTTTAAAGCGCTTTACGTTTACTGGCGGGTGAATCACATCGGCTGGTTTTTTGTAGTACTTCTCGATACGGGCCTTCACGGTGGTTGAGTTGCCTATGAAATAGTCGACATCTTGGGCGGCCTTGAAATCCGCGCGCTTCAGTGGCGGAACCATCAGGGGCATCATAAGTCGCACCAACCAGTTTAATTTACCAAAGCCAGGGTCGGCTTTGTAGTTTTCGTAGTGGCTCCAGTAGTAGCGAATGGGGGTGTGACAGTAGCAAACATGCACTTGGCCTGGGCGAGTTTTACGCACTTGCTTGGCTTCGGCGCTCGCACTCGAAAGAATGACGTCGAATTCAGACAAGTCGAGTTTGCGAAAGGCATGTACACGCAGCATTGGGAAAAACTTGTGCAGGTTTCGTAGCGGCCCAGGTAATTTTTGCAGGTAGGTGGTTCGTACATCGGCGTTTTTAAATGCGGGCACGTTTTCTGGCACGTACACACTGGTATAAATAGGCGCTTCGGGAAAGGCCTCGTGAAAGGCCAATATTACTTGCTCGGCACCAGCCATGTTGGTAAGCCAGTCGCAAACAATAGCAACTTTTGGATGTTTATTTACAGATTTAGACATTAGGCTAATTATAACATCGATACCTGAATCTAACTGCTAAGCTGACGCCTTGTACTGTCTCATTGCATTTGCTGCCCAGAGTCTACCACTAGTGCTTGCATTGATAAAATGTTGTAGTTCAACAAGTCTTCCCACCAAACCAGAATCTACCAAGCTCGCAATTTGTGGAGTAACACCAATTGGTTCAGCTTCATGAATGCCTGCAACGCTTTTTGTTGAGCGAAGGTGCTCTAGAACAGCTGCTCGCACTATACCTGTGCTTTTACCATCCTTGTCGCGAATAAATTCTAGCTCAGGTATCTTATGCTGGTCTATGGCTGCTAATGTAGCAATCTCATCTAAACTAACGAGACTAGCGCCGCGAGCCCTTGCTAGCCTGTCTCCATTATCAAGTATAACTGCATCGGGAGCATGTTGGTCCTCGGCGGTTGATACGTCTACGGGGTGCAGCGCAACTTGATACGCTTCTAGTGTGTTGTTATCTTTGTCGATAAAGGGGTTGGCTGAAAATTCTGATACCAGAGTGTCTCCAACGAAGCTTCGTACACGTACAGGGTTCAACCATGGCAAGTTAACAATGGCACGACCAAGTTTTAGTGTGGGATTAGTCATAACCTCTTCTTTTGTTTCCGTGGCTCCTAATAGAGGGTAATCAACTACGCTCTCAACACGTCCACCACCAGGCGATTGGAGCTTCAGGGCATCAGCTAATGGTGTGACGAAATCATTACTTACAGCATTTCGCTGCAACGCGAGCATACGAATAACGTATTCACCGTCTACTTCACTTAAAATGAAGTTGTTCACCCCGCCACTAAGTAGGGTGTTTTCACCAGAATAGGCTTGTTGACGTAAGTCACCTACTGTTGGTGGACGCACGCCTAGGCCCATATGGTCGATCATCGAATGGTTATATGGTGCAGCAAGTGAACCGGGACGAACTCTAACATCAATTTTGCCGTTGTGTTCTTCAATATCACCAGTTTGGAAAAGCTGACCGGTTTGAAATAGACGAGTTTGTATTGCTAGGGGGAGTTCGTTTTCTGCAAGCACAACGTTGTTTAGTGCGGCTGCATACAGTGCTTGTAACCTTCGAAATGTCTCTGGGTGTAGCCTATCTAGGTCATCTACGCGGATGGTTCCCTCTACCGGTTTGCCCTCATGGTCGACATAGTCTTCACTTGTATGCCGAGTAATATCAGCGTAAACAGCACTATCCATACTAGCAGTGGGGTTGAGATCTTCTACAGAGAAGGTTTTCATAAACTCATTATAGCATAAAAACTACAAAAAAGCAATGTTAACCAGCTGTGAGCTACTAGTGATAGCGACGCAGTGACTCAATTGGGTCTTTGCGGGCAGCACGCCAGGCAGGGTAGAGGCCAAACAGTGCGCCAACACCAATCGACAGGCCAGCGGCAATAGCGGCAATTTCCCAGCTCAGCAACGGGTCGTACGGAATAAACATACTAATGACAAATGCCACAAAGTAGCCCAAGATATAGCCCATTAACCCCCCAAGAATACTGATAATCAGAGACTCGATAATAAACTGCATCATGATGGTACCGTTGCTGGCTCCTACGGCCTTGCGAAGACCAATTTCACGGGTGCGTTCAGAAATACCCACTAGCATTATATTCATAATGCCAATACCACCGACAAACAGCGCAATGCCCGCGATAGATGAAAATGATACTGTGATGAGGTCGAAGAACTGACTGTTCGACTCGGCGATCTCTTTACCTACCAGTACAATGCTGTCTTGCTGGTTGTCGTGTCGGCGAGCTAATTCTTTCGTGAGCGTTTGCTTGTACTGCTGCATATTGGTACCTGGCTTTGTCAGGATGTTGATTTGTTGAACTTGCGCCACGCTGTTATTGAACAATTTGCCACTGTCAAAGCCAATAATGGCCGCGTAGTCGAAATCTATCGCGTTGAAATTCACTGGCTGATTGATGCGAGTTAGTATGCCAATAACGGTAAACGTTTGGCCACGTATTTGGAATGTTCGGCCGATTGATTGCTCGGTACCAAACAGGTCTATTGATAGCTGCGCACCTATCACGGCCGTATTTTGTAAGGTTACGCTATCGATAAATTGGCCATCTTGTAATTCTAGCTGGTTTATCTCTGCCAGTTCTGGCGAGGTAGCTACCAACGTACTGTAGGTAGGCCGTTCATCATTAAAGCGAATACTGGCGCTGATGGTCATCAGTGGTGCAGCCAGTTCTGTTTCAGGGAGGCTACGTATAGTGGCAAGGTCGTCTTCAGTCAGGGGGCTGGTAGTATACGCATTTTGTGCAATCGGGTTGTTCAGGTCAGCTAGGCTGGCTTGTTGGGTCAGTGGCCGTACCACCGCTAAGTTTTCGCCAACACTGTCTACTTGTTTAGTTACAATCGAGGAAATACCACCAGAAAGTGCCAATATAGTAGTGATACTAGCTACACCGATAGAAATACCAGAGATGGTTAGCAGTGTACGTGCACGGGCGCGTTCAAGCGAATGCTTGGCGGTGCGGTAATGGTCGAGCAACATAGAGCCTATCATTTGGTTGCTCCTTTCGCCTTTTTCGTGGTTGTTTTCTTCTTTGCCTTGGTGGCTTTAGCTTTCTTGGGCTTCGAAACACTGGTTGCTTTATTGAGTGGTCGCTTGCTGGTTGGCTTCTTTTTTTCGGCTTTTTCTTCGGTGGTAATTGTTTGCGTGTCTGAGTCGATTTTGCCATCGAGCATAGTAATGACTCGGCTTGCATAAGTGGTCAGATTCGGATTATGGGTCACCATAATTATCGTGTTACCTTTTTTATGCACTTCGTTTAGTTCTTCCATTATTACGTGGCTCGACTTGCTGTCTAAGTTGCCAGTGGGCTCGTCTGCCAAGATGATAGACGGGTCGTTTACTAGTGCACGGGCAATCGCCACGCGCTGAGTTTGGCCACCTGAAAGCTGCCATGGCATATAGTATTCACGCTCGCCCAAGTGAAAGTTTTTCAGCATCGCGCTAGCGCGCTCGAGGCGTTTTAGGTGGGACAGACCGCTGTAGGTCAGGGGAAGTGCCACGTTTTCAATCACGTTCAGACGCTCTACTAGGTTGAAGTTTTGAAATACAAAGCCGATTTGCCGAGCACGCACTTTGGCGTGCCGCGCGTTTGAAACGTCTTCTACATTTTTGCCATCGAGTACGTATTCGCCATCAGTGGGGCGGTCTAGCAGTCCAATAATGTTCAGCAGCGTCGTTTTGCCACAGCCACTAGGGCCCATAATCGCTATAAATTCACCTTTTTGCACTGTCAGGTCTACACCGTCCAGCGCATAATGCTCGGCATCACCCACGCCAAACCGGCGTTTAAGGTCCTTTAATTCAATCACGGGCGTGGTGGTTTTGCTCATTCCTTCAATTATAGAGGTGTTTTATGGGCAAAAGCAACCATAAGTACAGAGTAAATTTGACAACTAGTAGAAAAACTAACTTAACTTGCCGTAGCCAGGGCGGCGTAGGTCGTAGCGCTCTGCGCGGGTGCTGCCTAAACGTGACACGGCTGGTGAAGCTACTTCGTTTTCGCTGTTTGTCTGACTTTCATATAGTGCGACTATGTATTCTTCATAGCGTCCAAGAAGAAGGCGCATACATTCAAGACCAGCTAATTTGTATGGACGCCTGTAAAACTCTGGGCCGTTTTGCAGCGACATGCTTAAGCCTTCACAAATAACATTCATTGCATTAGCAAACTGCATGTCGCCGGCATTCCTCGCCAGCAGTTGATGAGCTTTACCATCAGCTTTGTTCAGGGCAGGTATGAACCTATTTGCAACATCGATAAGGCTGCCGAGTGAGATATTATTCACGTCTTGTAGTAGCCTGTCTTTGTTTTCTCTTGGGCGGTTACTTCTACTACGGCTGACACCCTCTGCTTGCGATTGCAGGTAGTTATAGACGTTCAATGCATTACTATCTGTATCTTTCATACTTGCCAGTATATGAACGAGCGAGGATTTAATAGGACGTGAAAATCGAAGTTGTACTTGCTTACCGTTCTGTGGTTCTGGTAATTCATAGGGAACAGCCTTGTAGTAGTCGCGAACCGCCGCTATGCGGTCGCCATTCAACACATCGAATGCTATCGGGTTTCCCAAGTGGTCGCTTGTAAGCTCTAGCTTGCTTATCAGATGTGCTTCTAGTTGCGCTTTTGATTCTACGAATTCCTTCGGTTTGAATAGTTCTAGTAGGGTATCGTCGGCTATGTCTTCGGGTGTTTTTTCAGGAACTTCGGCTGTAGCTTGCTGGGTGAGTCGACGCATGTAGAGTTCGTAGTACATGGCTGGTGTGGTGTCGGTGGTGAGTGGTTCGTCAAGGCTTTCTAGCAGCTCGGCTCTGGCAAATGTCACGTCGCGTAGTCTACCAAGCCGGTCGGTAATTGCCTCTAATTCTTCTAGGCTGTCGGGATTTTCGATTAGTTTTTGTCTGAAAGCAGAGTAGATACCTTCAACTGGGTCGATAAGTGCCATCGCTTTTTCGCGGGGCATCACGTACCTTCTTTTGAATGCATCTCTTACATCAAGGTAGTCAACTAAATCATCAACATCTTTCACTCTGTGGTGGCGGAGCAAGAAGTCACCCATCACAGAACCAAATGCTCTATCTGTATCATCGGTAAATCTGTTTCCTAGGTCATGGCTAAGTTCCACGGGGTCACTGTGGTTGATTACCCATTTAACGGTCTTTGGCGTCAGCGCACTACGCATCAGCTCCGGCATAGGTACGTCGGGTAGTCGGTTATGGCCGGTGGCCTCTGGTGTCGTGGTGGACATTATGCATAAATTGTATCACACTTATGCTAAAAAGTCAATACTAGGCATAAGGGGTGATGATGCAGCGAAACTACTGTTTGATGATGGTTAGCTGTTTCACGTCCGTATCAAACTGGTCGTACATTGTTTGCATATCGATAGAAGATGGTTCGTTGTCGGTGCCAGGGTATGTTTGACTAGACAGGCTGATTTTTACTAGTTTGCTGTCTACAACGCCTACGTAGGTGGTGGTCAGTACGCCTGCATCACCGATAGTTGCGCGGAAAAACTTCACGCCGTCTATCTCGACAGAAGGCACAGGTTTGTCTGATGAACCTTGGTATAGTGTATTGTCCGAAGTATCAAAGGTAGTTACATTCAGGGCGTGCGATACACTGATATCACCATCTCGCAGTGTTTCTGTGCTTATCGATAGTGTATAAAGCGTGCTTTTCTCTGTGCCAATTTCTGCGCTGTAGCCTAATAGTTGGTAGGCGCTTTTATTTTCTAGAATAGGGCGGAATTTGCCTACGAATTCGTCTGGCAGAGGTACGTTTACCGGAATACCGCTTACACAAAAGTAGTCATCGCCACCTGTTTTATCACCTTTGCACTCTGGTCTGGTTACTTTTTCGGTAGCTTTTGAAACGGTGGAAGTATTGGTTTTCTGTGGTTCGTCTGACTTTTGAAAATATAGCCACACTAGCGCACCTGCCAGTACAAGCACCAAAATTACCAATATTATTTCTACTGCTGAAAAGCCGTTTGTTCGTTTCATGCGTTCCACCTGTTTAGTTGCTATGTATATAATAGTGGAGTAACGCGAAAATGCATATATATGTATATATGGAGAGGTGGCCGATCCCGCCTAAAGACGGGACCTCGCCTTCAGGCGATGGGTGGTTGAAACAAATGTATACGGTTTATATTCTGTCATCATTAAAAACGAAGCGGTACTATATTGGACATACGGATAGTATTGAGCGTCGTTTGAGGGAACATAATTCAGGCAAATCTACTTATACAAAGTCATATATTCCTTGGGAAGTAATCTATACAGAAGAATACCCAACAAAGCAAGCGGCGTATGCACGTGAGATGCAAATAAAATCGTATAAAGGTGGACGAGCATTTAGGGCTCTTATACAATAGCTTATCGATGGAGAGGTGGCCGAGTGGTTGAAGGCGCACGCTTGGAAAGCGTGTAAATGTCGCAAGATGTTTCGCGGGTTCAAATCCCGCTCTCTCCGCCAATAAAAATGAACCCAGTGTGGGTTCATTTTTAGTCTAGCAAAATAAGACTGCAACTATCTCGCGTTTAGTGTCCGATCTATGTAGGCATCTTCTAGCATGGTAGGGTCACCCAAGTCGAGGCTCACCAGGCGATCCTCAAGCGCTGCCTTAGCGGTGGGGTCTGTTTCTTCTTCAATGCGACCTATCAAGGCTGCTTTCCGTTCCTCTGTTGATACGCGGGCGGCAGCGTCCCATTCAGCTAGTTTCGCACTTGCGCCGTCTTTGCCAAGCACAGCTAAATCTGTGTCAGTTAGGTCGCAGCGCTGTTTTGTTGCAAGTTCACGAACCTGTGCCATTAAGCCCTTTAGGTCTCCACCGCCGGAACCGCTCGCAAGACTATCGAGGGCATGCTGCATCATACGTCGATTGCCTTCCATCTCTGTTGTGTCGGCGTCCAAGTCCCAGTCAGCCCGTAGATGACGTTCAATATAGGCTGCTGCAAGTTCAAAATCGGTGTCCGTTACACGTACGCCACGGCTAGAAATACCGTCGCGACCCTCGATGTCTTCGGGGTATGGTTGTGATTCATGTGTTAGTTCGGTGGTTTCCGCTGTCATTATGTAGCTTTCTTGTTTATTTTTTACATTCGTTTATAGATTACATTATAGCTGACTTTAGGCATTTTGTCAAGTCTGAGCACAGTGAGAGCCCCGTATCTAACTAACTCTAAACACGAAAACAGGCCCACCGAGTAGGCTCTAGCTGCGGAGGATCTCTCCGTAGCGAGTCTGTTCTCGGTGAGCCTTGTAGCTCACGGGGACGCGGGGCGGGGGCCCGGCACGCGGGTGTGAGAAGGAGTTGTTGAACGGGTTCACCTGCTCGCCTCCTTCTCGCTCTGCAGCTGGTCTTCGAGGTTGTGAACC
>JAUIBD010000024.1 GCA_030427525.1 bacterium
GTGTAGGTAGGTTTGTACTTGCCGATAAGGTACTTCGAAATCTCTGTCGAAAGACGTCCGAGCGGGAGGTCTTTTGCATCAATGAGCACCCAACGACGAGTCACTTCACTAGGTTTTTGAGAATAGGTCTTCATTACTTACTCTCCTTCTTTGGCATTGGTTTTAGTTCGTCAACAAAAGCAATAGTTGCCATTTGTGCACCATCACCTTTTCGTACGCGGGTGCGTTCAACACGTACGTGGCCACTGTTGCGTCCCTTGAGCTGTGGTGCAATCTCGTCTACCAGTTTAAACGCGGCAGCTTGCGTGCTAAGGCCAGCAATTACCATACGGCGGTTCGCAAGATCCCCTCGCTTTGCCTTGGTAATAAGTTTTTCAATATAGCGTACAAGTTCTTTGGCTTTTGGTTGCGTGGTTTCAATCTTGCCATGCTCTACCAAACTTGTTGCCAAGCCCTTCAGTAGTGCACGACGCTGATCACGCTCGCGGCCGAACTTGCGTCCTTTATAACCGTGTCGATGCATAGATTAAATCTCCAGCTCCGCCAGTTTATCTTTAACTTCATCAAGTGCTTTCGAACCAAAGCCCTTTAGCTCACGCAGATCTTGTTCGCTTAGTGTCACCAGGTCGTGCACCGTGCGAATATCGTTGTTTACTAACGCGTTGGCAGTACGAGCAGACAGGTTCAAGTCCTCAATTGGCGTGTTGAGTTCGTTTGCCTCGTCTTCGTCGTGCGCACCAGGTGTTGGAGCAGCTTCTACAGAAGTACTGCCTGCTAGTGCAGTGTACTGGTTTACCAAAATAGCTGCCGCTTCTTCGAATGCGTCTTTAGGTGACATTACACCGTCGGTTTCTACCGTCAAGCGTAGCTTGTCTAGGTTGGTTTCCTGACCAACACGAGTTGGATCTACCTTGTAACGTACACGAAGTACTGGGGTAAATACAGCATCAAGTGCGATCATGTCGCTGTGCATGCGACTCGCAGATGATTCCTCTATAGTGCGGTAGCCGCGGCCACTTTCTACTACGAGGTCCATCACTACTGTTTTCTTCGGGTCGTCGATAGTTGCAATCACTTGCTTTGGATTTACCACCTCAACGTCTGCAGTCGTCTTGATGTCGGCAGCGGTAATCACACCAGCGCCTTTTTTCTCTAGACGTAGCTCTACAGGCTCGTCAGTGTGAACCTTTACGCGAACATTCTTTAGGTTCAGCATGATGTCAACGACATCTTCCTTAACACCAGCTACAGTAGTGAACTCGTGTGTTGCACCTTCGATACGGAAAGCAACGATAGCACCACCACGAATGCTTGATAGCAATACACGTCGTAGGCTGTTGCCGAGTGTGTTGCCATAACCAGCGTAGAGCGGTTCAATCGTAAAGGTTGCGCTCACGCTAGAGTGCTCTTCGATACCTGCCAGTGCTGGGTTTGAAATAGCTTTAGACATAATTGTTCTTTCTCCTTTATTAGCGTGAGTAGTACTCGACGATTAGTTGTTCATTAATGTCTACCTCTGCGTCAGCGCGTGTCGGTAGGCCAGTAATTTCTACTTTAAGTTTCTTGTGGTCGCTCTTTAGCCAGCTGATTGGACCTTGAATTGAATTTGCAACAACGTCATCAATCTGAGAGAAGTAACCACTCTTTTGGCTCTTTGGACGTACTGTAATGACGTCACCAGCCTTTACGCGAATTGATGGAATGTCGACACGACGGCCGTTCAGCTCGAAGTGTCCGTGGCTTACCAGTTGGCGGGCAGCACGACGGCTAGTAGCGAGCCCAGAACGATACACAGCGTTGTCGAGGCGTCGTTCGAGCAGCATTAGTAGGTTCTCACCTGCTAGGCCATCTTTACGGCTTGCGTCTTTCATCAGTTTAGCGAATTGCTTTTCTAGTAGACCGTACAAACGGCGTACTTTTTGCTTTTCACGCAGCTGTATTTGGTACAAACTCGGCTTTGATTGACGTGCACCAGAGTGCTCGCCTGGAATTCCAGGTTTCTTGACAAGGATCTTGTGAGCCTTGGGGTGAAGCGCGTAGCCTTCGCGGCGACTTTGCTTCACAATTGGTGAAGTGTCACGTGCCATATACTAGACCCTCCTTGCCTTTCGTGGGCGCACACCGCCGTGGGGTACACCGGTAACGTCCTTAATAGAATCGACTTGCATGTTAAAACCGCTTACCGCGCGAATCGCAGCATCACGGCCCAAGCCGACACCTTTTACAAATACATCTACACTCTTCATGCCGTGAAGGGCTTGTACAGCCTCGGCAGCCTTTTCCGCGGCAACTTGCGCTGCATAAGCGGTACCTTTTTTACTACCACGAAACCCGCATGCACCAGCGCTTGACGCGCATAATACCGCGCCTTTTTTGTCGGTAAAGGTTACGATAGTGTTGTTAAAGCTTGCCTGTACGTGCATCTGACCCGCAGGAACAGCACGACGTTGCTTTTTACGAGTCGTTGGTTTCTTGACTTCTGTTGTTTCAGCCATGTTCTGCTCCTTTCCTACGTCTTAGACGCTGCTTTAGGTTGTGCACCACCAACGGCAACCGCGCGTCCCTTACGAGTTCGTGCATTCGTACGCGTACGCTGGCCGTTTACTGGTAGACCCGATTTGTGTCGTAGTCCACGGTAGGCATTAATATCTTTTAGTCGTTTTATATTGTTTGTTACGAGACGTTGGAGATCGCCTTCTACCATGTAATCCCTGTCGATTACATCGCGAAGTCGCTGTTCTTCAGCCTCGGTGAGATCTTTTACCCGAGTGGTCGGCTCTACATTAGCCACCGCAAGGATGTCTCGTGAGTGCTTTTTGCCAATACCGTATATGTAGGTAAGCGCAATATGCACCTGCTTTTCTGATGGGATAGTTACCCCAGCAATTCGAGCCATGCTTAACCCTGCCTTGTCTTATTTCTAGGTTTCTTCTTGTTGATAACGCGCAGACGACCTTTACGGCGTACTAGTTGGTCATCAGGACTGATTTTCTTTACACTCGCACGAACTTTCATGAGATATAGAAAAATCCTTTCCCTAAAATTAGTAGTTAGTAGTTGTTATTTAAGCAGCCTTAACTTGTGGCCGCTCGTCTCGCAGTCGGAAGCTGATTCGTCCCTTTGTCAGATCGTAAGGGGTCATCTCAACTTCGACCTTATCACCCGGCACGAGGCGAATATAGTGTTTTCGCATCTTGCCTGAAATATGGGCAATAATACTATGGCCGTTCTCGAGTTCGACACGGAATTGGGTATTGGGCAGTGCTTCCACCACCGTTCCCTGCATCTTAATGACTTCCTTTTGACCTGCCATAAATTACAGTTGTCAATTATACATGAAATTAGGCGCGCTTACAAGCGTTTTACAAGAGATTTTCACGTACATCTACCTACTGCCGTGAAAACGCATATGAATTGTAGTTTCTATTGTACCCAAGTTTGATGACAGGTCAAGATATTGACTTTTTATGTTGTTTGTGCTATAATGATATTGGATGTTGCTCGCCAGAGTAGCACAAACGAGAGGAACGCAGATGAACATCCGCACCACGCTCAAGGTCGTCACCTTCGGCATCGGCACCGTCGGCTTGGCCAACGCCGCGGCGAACGTCGCCATGCGCACGATGGCCAAGACCGGCGGCTCGGTCGTCTCGGCCGGCTACATGACCCTGGAGGCGCTCGCCAAGCTGGCGACGCCCGCGCCGGTCACCTACCACCGCCTGGCGGAAGGTCTGGAGCCGGACTGGATGCAGCCGATGTCGCACCCGCTCGACGGCTGCGACAAGGGTGGGCTCCGCGTCATCGACTGGGTGCTCGACACGACGCCCACGCCGTTCGACCCGGAGCTACCGCTGAGCGCGCTCCGCCAGCACGCGGGGGTCGGCCCCGCCGGCACGCCGGGCGCCCCGGACGAGATCGAGCAGATCTAGCCTCGACCTCACCACCACTCTCGTCGCCGCCGACGAGACCGAAGGGTTCGCCGGAGACTGTGGTCTCCGACAAGCCACGGTCTCCCGGCGGCTCTTCATATTCAGATGTTCTACTAGTCTATACTGACTGCACGCAACATAATACGGTGGTCAAACAGTTTGTCTTTCGGTATGTATCGTCCGCTGCATGAAATAAGGTTCAAACCTTCTCGGTCTGGCCTGGCAGAATACATCATTTGCTTCATGCCACCATTGTTTACTTCAGCAAGCGGCATGTTTTTATTTTCTACCACTTCATAGCGGAACACTTCTCCGTCACCACGCTCTATGATAATTTCAGAACCGAGTGCTAATGTGTCTAGTTGCGAGAACACCCCTTCTTTGCTAAAGCCACCGCTGTGGCCGTTTATCAGCATAGCTCCTGAACCCTGGCCAGGTGTTACGCTCTTCGTGTACCACGCTACGTCATTGATATTACTTGGGGTATCCAGGTCGCCTGTCTCGGTTGTACCAACTGGTGTTACACGAGCATTTTGAATACCCAATACCGGAATACTGAGGTATCGTGGGTTTAGTTCAGGAACAGAATAGCTTGCAACCTGCGCTGGCGTAATGTCGGCTTCACTAACAGTCGGGTCAGCAGAGGCTACAGGTATCGGTATTGGCGGCTCTTCCCCCGTAGTATACCAACGCACGCCGTAGTAGAAAGACATACCAGCAAGAGCAAGGAACACAAAAACAAGTACTCCGTGAGTAGACATAAAACTACGCTTGTATTTAATCTCTAATCCTGTTGCCATGTTTGTCTCTGTTGAAACTTACTAATTATTGTAGCATAAGCACTGTGCCATGCAACCCCAATTTACGTACGAATTCTGAGCGCTCGGTTTCGAGCTACTATGGATTTTTCGACGAGAAATGGACCGAGCTGTATGAAGATACTGCGAGGGAATATCGCAGACGAAAGATTCATAGCAGCCGAAAAGTTCAGCAGAGTTCTGGCTGTGCCAGAAGCAGGCTGAACGACCGTGTGTTCAGGCTACTTGTAATCGTCGTACGTTACCATAAGTGCACGTGAGTTGATTTGTCGCAGTGCCTCAAGCGCCACGGAAACAACAATCAGCACACCCGTACCACCAATAGCTAGGTTGGCGTTCTGCACACCTGCAGTTTGGTACAGCACATATTCAGCAATAAATGGCAGCACCGCGATGGTTCCGAGTACCAATGAACCGAACAGTATCAAGCGATTCATAGTCATCGAAAGATATTTTTCAGTTTGCTCACCAGGGCGCACGCCTTCTATAAAGCCTCCTTGTTTCTGTAGATTCTCTGCGATTTCATTACTATTAAACACGATACCCGTGTAGAAATACGTAAACGCAATAACGAGCAGGAAGTACAATACCGGGTAAATAAACGCTTGCCATGTGTCACCTGTAAACTGACCAGGGTTTGGAGTAGAGAACCACGTCACTAAATTGTCGCCAATCTGTGCATAGGCTGGGTTGCCGGTGGCCTTTAGTACTTGCCCTACGAACGCAGGAAGACTAAGAAACGCGACTGCAAAAATGACTGGAATCACACCAGCAGCAATCAGCTTCATGGGCAAGATGCTTTTTACCCCACCATAGCTACTGTTTCCTTGTACGCGCTTGGCATAGTTTACGGTCACAATACGTTGCGCTTCATTAATCTTTACCAGTAGATACAATACCGCCAACGAAGCAAGGCTCATCGCCAGCACAATCCAAAATGCCAATGGATTAATCGGCAATTCAAACCAGCCAAACACACTCAGCTTTCCAGCTGTTGACGTATCTGCAAGTGACGCACCGATAGTCTGTAGAGTTTGTGGCATCTGGCTGACAATACCAGCAAAGATCAAAAGGCTCAAACCATTTCCCACACCTTGTTCGGTCATAATCTCACCCAGCCACATTAGAAGTATCGAACCAGCCGTCATGGCACCCACCGCTACAATCCACTCAATCAAACTAGTGCTACTTAGCGCAGAGGTGGTATTTCCCGCCAAAACGGACTGACGCAATATATAGATGAATGCTATAGATTGTACGATAGCAAGCGGAACAGTTATCAGGCGCGTCCACTGCTGTATCTTGCGACGGCCAGATTCGCCGTCTTTGTGTAACTCCTCTAGCCTTGGAATGGCTTTAGTAAGTAGCTGGGTAATAATACTCGCCGTGATGAACGGACTCAAGCCCACCAGTACAATAGAGAAGCTCGCGAGTGCTCCACCCGAGAGGAGGTTCAAAAACCCACCGAAATCACTACCGCTCACGATACTGTTAATCACTTCTTTCATCTGAGCAGGCTCTGCCAGAGGTACGGGAATATGCGCTAGAAAGCGATATACCACTACAAGCCCAAGCACTACCAATAGACGCTTGCGCATGTCGCTATTTTTAAATGATTTTCCTATGGTTTTCCAATTCATCTATAACCTCTTTATACCCTCAGACTGTTTCCTGTTTGGAGCCGTAGCACACTATACCTAGTATACTACGGAGCCACCAGCAAATGCCTATTTATCAGCTTTTTCGGCTTCTTTAGTGCTTTTTTGCAGTGGTGTTTCGGTTTTATTAAACGTACCACCAGCTTTCTGTACTGCTTCTTGTACACTTTTTGATGCGGCTTGCACGTTAAGCGTAACTTTCTCATTCAGCTCGCCACGCGAAATCACCTTTACGGTATGGAACGGTGTCGCTATTAACCCAGCTTCAAATAGCGTGAAGTTATCGGCGACTTTACCTTTGAATGCGTTCAAGTGATCTAGGTATACAACCTGAGCAGGCGTGCGAAGACTTTTGAAGCCACGTGCTTTTGGCACGGCCTGAACTAATGCACGTTGGCCACCCTGGAAGCTTGCGCGAAGCTTTTTACCAGTACGAGCGCCCTGACCTTTTGTACCACGACCGGCTGTTTTACCTTGGCCTGCTGAGATACCGCGTCCGACGCGTTTTTTACCTTTGTTTGCAGAAACTTGGAGTTCGTTGTATTTCATTACTTGTCCTCCTTTTTAGCTTCTTTCTTAGCAGATTTCTTGTCTGCGTTGTTCCACTGTTCACGTGGTACCAGGCTGCGAAGTGCTTCGATAGTTGCGTAGGCAATGTTCACTTTATTGGTGCTACCTAGGCTCTTTGAAAGCATGTTATTGATGCTTGTTACACCAATTACCTGGCGAACCACGCCACCGGCGATAATACCGGTACCTGGCGCTGCAGGTTTTATCAGTACGCGTGCACCACTTAGTTTTACTTCAGCATCGTGCGGAATAGTACCGTTCACTACCGGAATGGTAATCATATTTTTCTTAGCAACATCGGTTGCTTTTGAAATAGCTGCCTGTACGTCGGCACCCTTTGATACACCTACACCTACCTTCGTTTTGCGGTCACCCACAACAACTAGCGCTTTAAATCGGAAGCGACGCCCACCTTTTACTACGCGGGCAACACGGTCGATGTTGATTACCACTTCTTCAAACTGTTTTGGCTCCTGAGGTGCCTGATTTCGTCGGTCATCGCGACGACCACCACGGGCTGGCCTGCTTGCTGGTTTGTCAGCCGGTGCCTTTGCCTGTGGGGTAGTAGTAGCTGGTTTTGCTTCTTCAGCCATACTAGAACTCCAATCCTTCTTTACGTGCAGCATCTGCTAGTGCCTTTAGGCGACCAGCGTATTGGCGACCATTGCGGTCAAATACTACTGCGGTTACTTTAGCTTTCTTTGCCTTTTTAGCAATGTCTGTGCCCACACCAGCGGCTTTCTCTGTCATAGTGCCAGTAGCCTTTGCGCCAACTGTGGTAGCGGCAGCGACTGTGTGGCCTTTTACGTCATCGATAATCTGCGCAGATACGTGCATGTTGCTGATCGTTACAGTCAGACGTGGACGTTCAGTCGTGCCTTGCACCTTGGCGCGCGCGCGGCCTTTACGCAGGTCACGGTTCAGTAGTTTTTTCGCTAGGTTACTCATTACTTACCTGCCTTTCCTGCCTTGCGCAAAATGTGCTCGTCGGCGTATTTAATACCCTTACCCTTGTACGGTTCAGGTTTCTTTAGGCTGCGAATTTCAGCAGCAGTCTGGCCTACAGCTTGTTTGTCGATGCCAGATACAGTGATTTCCATTTTGTTGGTAGAAATTTGCACGCCTTCTGGGGCTTTGTACTTCACTGGGTGAGAAAAGCCAAGGCTCATTTCTAGGTCAGCACCACTCATACCTACGCGGAAACCAACACCGTTCACTTCAAGTTTTTTCTCGAAGCCACTAGTGACACCTACAACAGCGTTGTTGATCAACGCGCGCTGCAAACCGTGTTCGCTCTTGCTTACTTTTTCGTCGCTTTCGCGGGTTACGACGATCTTACCCTCGTCCTCTTTAACAGTTACGTGACTCAGGTGTGGCACAGTTAGTTCGCCCTTAGGCCCCTTTACCGTGATAACATCTGAATCGACCGTGATTGTCACGCCAGACGGTATGTCAATTGGTAGTTTTCCGATTCGACTCATATCTTATCCTTTCTTGTTAAAATTAATCAGTAGCTTTACGGCTACTAGTCCGACCAATAGCCCGACAGTGAATGATGCTCCTATTGTGATAAATAGTTCGGTTTGCGTCATTGTTTTGACCCTTTTTCCTCTTTAGATTCATAGTATTTGCGTATCTCGCCTCGATTTGCTTTTGCGCGTCTATAGATGACATAGCCTCCGATTAGCCCGCCGATAATAGAAATGCTTCCCCATATCAGCGTGAACATATCATCGGCACTCATATACTAGTACACCTTTAGTAGCAATTCTCCGCCAAGTCGCTGCTTTACAGCTTCCTGGCCAGTTATTACGCCTTTACTTGTGCTTACCAGCACGATGCCTCGGCCACTTTTCACCTTTGGAATCTCGTTGGCGCCTACGTAGACGCGTCGGCCTGGCTTGCTCATACGAACTAGCTCGGTAAAGCTGGCGTTTTCACCCTTTTCGTTGATGGTGATCACCAGTGTGTCACGTGGTTTACCAGCTTCGATTTTCACTTCGCTTAGGTAGCCGTTCTTTTTTAGTTGTTCGGCCACAACTTTTTTCAGTTTCGCATTCGGTACACGCACTTCGTGTTTGCCGACTGCGGCTGCGTTCCTGATGCGGGTCAGGAGGTCAGCGATTGGGTCTGTAGATTGTAAACTCATATTCTTTGCTCCTTTCCTTTACCAGCTACTCTTCTTTACGCCCGGTATCTTGCCTTCACTTGCCAATTGGCGGAAGTTGATACGGTTCAGGCCAAATTTACGCATGTATCCGTGTGGTCGTCCACTCAGTACGTCGCGGTTCTTCCAGCGAGTCGGGCTACTGTTTCGTGGCAGTTTTTGCAAACCGTCTTGGTCGCCTAGCTCTTTTAGTTCCGCGCGCTTTTCAGCGTATTTTGCGATCATTTTCTTGCGCTTTTCGTCGCGAGCAATCATTGATTTCTTTGCCATTATTCATCACCTCCTTTTGCGAGTGGGGTTTCAGCAGTCAGCTCAGCAAATGCAGCTTGTCTGGCCCTCTCATCTAAAACATCAGTCCCAACAAATATAGGAGTTTGAGCTTCAGCAGACTCAGCTTGTAATGCGGGACCACCGAATTGTCGAAGTGTTTCGTTGCTGTACTGGATACGAAACCTATCTGTACGGGTCATATCATGATAATCAACCATTACTTTGCTCCTCCAACTTTCTCAAACGGCATGCCAAATTTTTCTAGTAGTGCGCGGCTGTGTGCTTTGTCTTCGTTTGCGATCACAAAGGTGATTTGCATACCGTGCAGGTGCTGAGTTTCCTCAAAGCTTAGCTCTGGGAAAATCGACTGTTCGATAATACCTAGGTTGTAGTTGCCGCCTTTGTCAAACGCTTTTACCTTTACGCCGTGAAAGTCACGAACGCGAGGTAGTGATACGTTTACGAAGCGGTCGAGGAATTCGTACATACGAGCGCCACGGAGGGTGACTGAAACGCCAATTGGCGCGCCCATTGCCTTACGAATCTTGAAACCAGCAATTGATTTCTTTGCCAAGCGTTCTACTGGGGCTTGCCCCGTTACCTTTGTGAGAGTGTTTTTCACGGTCTCTAGGTTGCGCTTGTCGTCCTTTGCCTTACCTGTTCCTACGCTAACTACAATCTTTTCGAGCTTTGGTACTTGGTGTACATTTGATAGCTCTAGTTCGGCCTGTAGTTCACCCCGATATTTAGTATCGTAGAGTGCTTTCAAGCGAGGAGCAGTTGCTACAGCTGTCTTAGCCATATTACTTTATCTCCTTATTCTTTAGGGCCTTGGCTACACGAGCCTTCGAGCCATCTGCTTTCGTTACCACACCAACACGGCTGGTCTTGGCAGTCTTTTCATCAACTACTAGTGCAACCTTGCTGATGTCCATAGGTACGTGAATGTCTTTTTTGCCACCTGTTGGGTTGAGTTGGCTAGGGCGGATGTGACGTGTGCCTACACCGATACCTTCTATTAGTACGCGACCTGTGCGGGTATCAACAGAAAGTACTGTACCAGTGGTGCCTTTTTTAGCGCCTGCAATCACTTTCACCATGTCACCCTTGCGGATACGGCGAGCTTTTGAACGTAGTGTGTGTTGTGCGCTCATACTATAGTACCTCCGGTGCAAGGCTGATAATCTTGGCATAACCAGCGTCACGTAGTTCACGTGGTACAGGGCCGAAGACACGAGTCGCCTTTGGTGTTTTGTCATCGTTGATAATTACGACAGCGTTGTCGTCGAATGCGATCGTGCTGCCGTCTTTACGGCGGATTTGGTCGCGTGTGCGAACCACAACTGCCTTTTGTACGGTCTTTTTCTTCACGTTGCCGGTAGGGCTAGCGTCTTTGACCGAACAAACAATGATGTCACCGACACGTGCATAACGACGGCGGGTGCCACCGAGTACACGGATACAGAGTACGCTCTTCGCGCCACTGTTGTCGGTTACTTTTAGACGAGATTCTTGTTGGATCATCGCGAACCTCCTTTCAGTCGGTCGCTCTGTAGTGCTGCCTCATTCGGAAAAATCAGCGAGCTCATTTTTCGCTCATTTCGTTGCACCATCATTACGCATCCTCCTTTTCAGCTCCAGCTTTTTTAGGAGCTGCTGCTTTTGGAGCTTCTTTCTTTTCAACCAATTCTGTTTCTTCCTTTAGCTCCACAGAACCCTTGGCTCGCTCCTCAATGCTTTCCAGCTGGAACGACTTGGTTTTAGAAACAGGGCGGATTTCAGAGATCTGCACCTTGTCGCCCTTACCTGCTTCGTTCTTAGGGTCGTGGGCCTGGTATTTGCGGCTTACAGTGTACTGTTTGCCGTAGATAGGATGAGTTTCACGGCTCGTTACAGTAACCGTGATGGTTTTGTCACGTACATCAGAGGTGACGATACCTGTCAGTACTTTGGCCATGTTACTTTCCTTCCTTTGATTTAGTTATGAGACAAACCTGACGGTTTTTCTCATCGCGCAGTGCGAGCGAGTGAATCGCTCGGGACTGGCTGCTCTTTTCCCTTACGCTCATTGCTTGCTCTCCTTAGCCTGTGCGTTTATTTTCGTTAACAATCGTGCGATATCTTTGCGCGCAGCTGTGATAGCACGTGGGTTCACTAGTTCGCCTGCAGCGTGTGATTTCTGGTAGCCTAG
>JAUIBD010000002.1 GCA_030427525.1 bacterium
TTTATCATCGCTCTACTACTGCAGTTGATCGTGCTGTTCGGCCCGTTGGCTGGCCCATTCCACATCCAACCAGTGCCGCTCGAGGTGTTGCTCGGCTGGTCAGCCGTTTCAGCTATTGCTGTTTTGGTTGTGGGCGAGCTACATAAGGGATATGAACGATACAAAGCCCGAAGTCGAGCTTAAAATCTTTTTTTGTATAGATAGGTAAAGATTACTGCACCCAAACACGATCCTATAATCGAGAGTGTGATGTCAAACATTGTATCAAAGTTGTTCAGCTGCCAACCAAGCTGAAGCACTAGATCCACAAAAAATTCTACTATTTCCCACGCTACCTCTACAAAGATGCCAAGTAGCACTGCCAAAAACACAAACACAGGTGTACTCTTTACGCTTATTAAATTTATCTTTTGTAAAAATACTGCCAGTAACGGGCCAATGGTTGCCGGAAATAGAAAGTGTGCCACTACGTCTAGCCGTGATGGGCCGTTGAATGTACCAAGGGGTATACGAACGAGCTCTAACAATATGACAACCGCAATAATTCCGCTGTACAGCTTATATGCTAATAGTATGTCGACAATATGTTTCATCCGAAAACCACCCGTAGCGTTTCCCTGTCTGAGCCTGGCTGTTTCTCTACTAAAGCAATGTGGTCAATGGTTGCGTTCATTGATAGGGTTTTACTACTCAAATACTGCAAACCTTTCTGATAACCTTCTTGGTTCAAATCTCGAAACGCCAGGGTGATGTGCGGAGTATATGGTGTTGGCATTTTGTACCATGTTTCGTGTTCGCCTGTTAGATTTGTCACGTGGTTTACCATTTGTAATAACTGTTCGTTTACTATTACCCCAGCATACAGCGCGTACGGCGTTGTTCGTTCATTTTGCCCACCACGTCTGTTATCTTTCGAACCAAACCCAGCAATTTGTATACTAAATGGTGATATGTTTTTGGCGAACTGCTGAAGTGACGCCTGAAATTCATTTAGTTTCTCCTGGTTTAGCACCACACCATCGCCTACTGTGATGTGTGGCTGCCAAGATGTTAGAGAAGTCGTAGAGCCTGTCAATTTACTTAGCGTGGTCTGGATTTTTCGTATTTCGTTTGTCGACTGTTCGTCGAGGTAGCTCACAATAGAGAATTGCATATTTATATGATAGCAAAGTACGTTATATTCTTCGCTTGCGTAGCTTTACTGCATTGGACCGATTTCAGTAATCGCAAGGTCAATGACTGCAAACCGATCTGCATCCCATACTTCTCGGGGTGATTGTCCGCCTAGCTCTACCCGTGATTGATCCCACCACCGTGCAATGTCATCAGTCTTGAAGCCCGCAACCACTAAACATTCTTCAGTAAATGTTCGGGCAGCCGCTTCGTCTTCGGTAAAGACTTGATTTAGTAAATCTGCTTCGATGCCAGCGGAATCAGCTGCCATATCTGATAGATCGTCAAATGGCGCTGGTTTGCCATCGGGATCAACTTCCCTGTAATGTATTTCGTATGCTTGCTTAGGTGTAATAGCCATGGCTCTATTTTGAAACTACGCTAAGGCATTTGCAAGCATAAGAGGCTAGTAAAGGTCTGGGTACTCGCCGTTTAGTGCAACCAGCACCGCCTGCTTGAATACTTCTTCACCTGTACCGTAGCGTAAAATAGGCACGCGAGCATAGCCTATTGTCGCTGTGCCATCCGCACTGTCATGCGTGATCTCTACTCTACTGCTCTGTACCGCCTCATCCCCCGCTCGTCTGGCTATTAGGTGCACGATATTCTGCCCAAACGCAACCCTCGCTTCTTCCGTAAGAAATCGGACAGGTGGTTCAATACGAAATGTTACGTCTGCACTGCTATCAAACAGCGTGGTCAGTTCTAGTGAATATCTGGCAGTTGTCATATGCTCATTCTGGACAATCAACAACATTTTGCAAGCATAAGAAAAATAAACACAGTAGTGTGTTAGGTGTTGCCTATTTGAAGCTGCCTTCTAGTACGTGCGCCTCGGGCTTGTTATCCAACCCATCAGCAAGTGTTTCTTCAGTAATTACCACCAGTTTATGGTCTGGGTAATTTTTATACGCAGTGTAGCTAAGTTCGTAAGTATCGCCATTTTTCTTTAGTTTTCCCGTTGAGAAAAAGTCTTTACCATTTACCAGCCAGCCTTCATAAAACTTACCTTCAGCTGGGTCATCAATATACGCAGTGACAGCGTGCGCAAAGACACCTGTATCAAATACACGAGTTGCCGCACCTACACCAGTATAATTTCCGACTGCTTCGAGCGTAGCTTCTTCTATCGGTGCTTGCACTGCCTTGTCTGCTTCTTCTGTTGTATTAGACTGAGTGGATGATTCAGACGCCGTGGAGTCTTCTTTCATGTAGTTTTGCCAAAACACAAAACCCAATGCACCAACTAGTACTACTGCTATGCCGACGGTTATTGCTACGTTCGCGAAACCTTGCTGTCTTTTCATGTGGATGCCCTTTTTCTTGCTATTTTGTTAAAAATTATTTTACGGCGAATGTCTCTATTATTAAATCAAACGCTGCTTTCTCGTCGGTAGTTGGTACATCTGCTGTTTGCATAGTGACGATATACTTGGGTCCCTTCGAGACAAATTTTGCTTGAAGCCAATAGCCCTCGTAACGAATCTCATATTTATACCCCGTACCAACTGGTAACTGAATCTCCTCGGCATTAATAACGCCCATTCCCTGAGGTGGCGCAATATCTTCTGTAGTTCGATCAATTATCAATTCTGCGCCAGTCTTCAGCCCCATTCCCACATTTCGTTCAAAATCGTCCGTTTCTATTCGAGCCGGATAATCGTTGTATTGATCTTTCTTCTCTACCCAATTACTTGGGTACTCGAAAGACAGCTCATTGCTAGAAAAGGTCTTATTAGTATTAGTATCGGCATCTTCGGCTTCGTTCTTAGTTGTGTTCGGTTTAATAACCTCAGCTTGGGTTGCTGGTTCTTGATATATAAAATTCTGCCAGAATATGAATCCAAGTGCACCCAGCAGGGCTACGGCCATGCCGATGATTAGTACCGCGTGTGCAAAGCCATGTTGTTTCTTCATAATCTAGATGCCTTTTGTTTAGTTCTGACTTAATTAAAGCAAAAACAACGTGTGTTGACTAGCTTTCTGGCTTGTATAAATCTTCCTGATTCTCAATTACTGAGTACGTAGTAAAGGCTTTATCTAGATATTTCTGGACATACTTTTTCATTTTATCCTCGCTCCAGCCTTTGTCTACCATGGCATACTTGGCCATAAAACTTGTTGCTTCAAGCCAATACCCAAAATCTGTCCACTGGTCTTCGGTCGTGGATGTAATTTTGACTATTCCGCTGGTAGTATCAATTGTTCCCGAAAGCTTAACTTTGGTAGAAGTCGTTTTTTTCCAAGCCATGATTGCAGTATACCAGAGCAACAGTTTTTAGTTCTTATGGTTGCTGAAAAGATAATAAAAAGTTTAGTATATGCATACACCTGTCTAACAAATTGTATGGTATGGATAGAACGGATATGCTATGACTAAACCCGGTTATGAACAAGGTCTGGTGTCTGAATACCAGAGACTACGTGTAGAATTTGCCCGGCACTTTGAAGACGAACAATATAGCATGGAAGCCTACGACATAGACAGCAAGGATTACCTAGCAGAGGTTGCTGCGCTTGATGCAGAGCTCTTCGGTCAACATAAATCCTTACCAGTCGAAGGTTTTGTATCGGTTGTAGAAAATGGTGGTATTGTATTGGGTATTCGGGATGGTACTGGAAGTTTAGTCGGTGAGGCGAGCGTAATACTCAACAATAGTCCGGAAGATGGCGACAGTCAAATCGAAAGAAGCTTACCAAGCAATATGGCCTATTGTGATGGAGCAGCGATTCATCCTTCAGCACGCGGCAAGGGACTACAAAGATGGCTACTTAGAGCCCGTGAGATGGTGGCTTTGGCTGCCGGAAAAGAGCTTATTTCTGCTTCGGTTAGGCATAGAAATCTAGCCAGTATCAAGTCTATGCTGCGGGAAGGCTATTTTGTCGTTGCCGATGCACCGCATTATTATGGTGATAGCACCGAAGACGCACGAATATTCTTGGTAAAGGTTGTTGGGTCCCCTAACCCTATGAACATGCTCACTCTAGATTACAACGACTCAGCCTCAATGATAGCAGGAATTACTGATCCCACAACTGTTCCTCAATCAATGAGTGAACGCCGAGACATAATTGCTCTATCGGTCGAAAACAGTGACGATGTTGATGAACACTTTAATAGTCAAATCGCACTGCTGCTTCGAGGAGGATACGTAGCTGTCAATTCCCACGAAATCGACCTTCAGGGAAATATCGCTTCAAAGAATAGTGCAATAATGTTTGTCAGAGTAGCCTCTGTCGAGAGTGAATTGTTTGATAAGCTATCTGACATTCAGAGATTACTACACAACATATTTGTATAATATTACTCTCACTAATCGAGTATCGCGTGGGGCCATATCTTTCGTTGATTGTTTGCCATTATTAAACTTAGTTTGCTAATAGAAGACCGATTATTATCAGCGAATACGGTATTAGTGCAAGCAACCTTAATCTGAGCATGGCGGATCTATCTACCATTGTCTTCGTTTCTACCTCGACCTTTTTTGGAAATGCAAATATCAGCAACACCTGGCCCAATGACAAGACAGCAAGTGCTAACCAAATTGGTATATTTAGCTCATTGTTTCCTGTTTGGATTAGTAGTATACCCTGCACAGACAGCAAGGTTAGTTGAGCGGTTTGCATAACTTGGAATAGCGAGTTGAGTTGCTTAATATTCATACAGATAGTATAACAGTCGCGGTTATACGGGGTGGTATACTTACCGTATGAAGAAAAAAATCATTGATACTTCCAGTACAGTTGTTGGCTTCATAGTCATACTGTGGCTAGTGCCGATAATGATTCTTGGTGGCGTGTTGTATTCACCTTTTTTTATCTACAATCTATTCGCAAGAAAGAAAAAGCGCAGAACAAGGATAGATCTATATAAATCTATCCGAGCAAAAGGAACCATCGCATATCTTAATTACGACAGAAATAACAGCTTTTCTAAATGGATTGAGGAAGAATTTCTGGAAAAATATAAAGATGTTATATATTCAAAAAAATTCTATGATCTGCAACAAAAAGAACTTTTCAGCGTCGATGTGTTCTACGACATGAACGAGGATGCCGAGCACGGTGGCGACAATTATTACACAGACGTGGCAGAAGAAAATGATGATATTGCGACATTGTTCATATTTAGCGAAGACGGCACAGTAACCCGCTGGACCCCACCCATGCTTGACGAGAAAAGCGTTGACATGAAGAAGGCAAAAAAGTTGTATAAGAAACTGATAGATTCTGAGCTGTAGAACAACATTGTACCGGCGGGATGGTTGTTACGGCAACGCGCAGACATCGTGCTCGAAATTAAGAGGTAGTTTCTGCGCGCGATGTCTTGGCGCCCGTCCCCGCGACTTTGCGCCGCTTCACGGCGCGTCGCAGGTTCGGATCACGCACCGGAACATAGAAAAAAGCCTTTGGCCAGATGGCCAGAGGCTTTTTTCATGGCTCCGGGGGCGGGATTCGAACCCGCGACCAATTGATTAACAGTCAACTGCGCTACCGCTGCGCTACCCCGGAATACTCATGTGATTATACTGGTCTACCCCTGGTAGAGTCAAGAGGTTTCTGTTGGAGGAACTAATTTTTCGGCTAATTTTTCAAAGCCAAGCAGTTTCAGGGTTTCTGCCACCTGCACTTTTTGCTCATCGGAAAGTTTTGCTGCTTCGATAGATGCCTGTAGTTCGTCCTCGAACGGCTTGCGTGTTTCTAAACCTGATGTTGGCTGTTCGCGCAATGTCACAACTTCGAGTGACCGAGCTGAGCCATCTTCACCGCGGCGCAAGTAGCCTTTGGCAATCAGGCCATCCACGTGAATCGCTACGGTAGAAACTGATTTATAGCCCAGCGCACGCATAATTTCCCGGTAGCTAGGGCCGTAGCCATTGCCTTTTATAAAGCCATCCACAAAGCTCAGGAGTTCTTGCTGTTTTTTACTCGCGCGTTCATTACTCATATAGATTAGTATAGCCTGCTACTGTATTTTGCGTCGAGACGCTTGGTTGAGCGGACGTTTCTTTGGCACGGGCTTTTTTGCTTCTTCTAGGTCGTTCGCGTCTACTTCATTTACTGTTTCATCTTCTATCAGCACATTTCCTAGTGCGTATACATACGCCACGTCGTCGCGCATGATAATAAAGCGTGTGCCGTCATTGCCCGCGGGGCTGGCGACTATCGGAACCTTTAGCTCTTCCTCTAGGTTTAGCATGTCATCAAATGTCTTTACCGACACGATATTTTTGCCTGTGAGGTCGGCGGATTTGCTGGCACGAATGATAATGCCATCGTGCAGACGGTAAATACGATCGAGCTCACGCTGGTATGGTGACTTGAAGATTTGTTTACGGAAGCCAACAATCAATAGAATGAGCCCGACTATTGCCAATGACGCTGCCAATATTTCCTCGTAGTGTTCAGAGATATTCCACGAGTTCTTTGTAGCCGGTGCTGCAACCTGATTGGTTTTCTTTTTGTCGTACTTTACCGCTAGCTGATAGATTTGCTGGTCAAGTGGCGCGGTGATGGTAGAGACTTTTACGTCGTTAAACTCAGTACCTTCAACATTGCCCGACACTCTCACTGTGAAACTAACCACCACCTCGCCGTTTAGTAGCAACTCAAGCGTTTTATTGAACTCGTCGATATCTTTAGCGTAGTCTGTAAAAGGAATCGTAACTGATGGGTTAAGCGAAAAGTTCTTCGCCTTTGTTGTTTTCGTTTCCGGGTACACCAACACGTATTCTTTTGACCACACTTTCGGCACGCTTGAACCATCGTTTTTCAGTGGGTACGTGCCTTTCACGATTGCCTTTACATCATACGAATACTTCAAATCACGTGCTTCGCTCGCCTTATAGTTATAATGAAACGTCGCATCAATAGCCTTTGTAAGATTCGTCACGTAAGCTGTATCCGTAACATTTGGGCCGCCATTTTCAAAAAAACTACTGCCGTTATACTGCACATCGGTATCAACTTTTTGCGTCACCGTGTATTGATAGTCAAACGGCACTGGCTTGGCTTCTGGCCGTTGCTGCAGCACTCCGTAGTACACATAGCCTGCAGCAATCAGAAGAAGCACGCCAACAATGCCTAGCCCAATCGGCCGGCGTGGTGCTTCATCTACTTCTTCAAAATCTAGTGCCATAGTTACCTTGTTATCTCGTTTAGCCAAACCGTTGGGTAGCCTATGTATGGCACCTGTGCGCGTATGACGCCAACAATTTGTTTTGGCACTACTATCGGGTCAGCGCTCGGGCTGTTATCACCCTTGGTCGTAAATCGCCGCTCTCCGCTACCGTCGTCTGCTAAATTAATTTCTACCACCCTGTGAGTTATCAAATGATCAGATGCTTTATATTGTACAATATCGCCTTTTTGGATGTCCATTGTGTCACCTACCTTCTGCACCACCACCACTGATCCTCGGCTAAACACTGGCTTCATGCTATTCGATAGAATAACCGATGGCTTGTAGCTAAACATGCCGGTAGTAAACGACACCAGGCCTGCCATAACAATGAGCAACATAATGTCGTACGCGCGCTTAGGATGCTTCCGCGAACGATGGTGACGGGTTGTTTCGCGCCCTTGTGCATTGCGGTCTATAGCGATATACACTGCAATCGCCATCAACACCGACGAGACGCCGATTAAATACCAGTCGTATTTCGGAATTATAGGTGGCAATATGGTTGCTGCTACAACCCCGAGCCGATAGGTTAACATTGCGGGCAAACCGCTGGAAACTGCCAGAAAAGTGAGCAAGAAGCTCGATACAATTGCAGGTATGATGTTAGCAACTAACGTTTTAATGCCGTCACTGGCCGTTTGTACATCACTGATATTTTCTAATGTCATCTGCTGCAGCGAGAATACGACTGCAACAATGAACCCTAGTAGTAATACGCTTCGGCGTCCGCCCACGAGCATGGTGACATACCGAGTGTACTCTATAGCAAAAGCACCAACACCAAACGCAAAAATATTCAGCGCAATGCTCCGAAAATCGGTAACAAGGGTATTGTGAACATAGGTCACTAACAGCCCAGACATAAAGTAAAGAACGAACCAGATTGCAACAATGCTTCCAACAATCAATGCTTTTTCACTTTTATGGCGCACACGGTCACCTCTGCCGGCTGCTATAAAGTATGCCACGATGGCGATGGCGATGGCCGAAAGTGGCTGAATCGTGAAGAGAAGTGTTTTCGCTTCTACGAATCCGCTCAGACGCGCGTAGACAAGCGTGCAGGAGGTAAGCAACATAATACCGACTAATAGCCATGAATCTCGTGGTATGCGGCGTAGTTGTCTTAGCACTACAAACTACCCTCTACTGTGTAGCCAGAAAACACGTAGTTTTGGTTGGTGGAGCCTAAGTTGCCAGTAAACTGGAATGAACTACCGTTTGTCATAGTTGCAGCGCGCACAATGGTTATATCACTAGGTGATTCTACATACGTAACTGTTCCCGCCATGCTGTTTACACGGTTCGTGCTAGTACTCCACGGAGCGACAATTCGCCAGGCGCTAATTGTTTGGCCAGAGAGGTTTGTAACCGTAAATGTATAAGGCCAGCTGTACCATTTTCCTTGCTTACTACGCGTCCCCGGTATTGCAGTTGCGGTAAGGCCTGGCATAGTTTGCCATACTCTGGCGAGTGTTCCATTCAAGTCAATATTTTGCAATACGTATGCTGGGTTCGACGTTTTAAATGTAAACGTAAAGTTCACCGAACCGCCTGCATTGATAGTGCCATTGCCAGAGCCGTTTATAATGCTCGCGGTATTGCCATTCGTCGAACAAGATACAGTTCCAGGACAGTTAAACTGGCTAAAGCCAGAAGGCAAGTCAAATTTTATTTGCCATGATTCAATCGTACCAGTGCCATTGTACTGCAGTGTCATATCGATGGTATAAATGTAGTTTTGGCCTTGCGTGCTTAGCGACTTCGTATAGGACATCGACAGGTTTTGCGAGGCAGAATACGCGGGTTTGTCTGCTGTTGCATTAATGCTAAGTTGCTGCGAAAAAAGAGCATACCCCGTGCCCGTAAGAGCAAGGGGTATGGCTATCAGCAAGAGGACGTGTCGGATAACCGAATTGTTTCGTCGATATCGCGACACTTTCCCCTCCCTGTTTGTGTTGTTTCTAGACTAAATCCTAGGTGTCTTGTGCGTAATCAAGCGTGATAGTTGCTGATTTGTTTTCGTTTGGCGTAACTGGTGCAGATGCAGAATCCCAAGTCACTGTCACCTGAACGGTATTGGTGCCACCACTTGCAGCTAATGTAGTCGAGCCTGCCGTTACACCGCTTGTGCCGTAGGTAATGTACGTAGGAGCAGCTGCATTGGTGCCTGAAAGGTCGGTAATGCTTGAAAGAATCGCAGGAATTGAACCGTTGTTGGTAACCACTACGTCATACGTAGCCGTTGCACCCGGGTAGGCAAGGTTTACATCAAATGTTGCTGACGTTGCGTTAAAGCTAGGGGCTACGTTGTCGGTAGCACCAGTTGCTGAAGTTTGCGTAATACTAGTAATTGCTACGTCCCACGTACCTGCTGCCGTACCGGTTCCGTTGATAGTGAGCGTTTGTGCGAATGCAGCATAGGCTACAGAGGCAAGTCCAACCAAGACTAACGCTGCAACGATAAGTTTATTTCTCATTGAAGTGTTTTTCCTTTATTCATTAGTACTTATGGCTATAGAATACAACACATTAGCGTAAGCGGCAAGAGCTGCGTTGAGCTTACTATATTTTGTATTGTGTTGCAAAAACTACTACGCCAAATTTTCCTCTGTTTTTAAAAAAATTTTTTAAATTTCTTTTGACAGTCACACAAATATGTCATAAGCTCGTCTTTGTATCTTTTGAAAACCTGCGCACCAGGTATTTCAAAACAATCGTCTACTAGGGTGGCCCCCACGAATAGAATTTGGGGTCATATAGAGGCGGGTATAAGGGAGAATATTATGCAAGTCAAACAAGCCATAGTGGCGCTCGGCGTCATAGGTATTAGCGTGCTACTGCCTTCGGCATCTGCACACGCTACCTCGGGTAAAACCGAGACTAATAAAAAATCTAAGCCTGTAGTTGTCACAGTAAAGGCTGGCGATACTCTAGATAGTATTGCAAAAAAGTACAACCGCACTTATGTACAGCTGTTCAACGCTAACAAAAACATCATTAACCCGGATGTAATTGATGTGGGTGACAAAGTAAGAATTCCAAAAAACGGTGAGAAGTTGCCAGATCGTTTTGACGGCGCACCAGTTGCCTACACAACTGAAACCTACACTACACAACAATATACGAGCGCGCCAGTCAACGAAAACAGCTACTACGTGGGTAACGGCATGTGGTGTACCGACTACGTACACTCAAAGCGTTCAGATATTCCGGTATACGGCAACGCTGGGTACGGCTGGATTAGCGCAGCGCAAGCAGACGGCAAATCAACTGGGTCAAGCCCCAAAGCTGGTGCCGTTGCCGTAATGAATGGTCATGTTGCGTACGTTGAAAAAGTAAATACAGACGGCAGTTACGTCGTTTCAGAAATGGGCTGGAATTATCAAGCCGGCAACTACAACAAGCGTACTGTTCAACCAGGTACGTTCGGCGGATTTATTTACTAGACGTTCGAACGTTTGGTGGGGTTAAAACTACCGCTGCGAGACCCCACCAAACCAGAGAAACGGTGTCGTCGGTCCAGACCGGTAAAAAGACGCCCACTACGGCCAAACCTATACCAGAAGCGAGCACTGCCAAGCAAAGGCTATCGGCTCGCTTTTGCCATAAGCGCTGTAGCACTATGATAAATAGCGCTACAAATAGCCCAAGCCCCACCCAGCCAGATTCGTGAGCGACAAATAAGTACTGATTCTCGACACCTCGCGGTGAACTGCCCAGTAATGAAGCTGAGCCTGTACTACCAACGCCAGCCCCAAACGGCTCGGTGATAAATCGGCCCGTTCCTGCTACAAGCGAGTCGATATGCCCGTCGTTCGAATTTATCTGACCCATTTCTTCTGGGTCTTCATGCAGCACAACGTTTGAAACAAAATCATTCGACTGTAGAGCGCTTAGCAGCCCTACTATAGCAATGGCTATTGCACCTAGTGCAATCCAATGTTTCATGCGGACACGGTGACTATAGCGTACGCCTAGCACAACGGCAGTCGCAACCAATAAGCCCAGGTAGGCGCTTCGTGAATAGGTTACATATAGCGCAATAAGCCCTAATAGTCCTACTATTGCCAATTTTAATGTTGAAAAACGATGATGCTTGTCTACTAGCCATGCAATTACCACCGCAAGCACTATTACAATATATGCGCCTAGCGGGTTCGGTCCTCGCAATGTACTTTGGTAGCGAACAAAGTCTGGATTCTGGTCAATCGTTGTATATGGCGCAATTGTCTGCTTCGAATAGCCAAGAATTTTCAGCGAATCAGGTGGCAAGAATAGTTGCAATATTGTAAAGCCTATTACCACTACCGCACCAACACCAAACACTTTTATAAATGCAGCGCGGTACTGTGGGTACAAACTCAACAAGATATATATAAGTGCAAAGTACACAACAAACCGAAGGTCAATCGCTAGGCCCGCAAACGCTGGCGCAAGCCCCTGCCATATAAACAGGCTGAGAAAGTGTACTATAGCAAAGGCAAAAATGAGCTGAAACAATCTGTCGGTAGTAAACCGCTTCCAGGCATGCTGCTGTTGAACCATCACAATGGTAAGTACCGCTGCGGCTAGTATTAATATCTCTTTCCACGACTTTATAATGAGCGCAGCCTCTGGTAACCATGTACCAAAGAGTACCGTCAAAGGCGCATGTATCACCACACCGGCGGCAACAATTAGCAATATGCCAGCTATTATTTGATGTAAGCGCACGTTTTTAAACACCTCTCTAGTATAGCGAAAATGCTATAATACAGACTACAATGCCGACGCGAAATACTAAATTTTACAGTGTGCTACTGATTCTGAGCGACTTTATTGTGCTACTGGCAGCATTTAGCGCAGCGTATATTGCCCGTGTTCAACTAGATGATCGCCCACTGGTTGCTCCTATCTTCGCCGTCGACTACCTATATACAGTACTAACGATTTTGCCGTTTTGGATTATCGCCTTTGCCTTTATAGGGCTGTACTCGGCAGATGTATATAACCGTCGGCTGAAAGAATGGAGTCGTTTAATTGTTGGTGCGTTTATTGGTATTTTGCTGTTCATTGGGTGGGAGTATGTAACTGATAAAGCTTTGTTTCCCGCTCGACTCGTGGTTGCCTACGCTTTTCTCGCGTCTGCCTTACTGCTCATTCTCGAGCGTGAGCTTTTGCGCCTAATTCGTACCCTTATGTATTCATTTGGGTATAATATCTCGCGTGTGTTAATTATCGGTAATTCACCCGCAACAATCGACATCGCCAGAAGCCTCAGTCAGACGCATAAAAGCGGCTACAAAATTGTCGCCATTGCTTGCCCGAAGTCATTGCTTGCAGATGATTTAGGAGCAGAGCATTTTTCTAATGCAGACGCTGCACTTGCCAGCATTGATGAACTTCGCATCGGCACGATTATTCAAACTGATCTGTACGACAGCGAGGTACGCAACCAGCGCATATTAACAGCGGCTCAGCTTCGTCATATTCAGTACAATTTTATACCTGGCGAACCAGAATTTTACGCCGGAAAAAACACCGTTGACGTCTTCCTAGGCTACCCTATGATCACCGTTTACCAAACACCCCTCACGGGTTGGGGGGAAATTGTAAAACGTATTTTTGACACACTAGTATCATTTTTATTAATTGTCATTCTGTCGCCTGTCTACCTGCTGATAGTGCTGCTACAACTTGTACTGAACCCAGGCCCTGTCTTTTACGTATCAAAGCGTCTAAGCCGGTTCTCAGACCCAATTAGTTTATTTAAATTCCGCACAATGAATCCGGCATACGGCAAGGCTGACGCAGCCGAAGAGTTCCGCGCCATGGGTCGTGAAGACCTGGCACTCGAATACGAAGCAAACAGAAAAGTGGCCAACGATCCGCGCGTGACCCGTTTTGGAAAGTTTCTGCGTGATACATCGCTTGATGAACTACCGCAACTATTTAACGTGTTGCGCGGTGAGCTAAGCCTAGTTGGACCTCGCCCTATATTGCCGCAAGAGGTAAAGTTCGACAAAGGTCGCGCGGCGCTGCTTCACAGCGTACGCTCTGGCGTCACAGGTCTATGGCAAGTGTCTGGGCGTAGTGAACTTAGCTTTGATGAGCGTATCGAGCTTGAACTGTACTACGCACAAAACTGGAGCTTCTGGCTCGATATCAAAATCTTATTTAAAACAATTGGCGTTGTGATTCGTCGGCAAGGTGCCAAGTAAATTATTCGACTGTGACACTTTTTGCTAGGTTTCGTGGCTGGTCAACGTCATTGCCGCGAGCTACAGCAATATAATACGCGAATAGCTGAGAAACTACATTTAGCACCAGTGGTGTAAGCAGTTGAAGTTGGCTTTCAACCCGCACAACAGTTTCGGCATCGATGTCACGCGGACTATTCGTTATTGCGAGCACATGCCCGCCACGAGCATTTACCTCTATCACATTGCTCATTGTTTTTTCAAAAAGGCGATGCTCGTCTATAAATGCAACTTCAAAAAACCTATCGTCTACCAGCGCAATTGAGCCATGTTTTAGCTCACCCGCTGCCTGACCTTCAGTATGAATATAGCTGGTTTCTTTTAGTTTCAATGCGCCTTCAAGTGCGACAGGGAACATGGTGTCGCGTCCCATATATATTGCATTGTCGTAGCGCTCATATTTCTTGGCGATCGCTTGAAATTCTTCATGTCTCGCTAGTGTTTTTTCTAGTTCGTCTGGCAACGCATCAAACTCGTCTATATATTGATTCACAAGCTCTTGGTCGACGCCTTTTGCCTGCGCCATCACCAGGCCCACTAGCACCAGCGCAGAAACTTGCGACGTAAATGCTTTGGTGCTCGCCACCGAAATCTCTGGCCCAGCGTGCACATACACGCCACCGTCTACTTCACGAGCAATCGTGCTACCCACGGCGTTCACGATTCCCAAGCAGCGCACGCCGCGCGATTTCATTTCTTGCAGGCAAGCCCGCGTATCGGCCGTTTCGCCAGACTGTGATACGAAAATAGCGATAGAATTTTCGGGCACATTAAACGAACGGTAACGAAGTTCAGATGCCACTTCGTTACGGATAGTCACATCATCGCAAAACTGTTCAATATAATAGCTAGCTAGCTGACCTGCATAGCTGGCCGTGCCACATGCCACTATAAAAATGTTCTTGACCGCTCGCAGTTCTTCTTCGTTCATGTTAAGGCCGCCTAAGCGTAGCAGGCCTTGCTCTTTTACTACTCGTCCACTTAATGTCGAGCGAAGCGTGTCTGGCTGTTCCATAATTTCTTTGATTAAGAAGTGATCATAGCCTTGTTTTTCAATTGCTTCAAGGTTGGTTTCAATTTTTTCTACAATCGCGCTGACCGGCTGCTCATCAAGATTCATTACCTCTACATTACCCGCCGTGCACACGGCTAGTTCACCGTCCTTCAGGTAAATCGCGTTATCAGTATGCGCAATCAACGCGGCTGCATCACTGGCGACAAGAGTTTCGCCGTCACCCACGCCCACAATTAACGGGCTACCTTTTCGCGCTACCACCACTTTATGTGGCTCTTTTGGACTCAGTGCAGCTATACCATAGGTACCCTCTACCAGTTTTAGCGCTTGAGTCACCGCGTTTTCTAGCTTTACGTCTTCACGCTTGTACAAACTATCAATCAACGCCGCCAAAACCTCGGTGTCGGTGTCGCTCACAAATTCATACTCCGCCAGTTGCTGTTTTAGTTCTTTATAATTTTCAATTATGCCGTTATGTACCAAATACACATCGCCAACGTGGTGAGGGTGCGCATTACGTTCACTTGGTTCGCCGTGCGTAGCCCAGCGCGTATGCCCAATCCCTACACCGTCATTAGTATTATCATCCGTTATTTTCTGCTCGAGTTCAGCCACCTTGCCCTTCGCTCGAAGCTGTGTGATACCACTGCTGACCGTTACGATGCCGGCTGAATCATACCCCCGATATTCAAGTCGTTTTAGTCCCTCTAACAATACTTCCTGGGCTTTTTTTGGTCCGACATAGCCAACTATGCCGCACATTTTGAACTCTTTCTTTTTTTGAAGTTCATCATATACCTAATAGTATACAGACGTGGGCATTTTCACGCTATAATAGTAGTATGACTAAACTACTTGTTACCGGTGGTGCGGGGTTCATCGGCGCGAACTTCGTACACTACACACTACAACACCGACCAGAATATGCCGTTACTGTAATCGACAAACTTACGTATGCTGGCAACAAAGCCAACCTTGAGTCGATCATGGACAAGATCGAGTTCGTACAGGGCGATATTTGTGATAAAGAACTCATGGATAAATTAGTGGCCGACTGCGACATAGTGGTGCATTTTGCGGCTGAAAGCCACAACGACAATTCCCTACGTGAACCGTGGCCATTTGTTGAAACCAACATCGTAGGCACCTATACCATCCTCGAGGCCGTACGAAAACATGGCAAGCGGCTGCACCACATTAGCACCGACGAAGTATTCGGAGACCTTGAGCTCGACGACCCAAATCGTTTTACTGAAAACACCGCCTACAACCCATCAAGCCCATACAGCTCTACCAAGGCTGGTTCCGACCACCTGGTGCGCGCCTGGGTACGAAGCTTTGGCGTACAAGCCACTATTTCAAATTGTTCAAACAATTACGGCCCCTACCAGCACATTGAAAAATTCATTCCGCGCCAAATTACCAATATTCTTAGCGACATCAAACCGAAACTCTATGGCACGGGCGAGCAAGTCCGTGACTGGATTCACGTTGACGATCACAACGAAGCAGTTCACTTGATTCTCGACAAAGGCGTGATGGGTGAAACCTATATCATCGGCGCCGACAACGACCACGTGAACAACAAAATGGTGATAGAGCTGATTTGTGAACTGATGGGCAAAGGCAGTGACTGGTATGAACATGTAAACGACCGTCCAGGCCACGACCTACGATACGCAATGGATTCTACCAAACTACGCCAAGAACTCGGCTGGAAACCACGCTTTACCGACAACCAAACCGGCATGCGTGATGGCTTGCAGCAAACGATTGATTGGTACAAGGAACACACCGACTGGTGGCAGGCACAAAAAGAGGCGGTCGAAGCCGCCTACGCCAAGCAAGGACAATAAGACATGAGTGAAGTGCCTACCTTTATAGACGCTGACCCAATGAATGAGTTCTCAGTGGTAACAACAGAAATACCCCTGGTAACTTTAAATGGTATTGAGCTTGGAAAACTCCTTGTTCGAACACGCCGTGAAAACCCAGAAAAGCCATCGCGCACGCTGGGTGTTGCGTGGGATAGCCGTATGCCAATGGCCGAAGACTTCGAAGTAAGATATAGCTATCTGGTTCGTTTTAGTAAGCAGCCCGGTGTAGACGCCGAGCCAGCCGGCCGTCACTGGCATGAGGAGAAAAACGAATTGATGAGTGCAGCACAAGGCAACTTTTTGGTTGTGTTAGAAGATAGGGAAACCAAACAACAAGTTACTTGCACACTACACTCAGATGCACGTGGTGATGCTGGTGAAGCACTAGAAGAAACAGTGGTCGTGCCCGTAGGTGTCGCACATGCGGTATTACCACTGGACGACGGCGACAGCACGCTGCTTGTCATGGCAGACGCACCGGGTACAATCGAAGATGAATTCCCCTATGAAATGTCAGTGTAATAGCGCGATGCAGCTACAAAGTTGCCCTGTAGGCCGTGGCTATTTCTGGAATCATTATTTTGTGGTGTTCTAAGGTAGATTCTGGCAGATTTTCGACTGAGAAAAATTTACCGTCGAGTTTCGTCTCGTCAGTAGTCTCCACGAGTACATAATGTACTAGATCGAGTTCGCGACCTCTAGTTACATCCCAAAATTTCATAGTGACAAAAGCTGGTTCAGACACACAACGCAGCCCTTCTAGTTCATCTTTCAGTACACGCTCAATCCCGGTCTTAAGGCTGCCTTCTTCGTCCGAAGAACGAATAATTGTACCGGGAATATGCCAGCCGTTCGGCCAATGTGGGTCATTTTCGGGGCGTTGTGTTAGATAAATTTCAAGCTGGCCGTTGACTATTCGTAGAGGTGCGACTTCCATACAAGGCATCGTTACCAACCTTGCAACCGCCCAAAAAATAGGCTGCGGCAGGTAGCCCCGCGGCAAGCGTGCCAGCATATCTGCAACGTTTTGGATTTCTTGTTCAGTGAGTGTTTGGTTTTGGTCAGACATATGCTAGAGATTATGTCAGGTCTACCCCCATAAAACAAGTCCCAGACTATTGACTTTTTTATACTTTTTGCTATAATATACAATAGTCTCAACCCCGAGGCTCATGTTCGAAGGAGTACCTTTCATGTCCAATTCCACCACCCTGCCCGTGATCGCTGTCCCGGCTGGCGTACCGGAGGGCTTCGTCCTGCCGGACATCCCCGAGGGGATGTTCATGGCGAAGGCCTACCCCGCCGACGCCGACGAGCAGCAGCACGTGCTGATGCGGACGCCCGATGGTGCGCTCGTGCTGTACAACGGCGACCCGAGGTTCAACATCTGGACGATCTTCGCCTGGATGGACGCCGGCGCCTTCCAGTACGTCGCGCCCTTCCAGCACGAGAACGGCGGTGGCGGCAACACCAGCCTGCCGTTCAGCCTCGTCTGGAACGACGACCACACCAAGGTCATCGACATCATGGTGGTCCTGTGGGGTCGCCCCCGCAAGACCATCCTCGACGACAACGGTCAGCCCGACCTGAGCTGGCTCGAGGTCAAGGGCGGCTTCTCCAACCAGGGGGAGGCGCGCAAGGCGGGTGCCGACCGCGAGCTCTCCGAGGAGAGCAGCGGTGTGAAGCCCGGCGAGCACTTCGAGACCAGCGTGGCACGGACGGCCATCAACCGGGCCACCAGCGTGCTGCTCGACAGCGACGAGGGCGTCGCGAACTTCGCGTTCGAGATGACGGACGCGAAGCTGGCCGAGTTCGAGGCCAACCCCGACGACCGCATCATGTCGATCTGGGAGGTCACGGTGAGCCGCGACAGCCTGGCCAAGGCGGCCGCCTTCGACCTGCTCGCGTGGGTCCGGCGGAACTACCCCACGGCCTTCTGACGTCGGCCAGCTCGATGCTTCGCGGTGGCATCGATCTTCGTCAACCAGGCGGAGAGAACGACCATTCCATGGGTCACACCGAAGGCTACCCGCGCCTCAAGCGGTACCGATACACGTGAAGCACCCTTCGACTGCTCCGTGTGTCGGAACAGTCGTTCTACAATTGTGTAATTGTACTGATGAGTCCAAAAGGACGAAAACGAGCTGTCTACCCCGATATCTTTTGCTATAATAGTTCTAGATGGAGGAATGCTGCTGATGGCCGATTTAGCAATAGAACCTACCCCTATTCCGGGACTTTTTGTGTTGCGCTTGCCCGTACACGGCGACAACCGTGGATGGTTTAAAGAGAACTATCAAAAAGAAAAAATGGAGGCTCTTGGACTGCCAAAGCTTGATGTAGTGCAAAACAACATCAGTTTCAACGCCGATACAGGCACCACGAGAGGCCTGCACGCCGAACCGTGGGAAAAGTATATTTCAGTGGCAAACGGCTCGGTATTTGGCGCGTGGGTCGATTTGCGAAAAGGCGACTCATTTGGTGCAACCTTTAGTATTGAAATCACTCCAGAAGTTGGCATTTACGTGCCTCGTGGTGTTGCCAATGGTTACCAAACACTCGAACCGAATGTGGCCTACACCTACCTAGTAAACGAGCATTGGTCGCCCGAGGCAAAATACACCTTCGTGAATTTGTTTGATGAGACGGTAAATATACAGTGGCCAATTGCCAAAGACAAAGCAATTATTTCAGAAAAAGATGCTGGGCACCCGATGCTTGGTGACGTAATTCCAATGGAGGTCTAATGGACGATTCTTCGATATTTATAGTAGGAGCTAATGGGCAACTGGGCACTGCCCTACGCGCGCAGTACCCAGGCGCACAGTTTGCTGACATCAACGAGCTTGATATTACTAGTGAAGAATCCGTCGCCAATTTCGATTGGTCTGGCATTACAACAGTACTCAATGCAGCGGCGTTTACCAACGTAGATGGCGCTGAAACACCGGAAGGTCGCGTGGCTGCCTGGAAAGTAAATGCCACGGCAGTCGGCTACCTTGTAAAGGCCTGCCAGGCTCACAACATGACGCTAGTACACATCTCGAGTGACTATGTATTTGACGGCACCGCCGAGGTGCACCTTGAAACGGAAGATTTTAGCCCGCTGAACGTCTATGGTGACTCGAAAGCAGCTGGCGACTTGTTGGTGCAGCAGCTCGATTCTTACTATATTTTACGTACGACCTGGGTGATTGGCGAAGGCAAAAACTTCGTGCGCACCATGCTAGGCCTAGCCGAAAAAGGTATCTCACCTACCGTCGTGTCCGACCAAATCGGTCGCCTCACCTTTACCGACGAACTGGTGCGTGCGATTGATCATCTGCTTTCATCAAACGCAGCCACGGGCACCTATAATGTCACCAACGATGGACCGCTCGAGAGTTGGGCGCAGATTACCCGGCGGATCTTCAGCCTAGCTGGCCACGACGAATTAACCGTGACCGATACATCAACCGAAGAATATTTTGCTGGGAAAGAAAATATCGCACCCCGCCCATTGGGAAGCAATATGTCACTCAGCAAAATTCACGAAACTGGCTTTACCAGCAATGATTGGACGACAGCATTAGAACAATATGTGAAAAAGGAGTTAGCATAATGAAAGGAATTATATTAGCAGGTGGATCTGGTTCTCGGCTTTGGCCGATTACCCATGGCATTTCAAAACAATTGATGCCGATTTATGACAAGCCAATGATCTACTACCCGCTGAGTACGTTAATGTTGGCGGGCATTAATGATATCTTGATTATTACCACGCCCGAGGAAAACGACATGTTTCGACGATTGCTGGGCGATGGATCGAAATGGGGTTTAACGCTTTCATATGAAGTACAGCCATCACCCGATGGCCTTGCGCAAGCATTCATTATTGGCGAGAAATTCATTGGCAAAGACAGCGTTGCGCTAGTACTCGGTGATAACATCTTCCATGGTAGCGACTTAGGCGTGTCACTGAAAAAATGCGTAAAAGATGACGGCGCAACAGTATTTGCCTATGAGGTGTCAGACCCAGAACGCTATGGTGTTGTAGAGTTTGATGAAAAGCATCGAGCGATCTCGATTGTTGAAAAGCCACAGCATCCACGTTCGAACTTTGCAGTGGTTGGGCTGTATTTCTATGACAACGACGTGATTGAAATCGCTAAGGGGCTAAAGCCAAGCGATCGAGGTGAGCTGGAAATTACTGATGTCAATGAAGAATACTTACGACGAGGTAAACTAAATGTTCAGACGCTCGACCGTGGTGACGCGTGGCTTGACACAGGCACGATTGGTTCCTTGCACGACGCGTCAGATTACATTCGCGTGATTCAAAAACGAACTGGGCTAATTATTGGTAGTCCTGAAGAAGTTGCCTACCGCGAGGGGTTGATTAGCAAAGACCAGTTGAATGACTTGGCAGAGCCACTACGTAAATCAGGCTATGGGGAGTACCTGCTGAATGTCGAATGATTTTGGCAAAACAATTACCGTACTTGGTGCCGGCTATGTTGGCCTTACCAGCGCCGCTCTGTTTGCGCACTGTGGCTACAAAGTGTATTTGATTGAACCAAATAAAGAGCGACTGGACGTAATTAAAAAAGGCCGCTCTTTCTTTTACGAAGAAGGTTTAGACCCAATTATTAAAATGGCTATCGACGCGGGCGACTTGATTCCTACTAATTCGTACAAGGACTCTGTGCCACAAAGCGATGTTATTTTTTCTTGTGTTGGCACTCCGGATAATCCAGACGGGAGTTCGAACCTTTCATATGTGTTTAGCGCGGCTGAAGAGACTGCAAAGCATGCTAAAAAAGGTGCTGTCTATGTGCAAAAAAGTACCGTACCTGTTGGCACAGGCTTAAAGGTAATTGATCTATTCAAGGAAAAAAATGTGTCTATCGATTACGTTTCGAACCCAGAGTTTCTGCGTGAAGGCACAGCCGTCTACGACACACTGTACTTCGACCGTGTGGTAGTAGGCGGAGACAACAAACATGCTGTTGATACGGTGCTAGATATTTATTTTGCTCTCGAACGCTTTCGTGATCATATTGCCCACGTTGCAAAAATCCCTAACGGTGCGCGTGGCGACCAGTACATTGCAACCAGCCTAAACAGCGCCGAGCTTATAAAGGTAACCTCGAACGCGTTTTTGGCATTAAAAATTTCTTTCGCAAACTCTATAGCAATGCTCGCAGACAAAGCTGGCGCAGATGTAGTAGAAGTAATGGACGCAGTCGGTGCCGACAATCGTATTGGCCGGGCGTTCTTCAATGCCGGTCGCGGTTACGGAGGCGGCTGTTTCCCGAAAGATGTTAGTGGGCTGATCTCAAGCGGTCTGGAATACGGTGTAGACCTTGAAATCATGCAGGCTGCACAGAAACAAAACGTGATGATGCCTGAATACGTAGTTGATAAATTGCAGAATACGATTGACGGCCAGCTAGAAAACAAGCGAGTCGCCGTGTTGGGTCTAGCTTTCAAGGCTGGTACTAGCGATGTACGTAAATCACCCGGCATCGCTATTGCTAATACGCTAGAGAAGGTTGGGGCAAATGTAGTTGCGTATGACCCCCGTGCAAACGAAGAAGCCGCAGCGGATCTGCGTAAGGGTGTTCACCAAGTAGAAACAATTGAAGAAGCAATAAAGGATGTCGATGCAGCAGTGATCGCTACAGAGTGGAATGAAATACTCAACTACCCTGCCGCGTCTTTCAAAAGACACATGAACGGTAGTTTACTGCTAGACGCCGTGAATCAATACGATGTAACCGAAGCCAAGGCTGCTGGTTTAGAATATATTGGAGTTGGCCATAATGGCTAAAGCCTAGTGCTATAATGGTAAAGATATAACTGTGGAGAGTGAATGAAAGTTTTTATACAAATTCCGTGCCTGAACGAAGAGGAGACGTTGCCGCTCGTCTTTAAAACTATGCCTAAAAAGCTTCCCTACGTTGATGAGGTTGAATGGCTAATCGTTGATGACGGATGTACTGATAAGACCGTAGAAGTTGCCAAAAAACTAGGCGTACGGCATTTTGTTCATCACCGAAAAACTATGGGTCTGGCACGAAGCTTCCGCGATGGCGTGGATTATGCTCTGAAACACGGCGCTGATATTGTGGTTAATACCGATGGCGACAACCAGTACCCGCAAGACCGTATCGCTGATCTTATAAAGCCCATTGTTGATGGCGAAGCCGATATCGTTATTGGCGACCGACAAACAAAGACCATAAAAGAGTTCTCAACCTTCAAGAAAATAATGCAGCGATTTGGCAGCTGGACCGTGAATAAGGCGGGAGGCACCGACCTGCCTGATGCTCCAAGTGGATTCCGAGCCTATTCACGCTACTCGCTGTACCGCCTCAATATTGTTACGCAGTTTAGTTATGCTATGGAAACAATTATTCAATCTGGTACAAAGCAACTCAATATTGTTAGTATCCCCATTACTACCAACAAGAAAACTCGTGACTCACGTTTGTTTACTAATATCTGGCAGCACATGGCAAAATCTGGCCAAGCAATCCTGCGTAACTTTGTGATGTACAAGCCTCACGCTATTTTTGTCACACTCGGTGTTATCTTCTCTATTGCCGCTGCCGTGCCATTCTTACGCTACTTCTACTTTTACCTGACTGGTGATAGTGCCGGGCACGTGCAATCACTAATTTTCGGTACCGCCATGCTACTGGGCGCGATGCTTTCATTTGCGCTACTTGTTATTGCCGACTTATTGAAGACAAACCGAGTATTGCTTGAAGACCTCGAAGAGCGTGTAAAAGAAATACAATACAAAAAGAAGGATTAGTTAAAGATTTCTTCAATCTCGTCGGGCTGTTTTTTCAGCCCGAATTTGCTCTTATGCCATGCGCGTTCGTGGAAGTAGTAGAGCGCCATTTTTGTCAGCACTTCGGTTGCTCCGACTTTCAAACCAACCATTGGGTCGCCCGATATAATCCACGCTAAAATCATTGTATCGATAGTGCCAACAACTCGCCAGCTGACGGTTTTTAGTAAGTGGCGGCGGCGACTTGAACGTAGCAGCGGATGCTTACTATAGTCTGCCCTGAACCAGACACGTTCATGAATATAATAGAGTATTATTTTCGTTACAGTTTCCGCGAGGCCAATCTTTAGGCCCGTCAGTGGGTTGCCGCTAAAAATCCAGCCGAGCATCATCGTATCGAGACTGCCGACAACACGCCACGTTAGCGCTTTTACGATGTGTCGTTTTCTGGCCGCTTGGCTCGAGTTACTCACTTTTATTCCACTGCAGGACGTTGTTTTTACTTGCGACCACGAAAAATGGATTTAATATTTCCTTGTTTATATCGTAGGCAAGTGGCTCGCCGCTCAGCGTAGTCGTCATGCCGCCCGCTGCCCGCACCACGGCATCTGCTGCTGCCGTGTCCCATAGACTCGTTGGGCCAAGCCGAGGATATAGCATTGCTTCTCCCTCAGCTACCAAACAAAGCTTCAATGAAGAACCTATTGATTTTGCTTGGTGAGCTGGCAGTGTCGCCAGAAAATCTTCGGTTTCTTGGTTGCGATGTGACTTGCTTGCAACAACGACTGGATTAGTCGTATCAGCCTCAGACTGAATTTCTTTTTTACCCTCGGCTGTTTCTTTGAATGCCTTGCCCGCTTCAACATCGCCCGTATAAGTTACATTTGGAACAGGTGCATATACCACACCCATGGTCGGAGTGTTGTTTTCTATCAGGGCAATATTAACCGTAAAATCACCGCCTCGCTTGATAAACTCTTTCGTTCCATCGAGCGGGTCAACTAACCAATAGGTATCATCTGCTTGGCGAACGGTATTTTCTTCAGACACAATTGGCAGCTGGCTTATTTCACCAAGCTTCGTAACGATTATTTCGCTTGCCTGTTTGTCGGCTTTTGTAAGTGGTGAAACAAAATCATCGTCTTGTTTTTCTTCAACCGCAAAATCGTCAGAGTTATAGACTTCTCGTATGGCTTCGCCGGCAGCTTTAGCAATGATGACCAGCTGGTCTAGTAGCTCTTCTCGGCTCACTGATCACCCCGAACGAACTCTTCTTTTTCAAGGTGTAGCAATATTTGGTTTGCGAGTTCTTCTGGTGTATTTTCGACGGTGTTGAGCACAATTTCTGCATCAGTTGGTTCTTCATATGGGTCAGAGATACCGGTGAACTCTTTGATTTTGCCAGCACGTGCTGCTGCGTATAAGCCCTTACGATCACGACCTTCGCAGACATCAAGCGGGGTTGCGACGTGTACTAGCAAGAAATTACCACCGTTGCCGCGTACCATGCTGCGGACTTCCTTCCGAACATTATCATATGGGGCAATCGGTGCGCATATAGCGATACCGCCGTGCTTAGAAATCTCAGCTGCTACATAGCCAATGCGCTTTACGTTTAGGTCGCGGTGTTCTTTCGAAAAGCCTAGTTCGCTTGAAAGATTTTTTCGCACCACATCGCCGTCAAGTAATGTTACTGAGCGTCCACCCTGTTCCATCATTTTTACCATTAAAGCGTTGGCAATAGTTGACTTGCCAGAGCCAGACAGGCCTGTAAAGAAAACGGTGAAGCCTTGTTGATGGCGAGGTTTGTAGGTTCGACGAAGTTCTTTCGCAACCTCTGGGTAGGTAAACCACTCCGGTAGTTCACGACCATCAGCCAGGCGTGCGCGAAGCTGCGTACCTGATAGCTTCATCACTTCCATACCTTCTGGTACTTCGTTTACATCCATGTATTTATCGAGTTCTTTTACGTACACCAGGAAGCCTGCTTCGACAATTTCAATGCCAATTTCTTCAGCGTATTCTCGCGCCATAGCCATGGCTGCCATTGGGTCGTAGAAATCATTACCTTCTGAGTCAGCACCAGGACCAGCGTGGTCGCGGCCAACAATAAAGTGTGTTACGCCGTAGTTTTTGCGTATTATCGCATGCCAGACTGCTTCACGCGGGCCTCCCATACGCATAGCGAGTGGAAGCAGGGAGATCATAGCGGTTGAAGCCGGGAAGCGTTTCACCACCTCTTTATATACACGCACACGGGTATAGTGATCGACATCGCCTGGTTTAGTCATACCAACGACTGGGTGAATCAATACGGCAGCTTCTGCCTTTTTAGCTGACTGCAACACAGCTTCTGCGTGATTTCGGTGCATTGGATTACGCGTTTGGAACGCAACAATTTTTGTCCAACCCATTTTTTTGAAGTGCTCTTTTAGTTCCGCGGGTGTCAGACGGATTTCATTGAAGTCGTAGTAAGAAGGCAGCTCTAGACCCTCGAGCGTTCCGCCAACATAGTATTCACCAGCAAAGTCGTGCAGATAGCTGACTGCCGGATGTGCTTTGTCATCTTTGCCGAACACTTGCTCGGCTTCCTTGCTTTTGTTTGGTTTCCAAACGTCACCAACCGTCAGAATTGCTAGCACTACACCTTCTTGGTCGCGCAAGGCTACTTTCTCGCCCTTCTTCAAGCTTTTAGCAAAATCTTCATCGGCATCCAGAGTGATCGGCATTGGCCATAATGTGCCATCGGCCAAGCGCATGTCTTTACACACACTATCGTAATCTTTTTGGTTCATGAAACCGTCTAGCGGCGCGAAGGCGCCATTTAAAAGCATCTCGGTGTCACACACTTGGCGTGGTGTTAGGTTCCAGCTTTTATAATCAGCACTCTTAGCTTTATATTCAGTTTTTTGCTTTTCAGACACTAAAAGACTCATCGCCTATTTTTCCTCCACATACGGTCAGTTTAACTCTTACTATTATACCAGAGCACTGCCCCTATTCAGTGCTACAATTACTGTAGCACTATGAAACATCCAAAAACCCTAGTTCGAATCGTTTTAACAGTCTTGGTATTGGGCCTACTTGGATGGTTTGTTGCAAAAAATTGGGACGATTTCTCCAGCTTACGCATCATTCACCCATGGATTCTCCTGCTTTCGGTGCCAATAACCATACTAAGTTTGTACTCTGCGGGTATGGTTAACGAGATAACTATGGAGCCTCATGGTATAAAGCCTTCGCGCAAAGAGGTATTTGCACTGGCCGCAGCCAATCGTTTTCTTAACCAGGTTGCCACCAACTATGCTGGTGCTACGATGCGCGCGGTGTATTTTAAAAAGAAATACGGTGTTTCTTATACGAAATTCTCTTCAAGCTTTGCGGTTGCAAATGTTTTACAAATTTTGATTTCTTGTCTCCTTGCTATTGGTATGTTTATCGTTATATCTGGTGGCGTCAATAAAATAGGCAGCATTGTCACGATTTTGATTGCAGGTGGAGTGTTGGTGTTGGCACTGTTTTTACCAACGCGAACGATAGAGCGTATGATTGATTTTTTTCGGAGCAAGCTGAACATAAAAGCACTCGGGCATCTGCGCAACCTTGTCACAGAATACGGTCATGTTCGTTCGCATCCTAAAATGTTTCAAAGGATGGCTTTTTGGATGGTATCCCTGACTATCATCTCAGGAGTAATAATTTATCTTCTCTATTTCTCACTTGGTACTAATATCACTGTCTTGGAAGCAATTTTTATTGCTGGCATGACAAATCTTGCTATTATACTTTCCGTAACCCCCGCCGGGCTTGGCATTCGTGAAGGGATGATTGTATTTAGCGCGAGCATCATAGGTGTCTCACCAGTTGTGTCTCTTGCTGTATCCATTTTATTACGCGTTGTTATTGCTCTCGTCAGTGGGGCTATTAGTCTTATCTTCATTAGGACACTAACGCGCTACAACTAACATCTTTGATATAATTGGATGTATCTATGACAAGTCAGAAAAAACCAACGCTTGATTTCATATGCATCGGTGCAGCGAAATCGGCCACTACAACACTTTACGAATTGATTAAAGATCACCCGGAAGTATCACTACCCTCAACAAAAGAAGCGCCGTTTTTTAGCGATGACAGGGTGTATGGCAAGGGTATCGACTGGTATCTAAAAACCTATTTCACACAGACAAAAGGTAAAAAGACGGGCACTGTCACACCGCAATATATGATTGGTGAAGGCAGCGTATCTTCTGATGCGGTAGCAGAGCGTATTTATAAAGATTCTCCGAATGTGAAACTTATCGTCTTAGTCAGACATCCCGTTAAGCGCGCGTTCTCGCACTATCGTATGTTAAAAAAACGTGGGTATGACAGCCGCAGTTTTGAAGAAGCCGCCGAAGCAAACATGAAAGGCGACGCCCAGATTCCTGGCTACAGCGAGCCCGATAGTGACTACGTTGGGTTTAGCCGGTACGGGCACATTCTCGCTCGCTACTACGAATTATTTCCTAAAAAAAATATTCTTGTCTTTACCACCGATGAATTACAAAACTCACCAGAAATCCTACTTAAAACATTTTTCAAATTTATTGGGGTTGATGATACATATACGCCAGAGACGACGGAAGTTGTTTCACGCAAAGGTGGTAGTAAGCCGCGTGTTCGTTTTTTGACCCCCGGCTTTATTTTTCAAATACCATTTGTAAAAACTGTGTGGCAGAATTATACTCCCCAAGGCATTCGCCGGCGTATCGAGTACTCCCTCAACTTGTGGAATACCTCGCCCGATAATGAGAAGCTAGATACAGAAACCAAGACATATGAAAAACTAGTAGACTACTTTAGGCCTGACATAGAATTGTTCGAGAAGCTAACTGGTAAAAAAGTACCTTGGAAGGAATGGTCAAAGAAATGAGCCACAAGCCTATGCGTGTACTGTTTACTACGTCTACCATGCCCGCGTCTGACGATGACCCCGTGCCCGCCTTTGTAAAAGACGAGGCTATTTCCATGAAGAGGTTGTACCCACACCTACACATAGACATTCTGGCGCCGCATAATGGCTACGGCAATACAAAATCATATCAGAAACTTGAGCATTATGATGAATATCGTTTTCACTACTTTTGGCCGTTTCGCTGGGAAACGTTGACCGGTAAAGGCATTCAGCCTGCTCTGAAAAAAAATAAACTGCTATATCTTCAACTACCTGGCTTGTTTATTGCACAATTTTTTGCCACGCTTCGTCTAATTCGTAAAACGAAACCAGATGTACTGTACGCACACTGGTTTACCCCACAAGCACTGACCGGTGCAGTCGCCGCAAAACTGACTGGCACACCGCTTGTTTTTGACACGCAAGCTTCTGATGCAATTGTGCTAAAGGTGGTGCCGTTTTCGAAGAAAATAGTTGCATGGGTGTGCAAACAAGCTGTTTCCTACACAGTTCCTTCACAGCAAACACTTGATAAGCTGCTGTACTTTGCAACACCAGAAAACAAGGACGATATTTTGAGTAAAGTCACGATGGTGCCGTATGGTACAAACAAGGTCGAGGTAGATGCTACTCTAGTGAAACGAGTTGAGAAAACCTACAAACTAAAAGGTAAACATGTGCTCTACTTCATTGGACGCCTGGTAGACAGAAAGGGTGTGGATACACTCATAGAAGCCTTCAGCGAGCTGAACAATGCCGATGACACGCTTCGATTAGTAATCGTGGGCGATGGTCAAGACAGAGCGAAACTTGAAGCATTGACCAAAGAAAAAGGCGTAGAAAACAGCGTTATATTTACAGGCTTTATGACTGGTAATGACCGATACGGCCTACTGAAACTTTCAACTGCTTGTGTTATACCATCAGTCACCATTAAAGATCAGTCTGAGGGGCTACCAGTCGTCTTCATGGAAGGACTCATGTACGGAAAGCCGATGGTTATTAGCGATGCCACCGGAGCTCACGAAATTGTAGATGATGGCAAAAACGCGATTGTCGTTAAATCTGGCGATAAAGACAGCCTTCGTGATGGCATAGACAAAGTGCTTGCACTCGATAAAAAATCGCTTGCCTCACTGAACGCTGCAGCACTGAAATTATCAGAGCAATTTTCTTGGAATAGTATTGCGAAGCGACGCTACAATGCACTACTAAAACCAATAGCGCGTAAAGATTAATTTTCTTTTACCAGTGGAGCCAATATTTTTTTGGCGTGCGTATTCGCACTTGTTACTACACTATTGTTCCAGTACCACGATGTATCGCTTTTGACGATGTGTGTAATGACTCCGCCGCCCTGCGTCAACAATAGAAGCATTGTGACTAACCCAGCGAATTTAGCAGTGGCCGAGAACCTTCTAAATACGTACGCTGAAGCTGAAACTGCAACAATAAGTGCAATCGGTATAACGGTGAGTAGGTATCTTGGTTGCGTTGCAAACACCAAATGGAAGTTTCTATATATAAGATAGTTGTTTATAAAGACAACCACCGTTAGTGCAACCATGTTAACTATAAGAAACCACATCGCGCTATTGAACCGACGCCCTCTCCACGAATAGACTGTCACCAATGCTGCCAAGATAGTACCAAAGAAAATTATTTGGTTCAGAATGGGAATTTGTTCGTTCAATATAACACGGCCGCTTGGCAATGTTGCACCCGTCATAACGGTAAAATTCACCATGTTCGTATACCAGACATAGCTGTAGTGAGAAATCGGCATAAGCGGCCTAGAAGGAGCCGTTGCCTTCGCGTCAATATTCCTTTTTGCGACAGGGTTAGCGCCACATCTTTCAACTGACAGTATCTGCTCGCATTTGGGCCTTGGAGCCCCATACACAAGTACGTTTCTTGTGTACATAAAACTAAACAAACCAATAATAAGTATAGCTAAGCTCAAACCTATAATGGCTGTGCGTCGTTGCGTTTGCTTGAATGAACGAGCAAGTTGTTGCGCGATGGCACGGAAACTTCCTTCGCGTACGCGAATCGCGACCAATAGAAACAATGTGCTGGCTGCAAACACCGGAAGAAATGTGAACTTTACTAGTGTCGTCACACAGCCAACGACCAGCAGACCAACGTACCTACTCCAGTGAATGTTACGCTCACGAAGCATGCGTACAGCCAGCAAAAAGAATATGCCCGTCATTAGAAACAGCAAATTATCATAATTCACGTGCGCCGCCACGAATGGTACAATTGGCAAAAGTACAAAGATTAGTAGCCCGATGTGTACATATCTTTTTTTAATAGTTCGAACTTCATCGAAAACTTTTGCATATATAACAAGGCCTATTGCTACAAGAAGTATATTTAGTACTCTCAGTGAAATGATTTTAGCTACTTCATTATTCGTGATGACACTGACAACTCTATAGGGAAAACTCATCAGATAGTGATATAAGCTTGCAGTAAAGCCGGTAGTGATATCAAGACTGCCTAGCGAATCATACGACCTTGGCTGTGTGTCCACAAAGGGGGATATGTGATTGGCGAAGAACGCTACAATTGGAACATGCCTTGCCTCGTCATAGATCATTGGGTAGCGGAAACTGAACGCAATCCAGAGTGCCTGTAATATAAATAAGGCAATAATTACATAGAGAAATTTGTTGCTATCCAGAAACAAGACAACCGGGCGTAAAAAGCGGTCGCAAGCCTGAATTCCCTTCCTGTAGTAGTCTTTTAATTTCATACGGATTGTGATTAAATATAAGTATAAGGTTTATCAATATAAAAATCAAAAAACTGTATGCGAATCACAACTAAAACGATCCTTCTCGCCTCCGCTGTCGTATTGCTAGTAGTTGCCACCGGTGTTGGTGCGTACTATTTTTTATACGGCCAAAGTGACTCTACAGACACATCGGGTAAACAGGCCAAAGATACATCGCCAGTAAACTACGAGGCACCCCGCGAGGAACAAGTTGATGGTGGCACTCAGATAAAAAAAGATAAGTACGCTTCCGATGATTCTACTGGCAGTCAGTCTGCAGCTGTAAGCCTACGATTTTCTCAGTCAGAGCAAGTAGGAAATAGCGTGCGTATTCGTACCATTATTAATACCCTCACGTCGAATGGGACCTGTAAGTTAACGGTTACTGACGCTTCAGGTAGCCAGGTATACTCAACGTCTGCTGGAGTTCAGGCTGCATCCTCTTATAGCACCTGCAAAGGTTTTGACGTACCTACTAGCGAGCTTGAAGCTGGCGTCCTTGTATTTGCAGTAGTCTTTACCAGCGATACCTCTACCGCATCAGCAAAGGTCAGTCTGGAGGTGACTAAGTGATTCGTTCAGCAAACCTACGACATGTGCTGCGCATCTTTGTTGCCTTCGCCTCGCTTGCGTATTTACTATTTGCATCTGGTACAGGTGCGCATGCGGCACCGGTTATCGGTTTTCAGGCAGGAAGCATTATCGATGATGGTACATTCACAAACTATTCGACCATGTCGCCTACGGCAATTCAAAACTTTTTGAATAGCAAGGTACCGAATTGTGACACCAACGGGCAGCAACTCTCTGAATTCGGTGGTCCCGACCTAAACAATGACGGTCGCGTCCAGCGCTGGGAATGGGGCAAGTCAAGGTATAACCAAACAACCTTTCCGTGCTTAAAGAACTGGAAAACATCAGGTGGAACTCCTGCAGCACAGGTAATTTACAACAAGGCTGTCAAATATAAAATCAATCCCCAGGTGCTCATTGTGCTATTACAGAAGGAACAGGGTCTTGTAACTGATACCTGGCCGCTAAACCTACAATACAAAACGGCAACCGGCTATGGTTGTCCAGACACAGCGCCATGTGATTCACAATATTATGGTCTAGCAAATCAATTAGACTGGGCAGCAAAGATGTTCAGGGCAATTATGAACGATAGCCCGACCTGGTATACACCATACACACTAGGTGTTAACAGAATTTACTTCAACCCAGACCTAAGCCGGTGTGGATACACCAACGTGACAATTGAAAACCGCGCTACGCAGGCACTATATAATTACACCCCCTACCAGCCAAATCAAGCGGCACTGAATGCAGGCTACGGTACAGGAAATAGCTGTAGTGCGTACGGCAACCGAAACTTTTACCTGTACTTCACAGATTGGTTTGGAAAACCAGTTAGGTATTATGCATTCAAAGGTAACGCAAGTGCTGCCGTATATCTTTACCTTGATGGGATGAAGCTATCGGTTCCGTCTATGTCTGTTTTGCAAGACTATGGCTTTAACCCGAGCTCCATAAGAGTATTCCCTCAGGCAGTAGCAGATGGAATTCCGCTAGCAGACACTGGTGCGGGCTACAGTACAAGTATTTCCTATCTCGCAAAATCTTCATCGGACAGTGACTCAGATGGAAGCAGCCTTTACTTTGTTACGCTCGGCAAACGATTTAGAATTGTTGACCTTGCTCAATACAATGAATTTGGCTTCAGTGGGGCGCCCATCGCAAAACTACCAATTGAATACATTAAAAAGATTCAAACCGGCGGCAACCTAGCTAACTTCATAGGCACGCCGTCAAACAATGTATTTAAAGTGGAGGGTGGTGCAAAAAACGTCATCTTCTCATATAGCACATACCAAAGCTTAAACTCATCTGGTAGTCTGACTAGAATGAGTCATGGTGCTGCTAGCGAGATAGCGGGTGGTGACCCGGTTGTTTCAAAAGGTACCTTTATTCGAAAGCCGAATGGCGCCATCGCGTATTATGATCCTTCGAGCGGTAACTATCATTCCGTGCCCAACCTTGAGGCTTACAACTGTTGGGGTGTTGGGAAGCTTAGTACCATGAAGTATTATCAACTGGCCCGCAATGACTATATTGCAAGCTACACGCCTGCCTCGAGCCTCGGATGCTATACCAAAGAGTCAGACGGCACCACCTACCTCATCAACCAAGGTAAACGACACAAAATTCCCGCATCATTCGGGCTCACTCAGACCACCTCGCATGCAGACATTAACTCTTTCTCATCAAACCTTAGTACCGTTAGCCATGACCTGTCTCGGGTGGTGAAGTCGTCAAGCTCGTCGTCTGTTTGGTATATCGAGTCAGGGGCAAAACGTCCTGTACCAAGCATGCACAATCTGGCGCTACTTGGGTTTACTGGTTCAGATATCGACATACTGTCATCCGCCTCAGCTGCGGCGATCCCGACAAACTCGGCCAAGAAACTTGGCAGTGGTCAGATAGTTAAGACACCCGGTAGTGGTACAGTATGGGTTATCGACGGCAATAAACGCTACACTATTTCTAGTGCTTCTCTACTTGAGTCACTGGGCTTCAAGTGGAAGCATCTTGAAACATATAGTGCATCGTTTTTAGACAGTTACTACCCTGTTGACAGTACGCCACTCAGTCGCTTCATCTCTTCTCCGGATTTAAATACTATTTACTACTTTGGGCCAACAAACTGTTACGTTTTTGATGCTCAGTCCCTTACCAACTACAACGTAAATTCAAGCACGGTCACTTCCCAGCCTTTCACAACAAATTTGCTAGGTACACTGTTCAATTTATCGACATGTCAACCAATCACAAGCTATGCGAAATCTACTGCATCATCTGCGATATATAAGGTTGAGGCAGGTACAAAGTATGCGTTTACTAGTTGGCAGTCTTTCTTGGACGACAATACTTCCCTTGCTCCAATCACTGTGTTTGATCCGTCCGTTCTTAGTAGTCTCAGTAACGGCACCCCTATTTGACCCCTAGGGATTCATCACTGTTAATGCTATACTAATTAGCAGAATATGCGAGCATTTAAAGAGCTGAGAGCAAAGGTCGTTGTTTGGTTTTCTACCCTCAGGAAGGATGGATTTATCGAGTTCCTTATTCAGCTACTTCGGTACATTCAAAAACGTTTGCGGCGCATCAGTCCTCCGAGCAAGAGCAGCCAAAAGCATCCAATTCATACCAAAGCTGGTTTCGATCTTATTGAAAATGTTGATTTCTCATCGTTAAAAAAATTTTCCCATACTTCAAGCAACGACACCTTGTCCTTCGCATGGATAATGCCCCCACCAGGAAAAGGCAGCGGTGGACATCTAAATATTTTTCGTTTTATCGAATTTCTGGAAACTGCGGGACACAGCTGCAGCATTTATCTGTATGTGGATGGTCCGCATAGTACAATCTCTGCCGTAAAGGACATCATGGGAGACTCTTACCCTGACATACAAGCCGCAAGAAATATGAAGTGGCTTGACGAGGCAGACGATGTAAACGATGCCGATGGAATTTTCTGTACAAGCTGGGAAACCGCATACGCATCGTATAACCTTGCAAGCAACGCGAGGCGCTTTTACTTTGTTCAGGACTTCGAACCGTACTTTTATGCCCGCGGAGGCATGTATACGCTAGCAGAAAACACCTACAAGCTAGGCTTTTATGGCGTTACGGCTGGAAAGTGGTTGGAGCAAAAGTTGCGAAAAGACTATGGTATGAAAACAAGTTCGTTTGATTTCGGCGCAGACCAAGACCTCTATCGTCACGAAAATGATAGTACGCGCAAGGAAATATTCTGCTACGTTCGACCCTACACAGAGCGACGCGGTTTCGAAGTGGCTATGTTGGCACTCGATATTTTTCACAAAGAGCACCCTGACTACGTCATTAACCTCGTAGGATGGGATGTTTCTGAGTACGATATACCGTTTCCTTATACAGGGTACCGTACGCTTGAGGTCAGCGAATTAAGTACCCTATATAATCGTTGCATAGCAGGACTTGTTTTGTCATATACCAATATGTCTCTTCTACCTCTCGAGCTGCTAGCATGTGGTACTATACCAGTTGTTAATGATGCCCCTAATACACGGCTTGTGTCCGATAACCCGTACATTGCCTACAGCTCGAACGATGCGATGGCGGTTGCAGCATCGCTTGGTACTATCGTAAAAAGAGCCGATGGGCCAGAGTACGCACGCAAAGCCTCTGCGAGTATTGATGAGCTGGGCTGGGCTGAATCCGGAAAACAATTTGTTTCTTGTGTAGAAAAGGAGTTAAAAAAATGAAAATTGTCGTACTTGGTGGAAATGGCTTTATAGGAAAGCACTTGGTATCTAAGCTATCCGTCACTAACGCAAAAGATGAGATTGTTGTGTTCGATAGAATACGGGCAAACGATACCGAGAGCGCCAGCTTTTTCAACGAAATGGCCAACGTCAGCCTGGTACCAGGTGACTTCTTTAACTCTAGTGATGTCGCCAATGTACTGACTGGTGCAGACTATGTGTTTCACCTTGTCTCAACGACAAACCCTGCAGCCTCAAACAATAACCCACTCATTGATATAGATACTAATATTCGTGCCAGTGTAGAGCTATTTCAGCAGTGTGTTGATAAGGGGGTAAAAAAGGTACTATTTCCATCCTCAGGTGGAACTGTATACGGTGACATTGATAGCCTGACTATTTCTGAAGAGGCACTCCCCGAACCCTTCTCGCCTTATGGTATTGGCAAGCTAACTATCGAGCATTACCTACGTTATTTCAAACGATCACATGGACTAGATTACTGCATATACCGTGTAGCTAACCCTTTTGGTCCTGGGCAAAATGTACTTGGAAAACAGGGGGTTATCCCTATATTTATGTACCGCTTGTTAACCGATAAGCCAATAGAAATATATGGTGATGGCAGCATGACTCGTGACTATATCTATGTTGAAGACCTAGCGAACATGATTGCTACTACCTTCGAAAAAAATAATAAGCATGACGTCTATAACCTTGGTAGCGGCAGCGGCACTACCGTAAACGAGCTTGTGAAATCTATAGAAACACGTTCCGGAAAAACGTTCGAAAAAGTCAGCAAAGATACGCCATCGACTTACACTAAAAATAGCGTTCTAAATATCGATCGTTTTATAGAGGAATTCTCGGTTGAACCTAAAACTAGTCTAGATGACGGTATTGAAAAAACTTGGGAGTACGTACGTGGCCTCGACATCTAACTACATCAGTGTTTTTATTCCAGTGTTCAACGGAGAGAAGTACCTGCGAGAATGTCTTGATGCCGTTCTTGCTCAGGACTTACCAAAGAATACAAAGCTTGAGGTAATCGTTATTGATTCTGGTTCAAAGGATTCAAGTGTGGAAATACTCGCGTCTTATGGTAAAAAAATCCTGTTTCACCAAATACCTAACACTGAATTCGGCCACGGTAAAACGAGAGACAAAGCTGCTCGGATGGCGAAAGGTGAGTTTATCCTCTTCTTGACACAGGATGCTACGCCAGCTAACAATCGCTGGCTTATTAATATGATTGAACCGTTCTACGTTTCTGAAAAAGTCGGCTGCGTATTTGGCAGGCAAATACCTCGTCCTTTTTCCGTACCAACCATAAAACGCGAGGTAGCTACAGCGTTCGGCGGCCTAGGTGCAAGCGATGCGATTACTCTCCATCGCAATACCTCTTTAGTAGATGGTGAGGAAACGAACAGTTTAAACACCTTCTTCTCTGACGCGAATTCTGCTGTTCGACGCGAGCTCCTACTAAACGAGGTCCCGTTTCGTCATCTTCCCTATGCCGAAGACCAGGCGCTTGCCGAGGACATGCAAAACAAAGGCTACTTAAAAGCGTACGCATCAATAGGTGCGGTGCTTCATTCGAATGAATATACCGCTAAAGAGTACTACCACCGCAAATTTGATGAATATACCGCACTAATAGAAAGCTTGGGCTACGACGAAAAACCACGACTAAAAAATCTCCTGCTAGGATGGGTACGGCCCACTCTTGCCGACTACAAATTCATCAAAGCCGACGGTGAATATAACAGACGAGCAAAGCTTAAATTTTTATTCTGGGCACCTTTGTACAATATGTATCTTCAGCTAGGTAAATACCGAGCACTAAAATATTATGGCAATAACAAAAAACGAGAAAAGCTATCGTTAGAGGCCAAGGCTAAAAGAAGATAATGGCCTACATGATTGCTACTTAATATGTAGCTCTGACCACTCGGGGATATTGGTTGTTTGATAGCTCATTTTATCTACTGTATTCTCTTTTATTCCATAGAGTTCACGTCCATCTAGTTCAGGTACCACGCAGAAAAGTCTCTCCAGAGCGTGTGCCAGGGTCGAATCAACTTGTCCCATCTCGGGCTCAAAGTCATCCATTTGCACAAGATCAAGTATAGTCTGTAGTGAGTCAAGACGCGCCCAAAACATTGTGCCTGCGAAAAAACCATATTCATCCGCTATACCTTGCATTTCTCTAGCCAACTTTTTCGAGTAGAGTTTTGTCAATATATTCTGTAGGTGATGAGTAGTCGCAGCGTAATTAACAAGAAGAGACACGTATTCACTAGACGGTCCAACTAACGAAGTGTTCTTTGTCGCAAGTATCATTTCGAGCCGCTTTAGCACCTTCTTATCCTTCGGAAGGAGATTTTCAACGATTCTGTCCCGCCATTCTTCACCATCCGAACGATGGGGTGATTTCTTTGAGTGCAATTTCAGTACCGTATCATAGCCCATGTGCCTTAGCTCGTTTGCAACTTTAATGAATGGCAATACGTCTCTACCGCCGTTTGGCACTACGGCAATTCTGGCATTTGGTAATGCAGCTAGTACACTCTTTCTTTGGTCCGTCTTGGTGTTTGGTATTGTGACATACAAATCATACTTCTTGTCTCCGAGTCGTTTCAATGCAGTAGCAAAGTACGTCGCCATTTCTGGATAGTAAAGATGTACCACTACAGCCGTGCTCGTTGTTTTAGGCTTGGTAAAGCATTCAGTGAATTCTGCAGAAGCGTAAGTGCTGTGAATATAGTTTTTATTTTTTACATTCCGCGCTATTCGTGCGGGGTTCAGATTCTTTACGGTGCGCAGTCCTACCTGCACGTACAGCTTACCGAGGGCAATTTTTTTAGCTAAACGATAGCTACCAGAGCGCTGAATAGTATGAATTTCTCTTTCGCGTGCGGCAAGTTTTATCTTTGTTTTTAGATGCTCCTGCCGTTCATGCTCAATAGCATTCTGCGTTTTAGTATCCGGTTGCGAATGTGCCACTTTTAGCTTTCCTGATTACCGTTTTTATATTTCGGTTTTGATACTTTGATTTCTGGATCAATCAAAGCTGCTGTATTGCCATCCTTTTCGATCGTGAATTCTTTCGCATTGTTGAGCCAGTCGTAATACTCAGTGGCAGAGCTATCACAGCATGAAACACTTAGACTATACGTTCCAGCCGCAAGAGTATTCGGAAACTCCCAGCTGATTGACAACCCTTCGTTCTTTGCAAGATTCTTTGTTTTTACTTTAGTCCGAATCGTATTGCCTTCAAGCATGTTCATTCCATGAGAATTGTATATATTAAACCCGAGAACAGGTGCAGGAAGTGCTTCATTTGCCATATAGGTAACATCTACCTTTATGTTTGATGGTGTCACCTTTACTTTCGTATGCTGGGCCAGCATTTTTCGGTTCCCCCATCTATCACCATCCTCATCGCTGCCAGTATCATCAGTTGGCTGGCTTGGTCCATCACTGAATAGCCGCTGATAGCGCTGTGCTACTTTCTCTACTCTTCCGGACTCAACAATTTTTCCTGAGTCTATCATAATGGCTCGGTCACAATATTGCCGCACGGCCGACATGTCGTGGGTCACCAAAACAACCGTTCTTTTTTCTGACTTTAGCTGCATGAAATAATCAAAACATTTCTTTTGAAATGCCATGTCGCCTACCGCCAAAACCTCGTCAAGTAATAGGATATCAGTCTGTGCCCGAATGGCAATCGAAAATGCGAGTCGCACCTGCATACCCGAAGAATAGTTTTTTAGACGTTCTTCCATAAAATCGTGAAGTTCTGCAAAGTCGACAATATCATTGTACATCGCCTCCATCTCCTGATGGCTAAACCCGAGCAGTGCGCCGTTTAAAAACACATTCTCTTTTCCGGAAAGTTCAGGGTTAAATCCAACACCAAGCTCGATAAATGGCGTAAGGCTACCCTTTACATTTATAGAACCCTCGTCCTGCGTATAAACCCCTGCCAGCATCTTTAGTAGCGTGCTTTTTCCGCTACCATTGCGACCCACGATGCCAAAGAACTCGCCCTCAAATATATCAAACGAGACACCATTTAGCGCGACAAAGTCACGGAACCCTTTCTTGGGTTTCAGTAAACTTGTCACCGCTTGCTTGATTCCGCTTTTTTTATCAAGTGGTATTCGAAAAGATTTCTTGATATTCTTTACTTCGATAATCGCTTTGTTGTGTTTGTCAGCCATTACACATTCTCCGCAAAATATCGTTGTTGCTTTTTAAACAGATATACCGCCCAAATGGCTATGCCGACCGTTACTATATATGGAATACTTGCGATGAACGGATTGTCGATAAAACTAGTGGTAGTAATGGTATCGTGACTTATGGCATTGTACCTTGTGGTTTGAATGATTTCAGCTACCGGGTTCAGCATTAGAATTTTCGCGACTGTTTCACTGGTATTATCGATAACGATAGATATAGGGTACAGAATAGGCGTTGCGTAAAAGAGACCTTGCAGGAATACCTCCCAAAGATGCGATATGTCACGGTATTTCACAAACAGTACCGCTAGTCCGGTTGCGATTGCGAGCGCAAGCAGGTACAGCTGAAGAATATTTAAAGGAACAAGAAGGATGGTTGCTGTTAGGTCAACGCCATTTAAGAAGATGAAAAATAATACGACAACCATGTTAAAGCATAGGTTAATGAGCGCTGATACAGTAGCAGACATGATAATAATATATTTGGGGAAGTAAATTTTTCTTATCAGGTCGCCCCTTGCAACGATAGCTTGCATTCCTTGGGTGGTCGCTTCGACAAAGAATGTCCACAATACGATACCGAGCAGAAGGCTTACCGCAAAATGCTCGACCCCCTCGCCAAAACGCAAGAATCGAACAAAAACCACATACAGAATTGTAAAGAATAGTAGAGGTCGCAGCAACGACCATAAGTAGCCAAGGACAGATCCTTGATACCGAAGCTTAAAGTCGGTCACGACTAGTTCGCGTAACAGGATTCTATTACGTCGATTAAACACGTTTGATAGCTTCATAAACTACTAGTAATTATACAGTATTAGGGCGACAGCTGGTGCGTTTTCATTTATACTTAGTGTTATGTCAAAAAATAATTCCGTACTGTTTGTTGTACTCAACTATAGGGGATGGCAAGAAACCCTGTTGTGCGTAGAGGCTGTCTTAAAGCAAGATTACCCAAATTTTCATTTATTACTGATTGAAAATGGATCTGGCGATGAATCACCTGAAAAACTAGCGAAATACAAAAAACACAAAAATATTACATTCGTACAGCATGAAGTTAACCTTGGCTTTTCCGGAGGGGTAAATGTCGGTATTCGACATGCGATCGAGCACAATTACTACTACACGGTACTGCTGAACAATGATGCCATTATTGAGGATAAATGGCTTTCAAAGCTCGTCAAAGCGCAAATAAAATCCAAAGCCTCTACCATAACAGGTCTACTACTCGATGGCGATGGTAAGAAGATCGAGAGTACCGGTGATGGATACTCGTACTGGGGTTTGCCGTTTCCGAGGCAACGCGATGAAGATGTATCCGAGGCCGAAGAGTCTGGGTTCGTATTCAATGGCACTGCGGGCGCATCGTTGTATGAAACAAAGTTATTTGAAGAAATTGGCCTTTTTGACGAAAGCTTCTTTGCCTATTATGAAGACACCGACATAGGATTCCGTGCGCAAATATCTGGCCACACCGCCTATTACGAAAAGTCTGCGTTAGGTTACCATGACCACGGTACCACTAGCAGCAAAATTCCCGGCTTTACTGTTCGGCAAACCTTCCAAAATTTACCACTGTTTTTTTGGAAGAACGTACCCCTTCGGCTACTCCTACCTATTGGTCTACGTTTTGCTTCTGTCTATACATTGCTTTACATACGGGCAGTACTACGTGGACAATTTATCGTCGCGACCAAAGGGGTATTACGTAGCTTAGTACGACTTCCCGGTGCTTTGCACAAGCGAATAGGTATTCAGCGTTCTCGAACAGTGAGTATCGACTATCTCAAATCAGTAATGTATATGGCATTGCCGCCAAACAATAAGCGTACGGTTCGTCGTATCTTTCATCTATAAGTGGTAGTTTACGAGCTTTTCTGGGCTATAATAACTCGTCTGTCGCGGCCTTCGCCCTCAGAGAATGTTTCGATATCGTCGTATTCGCTAGCTACACGATGGACTACACGTCGGTCTGCTGGATTAAGATTTGCCACATGCGAATCACCTGTTTCACGAACTTGCTCTATCCATTCGCGTGCTTTTTCAGCTAATTTTTCGGCGCGTTGTTTTTTATAGTCTGCTATGTCTATATTTACCCGTACTACCGCAGCATTTTGATTACGAAGCGTTGTTGAGATAATATACTGCAAGCTACGTAGTGTCTCGGCGCCACGTCCAATCAATATACTATTGTCTTCAGTTGAGGGGACAGAAAGCTCTATAACGTCATCACTGAGCGAACCTTCTACTTCGACATTTACTCCATAAAAGCTCAGTAAATCTTCTAGGTACTTTTTTGCGTATTCTAGTGCGGCTGTTTTATCCATTGCTTACCCCTTCTTCTTACTCCGATTGTCTTTTGCGACTATACGAACGACGTTCGTTTCGGATTTTCTAGATTTGGATGAATTGGATTTTTTGGTAGATTTTACCGGCTTCTTTACTGGTGCTTCTTCGGCTATTTCTTCCAGCTCTTCTTCGTCTTGTTTTAGCAAATAGCTCTGCTGGGCAACAGCAACCATGTTTGATACGGCGTAGTAAAGTGCCAATGCGCCCGGTACGCTAATCATGATGAAGAACATAAATATTGGCAGCACTTTCATCATGCGACTCATAACGATGGCGTTCATTTCAGATTGATCCGCCTGCTTACCCTCTGCTGCTTCCGCCATAATGTCACGAAGTCGCTTTTTGGGCTGGTTTTGAGGCGCAGTTTGTTTCGACATGACATATTGTGTGTAGGCGGCGACGAGCGCAAGTACAACCAGGAATATTTCCACACCATTACTTGAAAAAGCAGATTTTGTCAGATCGACAACGCCAAACAGTTTTTCATTAAAGCTTTGCGGGTCTTTTATTAAGTCAGCAATCGGGGCCAATTGCTCCATGAAGTCATAGGTAAACTTCTGAATTTGATCACGGTGCATGGTAAATATTTGTATGACATGGAACAAAGCGATAAATATAGGAAGCTGAATAAGCAGAATGCCAATCGATCGAAACGGGCTAACGCCATGTTTTTTGTACAGCTCCATCATGCGCATACTTTCTTGCTGCTTGTTGCCTTTTGATTCCTTCTTTATTTTGGCAAGTTCTGGCTGGAGCTTTCGCATCGCCTTTGACTGATGAAGCATACTTCTGGTTAATGGGTACAGCAGCATACGAACGATAATGGTAAAGATGATGATTGCGACACCAAAATCATGACCTGGAATTATTGCATACAGGCCAATAAGGAGGTTAAAAATAGGTTGAACGACTAAGAGGTCAAAAATATTCACGTCTGGTGTTAGGCTCCGCTAGCTTCGATTTATACTTATTATACCAGTTTAGGTGTTTGTTTTATACACTCCACTAGTTGTGAGTAGTTGAATGATTAATTCTTCTAACTCAGTGGCTGGCTTTGTGGCAACAATATCTGATACAACTGTCACAACAATATCGACACCAGGCTCGACATCCTCTAGATGTTTACGAAAAATTTCATAGACACGTCGTCTAATGCGATTTCTTGTAACCGCAGATTTTGCTGTCTTCTTGCTTACCACCACCGCAACGCGCGTAGCATTCCTCTTTGGGTTATTAATAAAACGCACTGTAATCTCAGCACCGCGAATTGTTTTTCCATTTTTGTATACAAAACGAAGACTGTTGTATCCGTGAAATCTGTGTTTGTACGATAACATACTATTTCCAGTATAAAACGACCGCGCCTTTTTGGCGCGGTTTGTTTTTATAGAGCGATCTTCGCACGTCCCTTAGCGCGTCGGCGCTTTAAGACTGCACGACCAGCCTTTGAAGCAACACGTGCTCGAAAACCGTGAGTCCTTGCGCGGTGTCGCTTATGTGGTTGATGTGTTCTCTTTGGCATATCTTACTTAGTCTACCAGAAAATACACGTTTTATCAAGGCTACTGGCTCTTGTGTCCGACCTTTGAATGTTATGTGATTATTGTACTTATACACAGAACCTTCCAATTTATCCACAGAATTAAAGGTGTTAGTGCCCTACTGTGGAAAAGTTTACCTCTTTGCTTTATGTAACTTACACCGTTCTTCTTCTGCTTGTGGAAAACTTATTGGTTCGCTACAATTACTAGTAGTCAAAAACTGTAATCTTGCTTTTAGTAGCGGGGGTAGCAAATGAGTCGTGCCGTATGGCAAACCGTATTAGATGAGGTTGAGCTTTCTGTTTCGCGCGCAACGTTTCTTACATGGTTTAAGAACACAGAGCTCGTGAGCCTTACAGAAAACGAAGCGATTGTAGCTGTTCCTAATATATTTGCCAAGCGTCAGTTTGAGGTTAAGTTTGATACTCAGATACGTGAGCTGTTCGAGAAGCAAGGTCAGAAACCTAAGCTCGTCAGCTATGTAGTGCAGACGTCTGCAAAGAAACCTGTAATCTCTCGAGAGACGACCATCACAAAAAGTGACACTGTTTCTACCACACCCCTTCCCCGTCAAGCGTTAGGCTCAAGAGCTTCCACACTAAATCCTCGATATACTTTTGAGTCATTTATCGTTGGGTCTAGTAACGATCTTGCGTATAGTGCGTGCCAAGCGGTCTCGAAAAATATTGGCACAAAGTATAATCCACTATTCCTCTATGGTGGGGTTGGTTTGGGTAAAACCCACCTTATTCAGGCTGTTGGAAATGAAATCATGAAGGGTTCGCCGGAAAAGTCTGTGCTTTACATTAGCTCTGAGACATTTGTAAACGATTTTCTTGAGAGTATTCGGTTTAAGAAAAAAGGGTTTGCTGATAAATATCGAAATGTTGATGTTTTGATTGTTGATGATATGCAGTTTATCGCCGGCAAAGAAAAGACACAGGAAGAATTTTTTCATACCTTTAACGCACTTCATCAAGCGAACAAGCAAATTATCATTAGTAGTGATAAACCTCCTCGGAGTATCCCAACGCTTACGGAGCGACTGCGAAGTCGATTTGAGTGGGGTATGTCTATTGATATTCAAATGCCTGATTTTGAGACACGGTGCGCAATTGTCGAGGCGAAGGCCGCAGTATCAGATATAGAGCTTTCTCGTGATGTGATCGAATATCTTGCGAATTCGATTAAGTCGAATATTCGTGAACTTGAGGGTGCACTTAACCAATTATTAGCATATTGCGAGATGCGCGGCTTAGAGCCAGATATAGCAACCGTAGAAGGACTTGTTGGTAATATTCGGTACAGTCGGCCACAGCACATCAGTCCAAAACAAATAATAGACCGTACGGCCCGACACTTTCAATTAAGTTCGGTTGAGATATGTAGTGAAAAACGAGATAAACATATTGTAACCCCTCGTCAGATAGCAATGTATCTTTTACGAAGCGAGTTACACTTAAGTTTCCCAAAAATTGCACAAGAGCTTGGTCGAAAAGATCATACGACAGCTATTCACTCCGTCGAAAAGATCGAGAGAGCTATAAAGCTTGACCTGCTCATACGCGAACAGGTAGCAGAGATTCGAGAGAAGCTATATGCTTAGGGTATGTGGAAAAGCTGTGAAGTTTCTGTTTAGTAGCTTGGGTATGTTTTGTGAAAAAATTTCCACAACAACATTCTCTTCTGGTGATTTTGTGTTTTTTGATGTGTATAAAAATTGTGTTCTCCACATTAAACAACTTTGTTTTTCACACACAAACCCACAAACCTTAGTGGGTTTTACACCTCTGTATATCGACGCTTTATACACAGTTTCCACAGTGCCTATTATTACTAAAACGAAGTTTGAAAGGATCTAATAGTATATGGATATAGTAGTTACTCAGAATAAGTTGGACTTTGCTTTAACAAACGTTAGTCGGGTCGCAAACGGACGAGCAAGCCTTCCTATTTTAGGAAATATTCTACTAAGAACGGACAAAAATAAACTTATTATCGCAAGCACAAATTTAGAAATTGCTGCCATACACAGGGTTGGTGTAAAAGTGTCTAAACCAGGCTCAATTACAGTACCCGCAAAACTAGTAACCGAGTTTATTCATAACCTTCCTAAAGATACAATCCACCTTCAGGTGAAAAACAACCAGCTTTATATTAAGTCTGGTAATTACTCCTCTACAATTAACGGTGTTATAGACGACGAGTTCCCTGAGTTACCTAGTGTTGATGCAAAAAATGCAGTTTCATACCAAATAACAACAAATGATTTTAAAACCGCTACAAACCAAACAATAGTAGCAGCAAGTTCAGATAGTACCCGACCCGTATTAACCGGAGTATACTGGCATTCATATAATAACTACCTATACTGCGCGGCAACTGATGGGTATAGGTTGGCTGAAAAAAAGATAATAAAAACCAGTAGTGAGCTGAGTGCGATTATACCTACAAACACACTTCAAGAAGTATTACGCACTCAGAAAGAGGACACCCAGGAAATTCAAATACTATTCGACGACACACAAGTAACTTTCCTGTTTGACGATACTGAGATAACAAGCCGGTTGATTGACGGAAACTTCCCTGACTACAGACAACTAATCCCGACAAAATCAAACACTAGTTTTAGTATCGACGAGGGTGAATTTAATAGAGTTACAAAGATAGCAGGATTATTTGCCAGAGAATCTGGCGGAGGAATTACCATAACGGTAGATGCTGAAAAATCTAACATTGCCGTACACTCTGTGGCGTCAGAAGTGGGAGAAAACACCTCCGAAATTGAAGTAAGTGTTTCAGGTGAGTCTGGGTCAGTAAGTTTAAATTCACGATACCTTACAGACGCATTGTCAGTGATTGATGGTAAAACAGTAATGTTTGAATTCTCTGGAAAACTCGCACCCTGTATTCTAACAAGCGAATCTAAAAAATCAGACTATACACACATTATAATGCCGCTAAAAAGTTAGTAGCGAAACGTAAGTGTGTAGTTGTTAACATTTAGCTTGTTCTCAACCAACCAAGCTTTAATTTCTTCAGAATATTCATTAATCGCCTGAGTGCTTGGACGTATATCACCTCTATTTGCATACACATCAACAGTTAATATAACCCGTCCCTTCTCTTCACCGACAGTTATTTTTTCATACTCGGCAACTTTATATTTCGACTTTACGTGATATGGAAGTAGAGGGCTAATTGCGTCATAGTTTTCTTTGCCTTGCTCTAAGATTCTGTCATCAACACAGTCAAAACTACCATAAACAAGCTCGCCCGGAGGCAGGCAAGATATCTGTGTTCCATACTCGGAGATATGTTCACTAAACTGATCTTCACTTGACCATTCATACGCGACTCGATATGACTGCTTAAGACTCTTGATATCGACAATAAAATGCACCATATATAACTGAGTAGATTTATCATAAACCTGTGAAAATGTTCTATCTCGAATTAAGATATCTTTAATAGAGTCATTTTTTAATTCATAGTCTACATTATGGCTAACAGTATTAAATAATGCGTATTTTATATACTCAACACTGTCGGTGTCTGAGGGTTGACCATCGGTATATTGGGAGAGGTTAGAGATTTCTAGTTGGTTATCGTACTGTCCGCGCAAGTTATAAAGAATCGCTACAACAATTAATACGACAGATATGGCAGCATAGAGAATAACAAAAAATAGCAACCTATTTCTTTTATAGAGATCCATTTATATACCCCTCTATTTTGCTTGTCTCAACACCACGAAGGTAGGCGAATTTGGTAGGAACGCCGCCAGCGTACCATGCTGAAGCGTCGCCAATCTTACCTCTACGTACAAAACCAGCGCCACCACCTTCAAGGGTACCGTCTCCCATACCACTACCTCTATTACCGCAGCTTGCGTGACCAACAATTATCTCATCACCATGGATACCAAGAACAATACCGGTGTGACCATTCGTTGCGGTGCTACCCATGCTAAATACGGAAAATACTTTTGGTACATTTCCTCTCGGCACACTTCCATCTAAGTTTCCAACTACTTCACTACCATCACCACCTTTGTAGTCTTCAGTCGAGAATTTATTTACAAAGAATGCAGAAAACGATGTACAGTTTGAAAGTAAACCGCCAAGGCATCCACTAGATGGTTTACCGGAACCAGCCAGCACAAAACGAGAACTGTCACCTGAGCGATTTGCTCCGTAGTTCATCATAAACTGTTTTGCTTGATCATACGTTAAGCCACCCTGGTCTACTGTTCCATTGCCATTATACTGACCCTCACAGGTAGATACCTTACCGGTGAAATTGTCGAAAATTTGCCTTGCGGCATCTGAGTGTGGACCACCTGCGCCGCGGATTGACCCTTCAAAAATCTCTTCAAATTTGTCTGCTGCTGACTCTGGCGAGTCAGACGCTAGCATCTCTTTCCATACGGTTGGTCGACTACCGTAAGGACCCGGGTTTGACTCTCTAAATATGTATTCAAGCTCAAGGGTTAGAAATGTATCATTTATATCAGCAGGTGCTTCTAGGTAACTCTCTGCAGACGAACCATACTTGCTGCTAACATATTGTTTGTAGCTCTCGTTAGATTTAGCGATATATTTTAGCACCTCAACGCGGCGCCCACCGTCCCACTGTACTAGGCCAAACGCCTTATTATAGCCGCTATTACTTACCAGTGTTTCAAAGTTTTCTGTCGTGACCTGAAGCCTGAAGGGGTTAAAACCTGACTCCACCTGCATATTACCCATTATTCCAGCAGTCCCCTGTTCAGACATACCCTTGTTGCGTAGCCAACTCCATATTTTTTCTTGCTGACTACCCGCGTCTAATACTGAAGTTACCTCGTCGCATACGGCACCGTCAGGGTTGTACAAGGTGATGTCATTGCCTGAGTAAAATTCGTAGTCAAGTGCGTTAGCAATTTGGCCGGTTATAAGCGACACACAAAGCAGGCTCAGAACAGCAAGGCGAAATTTTTTAATGACCATAAATAAGCGCTCCTATTTTCTCAAGCAGAGTAGATTTCTTACTTGCTGAGACTGTTGAAGGAAGTGATATATCAGCAATTTGTGTATCATGCACATCAGATCCATTATTCCCCGTTTTGAAAAATTTATTAACGGTAATATCTGGAGAAACATACACATGGTCGACCGCGTTATCGTTGCCAGGGTTTGGACATTTTACGGGTCGCTTTGGTGACATATCAAAGGCATTATTCATGAAGCCACCTTGTGTGAGGATACAGTACGTTAGGTTTTTATCCAAGTTTCGCCATGTAATATTGTCTCGTCCACCACTGCGGCGAGAAAAGCCGGAATTGAAGTCACCAGTAAATATAATCGGCTTACCAGACGTCTTTAGACCTGTGATGAACTTTCGGTGTTGAACCGCGTTATCGTAACGATCTTCAGCATAAGGCTGGCGCGCTGGGTCGTGTGTGTTTAGTACGTAAAACCCTTCGCTGTCTGGGGCACCAACTGGCTTCAGTATTACGTATGGAGCCCTCAGGGCTTTGTTGTTGAAGTATTTCAGGTTCTCCATCATAGCGCCCTTCACTATCTCGTATTTTTCACTATTCCACATAATCGGGTTTTGAACGGCGGCGTTTTTTGGGTAGAACTGGTATGACGGCAGCTGATTCTTTAGCGCAGCTCGCTGCACAGCTTGAACCTCTTGCATGCCTACAATATCGATTGACCGTTTGTCTTTTAATGATGATCCATTTATGACAGCGACCGTTTTAATCATTCGCTGCGGCCACGGAAGTGAGCCAGGCTTTTCTTTGTCGTGTGAAGCGCCACGTATATTGAATGACGCCACACGAATACCATCGCCGCTAACCGCAGATGCCTGTACTGGGGGTGTTGTATAGTCTTCATCAAGGCCTTCAACGAGCGAACGATCAAGTGTGTATACACGGAAATAACTCATCTGTTGAGATTTCTCACGACACTTCTTGCCAGTAATCCAGTCTTCGCCAGCGCCACCAATCAAGTTTGCTTCTTCGAAAGTTTTGCCGTACGGCACCGTACGGTATGCGCAGTATTCTAGGAAACGGGCGTAATCATTTGGTAGGTCGACACCTGAGACAAACTGACCAATAGTCGCACCGCGCAGTGTGCTTTCAAGCAAGCCTTGTTGTGTTCGAGCATCTGGCGGCGTGTAGCCTTCTGGTATCCCATCAACCGTATTTACAGGTACGAAGCCGTTACTTTCCATCCAGGCGGCTACTTTATCTGTGTCGAGCTGAAGGTCTTTTTTGGGCATAAAGTAACGCACATTACATTGCACGTCCGCGTCGATACCTAGTTCGAACAGGTCTTTATCATCACAGCGTTTAAACCTAGATGGGTCGACGGGTTCTGCGCCTACGTTTGGCATAAGTCCGCTGGCGATTACGCTTGGGATACGCGAAAGTGTAGTGGCGTTCAAGCTAAAGCCAATATTTTTATACATACTGCGTAAGGTACTACCGAGGAACGTTCCCTGTTTGGTGGCATCCAATGGACTGGCACCATCGGCTTCTAGCGCGATGTACTGATCGTTTACTTCTTTTGCCAACGAGCTGTATGCTTGTAGCTCTTCAGCATTGCCTGGTTGCATACCTACAGACTGTGCGCTAATAGACTCGAGGCTTGCCATACCCGTCCAGGTTGCATCACCACGACCAACAGCTTCATTTTCATCGTCAAGTACATCAAGTGGCGAGCCACTAATGGCGTTGTTTACGAGCTTTGAAACAATAAACATACCCGCGATTAGTCCGGCAGTCACAGCCACCTGCCCCGAAGTAATCGTTCCACCAGAGAATATCGCCGCCACTACACTTACTCCAATACCAATACCTCGAACAGCCCAGTTTTGAATGTATTCACAGCCATGCACAGGACCAAGGTTTGTTACAATGTCAGTTATTTTTGAAGTAGTCGTTAGTCCGTATAGTAGTGTTCTCATACCAAACCCAAGTGAGAATTGCTTTTGCATCTGAGTAATAGGAGCCACGCCACCGTTCAGTGACATTTTTATCAGCTCTGAGTCATAGGCGCTTTTGCCATAGTCGGGATTATCTACATAGACTGCCTTTTGTGCCTGGGCTGTTTCAGTAAGACCCAGAACTTCCCGTCTCGCGTCTGCGTTGCCCCAGAACTCACCGATTAACTGACCGTCTTCTACTGTACCGTCGCCTGCCTTTATCTGGTGTACGCGCGACGAAATGTCCCAGCCATATTTCACCATGTCACGATTGGCCGCGACCTTCGCCGCCACCGTTCCAGCGCCTAGAATGTTATTTATCGAACAAGCAACATCCCAGTACCCCAATATACTCGCCGCACCGGCAAGTTCACTCAAGCCTTTCGGTGGAACTTTGGTAGCCTTTACGTTAGCTAGGTTTTTTTCTATTTTTGCCTTCTGTGCCTCGGTATATGGCCCTGCTACAGGTTTACCTTCGGCATCCACCAGAGTATACTGCCCATCGATTGGTTTACCGTCTGCATCGGTTGCGGCAGTAAATTTAAGGTCTGAGGCACTAGTGGTTTTAGCTGCAGTCAGAAGTTGGTTTAGTCGATCTTTTGTACTACCTTTTAGTCCTGGCGGCTTTTTACTAAGTCCGAACCGCTCTAGTACACGGCCAGTAAATGCCTTGTCCGCATAGCTAATAAACTTCATATTATTTGCACGATGAACCGCATTAAATAGGTCGCGGTCTGTCCTTAGGGCTTTGGTCATCTCACCAGCGGTATAGGTTTTGCCGCGGAATTCGTAACTTTCGGCTATTTTTCGTGAACCAAAACCGGCAATGCTGACTTTCTCGCCGTTAATGATTACCCCCGCGCGCTTGAAGCGTGCTTCTTCGTTCGTGCCAATTGTCGCAAATTTACAGCGCAACGATATTGTGGTACAGCCTTTGATAATCTTTTGTTTATCACGAGCTGCCGCAAATCGATTACGTGCCATTGCAGTATCTCGAAGTTGGTACGATGCTAGTTTGTCATCGAGGTCAGATACCATGTTTTCGACAACTGCGATTGGCCCAACGAACCCACTAAATATCGTAAAGAAACCACCACCACCAAGAAAGAAGAGTATGAGCGCCCACAGCGATTTCTTTCTGGCAACGACCTTTGCACCTTCAGTAAAGCTACGTTGCTGCTCCTTCTGTACTCCGGCGGGCTCAGGGTTGTAGAAGTTTTCTTGCTCGGCAACGTCACCCGAAGCACTTTGCATCTGGGTTTTGCCGGCACTTCTTTCAGCCGATTTAGGATTGAACCTACTTGCTAGTCGCTCGTCAATCTTGTTTTCAGGCTGTATGTTTTTGTTATCTTCGTCGTCCATAGCTTACCTATCGTATGCTGTATTCACCAGGCTCCATGTATCCAGGGTTAACGGGTGGAGTCGATTGCTGCTGGGGTTGCGGTGCTTCTGTCTGTGCGGGCTGCTGCGTGTTCCGGTATTCAGGTGTCGAAGCAGCTTCGGTATTAGTACCACCGGTTGTTACTAGACTCTGCTCTGTTTGGCTTGCCACAATTTGAATATGTACGTGATTTTGTCCAGCAAAGAATAAGCCCTGCCCTACGGGGAAATTCGCCAATCGTTTACGTTCTTCTTCGGTTAGTTTGAAAACATCAGACAGCACATCGACAGCGCTTGAGGATTGTTTCAGCAGTAGTTGCATTGAACTGTTCGCTACGATCGCGCGGCCCATCTTGCTGCCCATAAAGTCTTCTACGTCTTGGGTGATAGTGGTTAGACCCAGTTGATATTTACGAGCGCGCTTTGCCAGGCTGAACAAAAAGTTTGCACTGTCATCGTACTTCATTAGCTGCCAGGCTTCATCTACAATCAACATACGCTTGCGTTGGTCACTACGGGTTATGTTCCAGATATGCGACAGCACGATATACATGGCAACGGGTCGTAGTTCGTCTTCTAGGTCACGAATGTTAAACACCACCATATGGTTATTGATGTCGATGTTGCTTTGCTGCGAGAAGATACCCGCGAAGGTACCGCTGGTATATTTACGAAGGCGCTGTGCCAGCTGTGGGCCGGTGCCACCCATGTGTAGCAGGGTGTCGTAAAGGTCAGAAATAGTTGGCGGGGTTGAATTGTGTGTCAGCGGGTCTGAGGTGATACCAGCACGTGCGTAGGTATCAATCAGTCCTTGGTCGAGGTCGGCTTCCTCGGCGGGGGTAAGCGCTGGCAACATTTGGCCGTTAGCCGCCATTTGGCTGCCACCCAGCATTAGCCGTAGCAAACCATGTAGTGTGACTAGATTGGCACGCAAAGCATCGTCAGCTTCTTCAGTGTCGATTACACGTGGCAGGTCGAACGGGTTTATGCGCGTATCGCTATTGAGGCTCAGACGAATATAGCTACCGCCCACTGCGTCGGACAGTTTCTGATATTCATTTTCAGGGTCGATAATTAAAATGTCAGCGCCAGTCATCATGCTGCGGATTGCCTCAAGCTTCACGGTAAATGACTTACCTGCACCAGACTTGGCGAACACTACCATGTTGGCGTTTTCTAGCGTGAAACGATCGAAAATAACCAACCCGTTGTTGTGCATGTTGATACCGTACAAAATCCCCTTGCTGTCGGTTAGGTCGGCGCTGGTGAATGGGAAGCTGGTGGAAATTGCGCCAGTGTTCATGTTGCGACGAATTTGTAGCTGGTCAACCATTTGTGGAACAGTGCTGTTCAGGCCTTGTTCTTGTTGACTGGAAGCCACCTTGCTAAACACAAGCTGTTGGCCAAAAATTGTCTCGATTTTGTGCTGCACGAAACTTAGTTCGTCTAGGCTGTCGGCATAGAGGGTAATGTATAATCCATAGCGGAAGAAACGCTCGGAACCGACCTGTAGTTGGTCGCGCAGCTCTTCGGCATCTTGAATCGCAACTTCTAGCCCTGGGTCACGGGTGCGGCCTTTCTCGCTATTAATGGCCATGCTGGCCTCTAGTTGAGTCACTTTTTTACGCAAGTTGTTTAATACCACTTGGCTTTCAACTGGGTAAACGAACATAGAGATATCGAGCACTTCATCGATATTAATGATGCTCGAAAGCCAACCGGTGTAAATCTGTCGCGGGTAACCATAGACGTACAGGGTACGACCATACTTTGTACCTAGTCGGAAGTGACCAGAGTGAATCTCGAGGCTGCTTGGGGCAATCAAATCACGTAGTGTGGTAACACCTTTTAGGAACGCCTGTTCTACCTCGGCTTGTTCGCGCGCACGCTGCTGAGCAGCAATATCTACTGGGTCAAGTTTCTTGGCCACTACACTCCCCCTCCTCGGTTTGCCGGGGCAGGCCCTGCTCCTTTTTTCACATAAGTACTGGTGATTGTTTCGAAATCTCCCAGTGGTTCACGTACCGCAGTGTCTGGGTTGTACATGTTGTAGTACAGTTCGCCTAGCTCCTTGGTATTTAGCTGCACACTTTTTACACCCATCTGGAATAAGCCACTCATCACGGCATCAACACGGTTTTTTATCTCATCGCGTGCCTTTTGGTAGGCAGCTTCGTCTATCTTTATCGTTTCAGTGTTGGGTTTGGCGAAAATCTTGCCGAAAAAGCCCTTGGCCTGGTCGCGTAAGTCGGTTAAATCTCCGGTTGGGTAGAACGGTACCACTATAAAAAAGCTTTTATCCATAATATTGGCTTCTTGGGCAAGCGCATCGATAAAGTCGATGTAATCGTCCATCAGTACTCCTAGTAGCATGTTGTCTTGGCTGCGACGCATCTCTATTAGCCGGTCAATGTATGGGCCAATATCAACGCGCTGCGAACGAATGAATATTTGTGCTGGGAAATACAGTGAATTCAGGAAGTTTTGGTAGCTATATTCTACGCCTTCACGTTCGCGTGAACTCATTAGGTCAAAGTTGATAGACTTGCAGGCGACTACTGCACGGAAACTGCCATCACGCATTATCACCATATTCTCTCGCACTTCAGATATTTGCAGGCTATTTTGTGACGTGTTAGGGTTGGCGGGCTTTTTAGGGGCAGTCTGAGCCGGGCCTGAGCCTGCGGCTTGAGGTTGCGGAACTTGCGCTGGCTGCTGTGGCTGTTGTGTAGGGGCGCCATTAGCAGGACCAAGTGGTGTTGGTGCTTGCTGTGGTTGATTGTTTGTTGCTGGTGGCACTAGCCTAGATTCCCCACTCCAGTTAGTTTGAGATGCCTAGCGAAGCGAGATAACGACTTCTCCATCAGAGAGGTCTTGCTTCTTCTGAATACGATTGGCCTCACGCGCAATCGTTTCTACAGACAAATCAGAATTGTTTGCAAGGTTTATTATATCAGGGGACACCTCTTTGGCGCTAGTATTTTCGCTGGTGGTTTCGCTGGCTGTTTTATCTTTGGCTGGTGCATTTGGGTCAATTGGCGCTACCACCGACTGGTGCATGGCTGGGTACGGGTTGAATGTCAGGTGTGGGTCGTTGGCTCCAGCGGGGTCTGGGTCTGGTTGAGGCTGCTGTTGTGGCTCAGCTAGGTTTGCATATGGGTCGGCGACCTGAGGTGCTGGCGCAGACTGCTGCTTCACCCTAGCCAACATCTCTTGATGATGACGAGCGTTGCTTTGCTCTAGTTTGCTATCGAACGCTTGCCCTATCGTGCCGGCACTATCTAATACGTCTTGAGTTTGCTGTGCTTCGTTATATACATCAGTGTTCATGGCGGTGTTGCCACCAGGCATTTGGCCATTTACACCGCGCACGGCCCAGCCGCGGGTATCAACAATGTTTGCAAGGTAGCTGAGGCGTTGTTCTGCCTCTGTTTGCGAAAGGTCTTTGGTGCGCTGTACTTCTACGACTTTCGGTGCGGTTATTTCTACCAGGTTTTCAGCGCCATCTGGGTTCCACAGGCGTCTGCGCGGCTTTAAGTAAAATGACACAATAGCTGCCATGTAGGTTTCCATAGGCTGGTCTTTTCGCAGTGGCAGTGCCAGTGCGCCGAAAAACAACACGAACGGTAGCGGCAATATGAATAGCGGCAGGAACAAACGGCTTAAAAAGTAGCCAATCGCAATTGCACCCGCGACAATCAGCAGATAAATAAACTGTCGAAAGCTAAACGGGCCAATCAGCTTGTCGTCTGCTTCAACATCTTGGGGTACTTTGTAAACTGCCATACTGTTAGTTTATCATGGCCTCTATTTCGTATTTGGTTGTACTAATTTAGTCAAGCCATACTTGGGATCATCATACGCAGTACCGTCGACCTTAGTTGGAGTTGAGCCAACCGCCCCGTTAATTGCCTGCTCGAGCGCGTGTATTTGTTCACCAGCAAGGTTGAGGTTTGGATTCTTTTTAGCCGCTTTGTATAGTTTATCAAGCATCGCAACGTCCGTTGCATCAAGTTTGTCTGCGGCTTTCATCTGAGCAAATCGCGCCAAATCATCAACGTCCATGCCGGCCAATTGACGCTCATCGAATTTCTCATCACGTAAGCGCTGACGAAGACTGGCATTGTAGCCTTGAAGTAAGTTTCCGGACGTATCTTTCCCAGACTGTAATTTACCATTTACCAGTGCGTTTGCCTGTGACTTGCCAACACCAGCTGGGCGTCGATCTAGTAGTGCAGATGCGGCTAGTTGTTGCACATCCCCGATGTCCTTGCCGTTTACGTCACCTTGCTGCATGAGATAGTCATACGCAGACTGTATGTGCTGGTGGCCGCCCACTTTTGTTAGTTGTCTCAGTGCTGCTGCCCTTCGTTCAGATGATTGCTTTATGTCGGCTGCAACTCCCAGTAGTTCCTCGGCGCGCATTTCACTCATCGTTGCCTGCTGTCGTTCAGTCTCTTCGTTAGCTGCTTTGTGGTATTCGGCCGTGGCTGCTGCTTTTCCGCGGTCAGCACCCAGATATTGTCCTGTCGACGTTTCGTCAAATTTTGCGCCAACCTGTGCCACGTCATATTTTTTAAGTCTGCCACCTAGCGCCTGAAGATTACTGCTTTTACGAGTTGCCAAAAAATTACCAGCGCGGGTCATTCTGCCTTTACCCAGCCGTGTTTCTACTTTGCGTCGCTGACTTCTGGCGTCGTATGCTGCTTTCGCCTCACCAAGTCTTCCTTCTTTAATATTCTGCTTTGCTTTGCCAGTCGCCGTGTCCTGCAGGCTGGCTAGCTTCGAGCCAACACTACCAGCAGCAGACAGTGCGCCTTTTAGTACCGTTGGTACAGCAAACAATGGAATACCCATGACGGCAAGCGCTACAACACCTAACATTTGTTTGTCGTCACCACCCGAGTTTTGTTCGGCAACTTGTGTGAGTATGCGCGACGCTAGCACGCTACCACCAAATATGGCTGCAACTACGACATACAGCGCTAGCAGTGATGAAAATGCCTTCCACCATTTTTGGAACCACTGTTCAGTGTTTGGCAGCAGGTACGCAACGAATGCCAGCGGCGATATAACTACGAGAATAATAAGGAACGCCTTTCGTGCAATAAGCACCAGCACCGCCGCGGCAACGGCTAATAGTGTAACTGGTGCGAAAATCACCACCGCAATGACGCCAATCACCGCGCCAACTGCCAAGATACCGCCGACTAAACTTTCCCATGCTCCGCTGATGGCGCCTGGTGTGGCACCGTCGGCGCCTATTGGAATATTCTTGAATAGGTCGTATACGCTGGAGCCCAATATATTGCTGATATCAACAGCAATCTGACACACATAGTATGAAATGTTTACCATGACCGCTGCGATGACCAGCTTTGGTAGCAATTTCTTCAGGCCGTAGTTTGTTATACCCGCTCCAGTTAGCTGCGAGTAAATAATAACCAAAAATGCCACTACGAATGCTGCGTTGGCAAAGTCGCGGAAGGTCTGCCAGGCAGATTGCGCTGCGTCATCGGTTAGTAGCTCAGGCTCAATGGTTAAGAAGTTATTTAGAAAGCCAAACGCGGCGTCGTTTAGTTTGGCGATGAAGTTCATGGTGGGGCAAATAATCCAGCCGATGCCATCTATAGCACAGGTGGTGGTGTTTTCTGCTGTGGTCTCGCCGTTGTCGTTTGCCACTACTGCCGAGGCGCCCAGCGCATCTATTGAAGCACGGTAGGCACTAGGGAGTTGTTTTTTCAGACATACTTTAAACAGGTCTGTGCGATTCGCAACAGGCACGGCTACTCGCAGTGTCGCATCTACCTTACACTTATCGACGGCTGCATTAAACTTTTGCACGATGCCGCTGACGCAGGTTGCGTATATTTTCTGTGCGGGGCTGGGCACACTAGTGCCAGAGCCGGGCGGTGGGTTACCACACAGTTTCTTTTTTATGGCATCGGTTAGTTTGAACTGGTCTTTTAGATCTTCGCCGACCTGGTTGTTGTATTCGTTAATAATATACGCAGAGTAGTTTTGTGAGTGACTAACGGTAATGCGGGCTATTTGCGCGCATGTTCGATCATCTGCCTCGTTGGCATTCCCACCCAGTGTATAGTAGATGTCGTTTACTTTGTCGTTTTCTTTCCTGCCAAACAGTCTAAATGTCTGACCGGTAGTTCGGGCACCAGTATCGGTGTTTACAAGGTCGACAATAACGGCGGTTTCGTCATTCGCAAGGTCGTCTATTCCGTCTGCCAGTGTGGTGTTGCCACAAAATGTCTCTAGTGAGCGTTGGCCGATAATGTAGTACATTTCGCTTGCAGTCAGATCGAAAGCAGGACGTTTTCCGGTAGTGCTAAGTGCTCGCGTGAGTGCGGTTTGGTACTTCGTTCCAGTCGTGGTTTTCCAGCTTGTAGATTTTTCACAGTCACTTGCATTGTTTGGTTGAATGGCGTCGGTATCGCCTAGTGCATTTAGTTGCCTGTTTAATTCACAAATTAAGCCGATAACACCATCAAAGCCATAGGCGTTTGCTCCCTGTACCCAAATGCTACCGTCTGTACAAGCAACCGAACCATCACTACCACCATCCAAGTCAGGTGCTAGGTAGCCGAAGCCCTCCTGGTTTTTGCTACCCGGGTCTACCAGTTTCCCGGCGGTTACGTCTGCCCGACTGATGTCTTGTTTGAAGGCAAAATAATTAGCTTCTAAACAGCCCCGCATACCGCGGTAGAACAGCCATCGTTTTACCTTTTCTTCTGCGATGTCGGCTGGGTTTTGCACAGCGGCTTGCGCTGTAGAAAACGGTGTAATAACATTTACGGCAATAGATAAAAACAACACGCCTATCGACGCAAACAATACCAGGCGGCGCCTAAACTGTTTCATACCTCATCATCATACCACTTTTGCTTATTCGAAGAAACGCAACAAAACCGCGCCTACAGAGGGCGCGGCATGGAATTTCGTTGTTACGATGTTATTGCTGGTTGGCTTCGATGTCTGCACGAGTTCGAGAGAACTGATAGTGTACGTCTGCCTCCCAGGCTTCTTCTGCACTAAGCAGTTCAGTCGGCTGATATTCGTCTGGGTGGTGCAAGGCAAACATAACTCGCTCTTGTACGACTGGGTCGAGTTTGGTGTACTCTGCTTTCCAGTCTGGGTAGTATTCGTCCCAGCTAGGGAATGTAGCGGCAATCTCTGCGATGTCACTAAGTTCTTGCTCAGTGGCGTCGGCTAGTGCTTCATCCTCGCTTGGTTGGCCATCGGTTGTATCAACAAATCCGCCACTTGCAGGATCGTATGGCTCCTGTGCATCTGGCACGTCATTGCCGTTAACGTCAGTCCAGGCATCATCCTGGCCATCACCATTTCGGTCATTGAATTTGGTAATTTCTGTTGGATTATTAGGGTCAACTACTAAGTATTCAACCGTACCATCACTGGCAAGTTCGTCTGCAGTAAATGAGTTGCCAACTGTTTGTTCAGTACCTTGCTCGGCTTTATCGGTTTTGCCTGGGTCTTTGTCGCTGCCCCTAAGGCCTACGCCAACAGCTGTCCCAGCGGCAAGAAGTCCAGTTATCGCTGTGCTAGCAATTAGAACACGACGGCCACCACGACGTGAACGTGGGTCTTGGTCATCAGATGATGTACTTGGTGCTTCTAGGGTTCCGTGTGCCATATTGCTGTTGTTCCTTGTGCGCGTTTAAGCACTAAACAATGTTACCTTCGTATTATACTCCAAATTGTTCAAAAAGTCAAGAGGCTTATGGTTTGAGTGATTAGCCAACGATTTTATCTAGGGTGTAATCATCCGGAATGTAGGTCGTGACGTTAACAACCTCGGCCTCTGGGTGGTCACCCCACTGCGCGTATGGAACGGTGATAGTATTGTTTGCATCATTCGGATCAACAATTTGACGATACTCTGACTTCTTTTCTGCCAATGGACGCGTGTCGGTTGGGTCAAGGATTGCAGACATAACGTTCATCAGAGCACGTTGACGACCTTCGAGGCGTCCGTACATATTCTTGTCGCTTTGAGTAGCGCGAATGTGCTTCAGTAGCTTCTTCTTCGCATCAGCTTGACGAGCACGGTCTGGAATTACGCGGTCAAGCTCTTCTTGGTCGCTGAGGATGTGTACCATGCGGGAGTATTCATCGATATCTGTCTTGACCAAGCGTTCACCATTGAACTTGTCGTCACGGATGTCACGGATGGTGGCAGTAGAGCTATCGTACACAGCCAGACCCGTGTCGTATTCACCGCGGTCGGTACCAGAAAGGCTGGCGATGTAATGCTTTGACTTGCCTTGCATGTCATAGAACAGCTGTTGACGGTCACGGCGAAGTTCAATCTCATCTTCATCGGTAATTGCCCTAGTCATATCTGCCTGCGGTTTACCATTTGGCGCTAATTCAAGTTTGCCGTCAGCATCACGTTTAGGCTCGAAGTAACCGTAGATATCTTGACCGTTCGCATTCTGTCGACCAGTCTTTTCGTACACCATACCTTCTAAGGCAACCCAGTCACGCATCTTTTGGAAGGCCCAGTTGTTACCCTTCTTTTCACCCAGCTCGTACATGGCAGCCATGCGCATTTCCTCGTTGACATTTGTGTTGCCATCTCGGTCGATACCCTTTTGCTGCAATGTTACTAGCTCCTCAGCGCTGTACTCAGAAATAACCGAACGTGAATTGGTAATGCCTTCCATCAGGGCAGAGAGTGTGTCAGACTTTGCCTTGGCGTACACGCGGTTGGCGCCTCTGTCGCCGGCGACACCACCTGCCCGTTCGCGTGCTCTAATATCGGTCTTAAATCGTGAAGTCATGTTCTCTTGCTGAATTACCTTCGCAGAGGTCTGCTTCTGGTTCTCGATCTCGATATCTTGCGTAAGTGCCTGAATAGATCCTGCTAGTGCACGATCGGCAGCGCTAATATCTGGTGCGGCTGTGCCTTTTGCGCGGATGCCTTCAATCAGACTATTCCACTCAGCCTCGGCAAAGCTGGCTTGGTCGCTGGCCTGTACTTCTTGCAGCCGTAGGTTACGCAGGGCCCCATCGGTTTTGCTAATACGGTTCCAGTTGCCTTCGGCTTGTTTTTGCACAATGCCTTCAGCCACCTCGGCGCGTTTTTCAAATTCATAGGTTTGAATTTGCATATTGGAAAGATTTGGACTTGCCTTCACTTCATCTCTAAAGACCTTCTTGCCTTCGGCTTCCATGTTAGATTTAGTCAGGCCAGCTTTGGCGGCATCAACATCTGAACGTATTTTTACGTTACGCAGCGCGCCAGTAGCGATTTGCGTTTGCAATGCGCTTTCATCGGCGTTGGTCATAGCTTCTTCGTACAATTTACCGCGGCCTTCAGACAGATGGGCGTCAGTCATTGCACGACGACGATCCATGTTGGCACCAGTTTGGGCATCCTTCACCCAACGTTCTTTATTGTGAGCGTCGTGGCGGCGGTGCTCAAGTTCGGCGTCGCGGTAGCGTTGGTCTACGGCGTCGTACGAACTGCGTGCCTGGCGGTTGCGGTACCATTCAGGTGCACGCTTGGTCAGAGCGCCGTCTTCAAAGCGGCGGCCATGTGCCATGTTTTCGGCCTCTTTTTGCCAAGTTTCTTGCTGTTTCTTACGAGCAAGGTCACGAGCATAGCGGCGTTGGGCGGTGCGGCGGGCGAAGTTTAGGTTATTTATACCATTGTTTGGTTGGCGAAGATTCTTGTCGCGGTGATATTCGGCCTTGGAATTCGCCCAGTTTTTGGCACCGTCCACCAAACCCTTATTGGCGTTGTTGGCAATACCAGCAATACGGCCTACCAAACTACCACTGAACTGGATGAGCAGTGGTGTAATAACCAGCGGCACTACCTTTACGGCCATACCGAGTAGCATAATAGCAAGCGCAGACGAGCCATCGCCTTCAACATTGGCGGCACTTTGAATAATAATTGCCGATGCCAGCTGCGAGCCGCCGAATATCATTGAAAATATAGGGAATACCAGCAGCAGCGTAACAAACGCCTTGCGCCACTTATCGAACCAATCTTCGGTATTTGGCAGAATATTGGCGGCAAATGCCAGCGGCGAGATAATGACGAAGATGACAATCAGCGCCTGACGAGCCGCCAGAACAATCAGTGCAACCAGTGCCGCAAATGCTACACCAATGAGTACACCGAGCAGCGTGAATGCGAGCGATAGTACCGAGCCAGCCGCACCAGTGGCCGCGGTGAAACCAAGGAATGCGATGGTGCCGCCTGAAAATACATAGGCGGTGAGTTCTTTCCAGGTAACCTCGACATTAACTTCGGTGCCCACGGCCGTCTGACGAATTGCCTCGAACAGTGACTGTATAGATGCACCTAAGATATTTGAGACATCAACGGCGAGTGCAGTGATCCAGTACGAGATGTTTACCAAAATTGCCGCAATAACAATGCGGGGCAAGATGCGGCGCACTACATAATTGTCGGCCACGTTGTCGGTCATGTAGCGGTAGATAATAATCAGGAAGCCGATGATAAACAGTGCATTGGCAATGTCACGTACGACGTCCCACAACCGGTAAATACTGTTATTGCCACCAGTGATTGGCTGAACTTTTAAGAAGCTCGCAATAATACCGTATACCGCGTCGACGTTGTCTGAGATCCAGTTACCAACACCACACACAAACCACCCAACGTTATCGCTGACCTGACATGACGAAGTCCCCTCGGTAACACCTTCAGGGGTATCAAACTCACTAGTATCGATGTTGGTAAGGGTTGTTTTACCCGTTGGGTTGCTGTAGTCGTTTGGCGGGTTCAGCGTGTACACCACATAGGTGGCTTCTTTGGCGCTTTTCGGTACGACACCAGGTTCGAAATAGATAATACGTGCGACGCTTGTACCACTGACCGTTTGAATATTTCGGTATACCTGGGCACCATTGGGTATCTGTAGGCCGTTCGCATTGGTTGTGTTAATTGGCCCTTTATAGGTGTTGCCGTTGTAGGTCAGTTCGCCATCTTTCCAGGTGGCGGTTGCTGCATAGGCTGCGTGGGACAATGCAAAACTACCGCCAATAGACACCACTAAAAAGGTGGCAACAAGCAGTAATAATCTCCGCGCAGATATTCTACCGCGCGGGCGCTTAATTAGAGCTTCCCACATATCACTTATGACTGTATCATTTTACAGAGAAAAAGTCAAGACCTTTACAGGGGAAAATGGCTCGTCTGATGCTTTACATTTCATAGTGAATGTGTGTAAACTAATTGTAGGAACATTTTTTAATGAAATACAAAAAAATCGTCGCTTCAATGATATTGGTGCTATGTGCGCCGTTTACTGCTATTACCCCTGTAATGGCAGCAGAGTGTGCAGGGGTGGAAACGTCGATCATTGATTGTCCTACAAAAAATAAAAGTACCAAAACAGAGGACAACGGCGTGTGGCAGCTGCTGCTAATAGTGATTAATATTCTGACGGCGGGTATTGGCATAACTGCGGTGGGCGGTATCATTTATGCTTCTGTTCTCTATGCTAGCGCCGAAGACAAAAGTGACCAGGTGAACCAAGCAAAAGATCTTATAACGAATGTTGTAATCGGTCTAATCATGTTTGCAGTTATGTGGTCACTACTAAATTTCTTGATTCCAGGAGGAGTATTTACATGATACAAAAAGTAAAACAAATGCTAGTTGCATTACTGATGCTAGCTTCTTTCACAGGTGGTGCTGTGGCGCTGTCGCCAAATGCGTATGCTGCGCCCGGCTGTAAAAGCAACTTTCTTACCTTCCCTGCATGGTACGACGGACTTACGGATAGTAGTTGCCGACTGAAAAGTCCGTCTGACTTGAATGGTCCCGAAAAGAGTAAGTTGTCTCGGTATATCTTCCGTGTGGTGCTGAACGTGCTTGATATGGCCTTGCAACTTGTAGCCTATATATCGGTTGGATATATTATGTACGGTGGTTTCAAATGGCTGACAAGCGCCTCTGACTCAAGCAAGATAGCCGGAGCCAGGAAAACTATTCAGAATGCACTGATTGGGCTAGTGATTTCAATCCTATCAGTTGCAATTGTTAACCTAATAGCGAACAATATAACGTAATGAAACTACTAGATTCCATTACTCTCTTTGCTGCAAAAATTGATGCTAGCAGTGTGGGTATTGAAGAAAAAAGTGCCAACGATGTGCTAAACGGTGTACTGACAACCGTGTATTTCGCTGCGGGAATTGTGGCCGTGATTTCAATTATTCTAGCTGGTATCTTTTACGCAATTTCCGGAGGTGACCCATCGAAGGTAAAGTTCGCGAAAGATACTATATTATATGCATTAATTGGCCTGGTGGTGGTAATGATGGCCTTTCTAATAACTAACTTTGTAATAGGACAATTCTAGATGAAACAACGACTTCAACAATTACTTGTATCGATGACGGTAGTACTAGGAATGGCCAGTCTGGTTGCCGCGCCAGCTGGTGCGATCAATGCCTTCGATGGCAATGCCTGTAGCGGTACCAACAAAAACACCACCATATGTAAGGCAAAGAAAGACAGCGCCGATACGTTTGTAGAAACCATTGTTGCGATTTTGCTATGGGCGGTTGGGCTTATCAGCGTCATTATGATTATTGTTGGCTCTATACAGTTTGTGCTATCGTCTGGTGACCCGAGCCAGGTAAAATCGGCCCGTGAAACGATAATATATTCAGTAGTGGGGCTGGTGGTAGCTCTGCTGGCGTTTGCCATAGTAAAATTCGTCGTCGGATGGTTCTAAGAAAAGGAGATAACATGATACAACGACTAAAATTAGTAGCATTTGCAGCAATAATTGCCCTTATGGGTGTACTAGCATTGCAACCCTCGGCTTCGGCTCTTGACCCAAGTAAGGCGATCAACAAAGGCGTTGATAGCGCGGGTGGCTCTAATACAGATGCTACTCAGCTAAATACCAACCTTGAAGATGTGGTGAACATCCTACTTTTCGTACTGGGTGCGATTGCAGTGATCATGATTGTAGTGGGCGGTATTCGCTACGCGCTCTCTGCTGGTGACCAATCTGCCATCACAGCGGCTAAAAACACTATTTTGTATTCAGTAATCGGTCTTGTTGTTGCGATTTTGGCTTACGCTATCGTAAAATGGGTCATCAACGCCTTTTAGGCAATGTATTAACAAACAGTGGTAAATTTGCTACACTACCCGTAGTAACCATTCGAAGGAAGGAATGTAAACGAATGAAAAGTTCAATTAAAAAGAGCCTACAAGCACTACTGCTCGTGCCTGTTATGGCATTTGGCCTAGCAGCTGTTGTACCGAGCGTTGCCGGCGCAGCACAGTGTGGTGCCAACGATATTAGCCTACAAAACGGCGCAGACTGTGCCCAAGGTGAAGACCAATCAAGCCAATTATTCGGCACCAACGGTGTGTTTAGTACCATCACCAATGTACTACTGTTCATCATCGGTGCAATTTCAGTTATCATGCTGATTATTGGTGGTATTCGCTACACTGTTTCTGGTGGGGACCAAGCAGCTGTTACCAGTGCAAAGAACACTATTTTGTACGCGATTGTCGGTATTGTTGTAGCGATTCTTGCCTACGCCGTAGTAAACTTCGTTATCTCTAGCTTCACAGCGTAACAATTTCTTTACTGCATTCCTATCAAATGACGCCTCACATAAACGAGGCGTCATTTCAGTTGCATGGGCAATGGCAATAAAAAACCGCTCGGTATTTGAGCGGTCTTTTATTGCAAGATAGCGCTATTGAATAGTAATTTTCTTCGCTTGCTCTTGTTTTACCTTGTTGAAGAGGATGCTCAGAACACCGTCTTTTAGGACTGCCTCTACTTCATCTTCTTTCACAGCTACAGGTAGTGCAACGGTGCGGCTAAATTCGCCCCAGTAACATTCCTGAATGTGCCAGTTGGTCGCATCGGTGTCGTCACCGCTTGAAAGCGTGCCACTGATGGTAAGAATACCGTCAGAGATGCTAACATCGAGGTCTTCTTTGTTTACGCCAGCTGTACGTGCTTTTACCACTAGCTTATCTTCAGTCTCATAGACATCTACGGCTAGTTGACCTGGAAAATCTTCCTCGCCATCATCCCAGTTTTCGTCAGCAGGAGCTGCTGGTTGTTGTTGATCGTCGCCACCCTGCGCAAGATCGTCATCGTTCAGAAAGGCAGCTGCCAATTCATCTTCGATCAACAGATCATCGTTTTGTTTACGGGCCATTGATTCCTCCACTTCATCTAAGGCTCTATTGACAGATAGTCTCTTACAGTATAGCCAATGCATAAGCTATAATCAACAGCATAAGCACCTAAAACGTAAAAAGTACA
>JAUIBD010000028.1 GCA_030427525.1 bacterium
TAGGAGATAAATCTAACAATGGCAGATTTTGATCGAAGCAAGCCGCACGTAAACGTAGGTACTATGGGTCACGTTGACCACGGTAAGACTACTCTTACAGCAGCTATTACAGCTACGCTTGCAAAAAAACTACCAAGCGACGTTAACAAACCAATCGCTTACGACCAAATCGACAACGCTCCAGAAGAAAAAGCTCGTGGTATTACCATTGCTTCTTCTCACCAGGAATACGAGTCAGAAAAGCGTCACTACGCACACGTGGACATGCCAGGTCACGCCGACTACGTAAAGAACATGATTACCGGTGCTGCACAGGTTGATGGTGCTGTACTAGTAGTATCAGCAGCCGACGGCCCAATGCCTCAGACCCGCGAGCACGTACTGCTTGCTCGTCAGGTTGGCGTACCAAAGATCGTTGTGTTCCTCAACAAGATGGACATGGCTGACGAAGAGCTCGTAGAGCTAGTTGAGATGGACGTTCGTGAGCTACTGACCAAGAACGGTTTCGACGGCGACAACGCTCCAGTTATCAAGGGTTCTGCCCTGAAGGCTCTTGAAGGCGACGCGAAATACGAAGACGCTGTTATGGAACTCGTTGCAGCTATGGATGACTACATTCCAGAGCCAACTCGTGACATGGACAAAGACTTCCTGATGCCTATCGAAGACGTGTTCTCGATCAAGGGTCGTGGTACAGTTGCGACTGGTCGTATCGAACAAGGTGTTGTAAAGCTAAACGACGAAGTTGAAATCGTTGGTATCCGCGACACAAAGAAGACTGTTGTAACTGGTATCGAAGCATTCAAGAAGAACCTTGACCAAGGTCAAGCTGGTGACAACGCTGGTCTACTACTTCGTGGTATCGAGCGTGACGACATCGAGCGTGGCCAAGTTTTGGCAAAGCCAGGTTCTATCACTCCACACACCGAATTTGAAGCTGAAGTATACGTACTAAAGAAAGAAGAAGGTGGCCGACACACTCCATTTAGTAAGGGTTACAAGCCACAATTCTACTTCCGTACTACTGACGTAACCGGTGAAGTAGAGCTACCTGCAGACAAAGAAATGGTCATGCCAGGTGACACCGTAACTTTCAACGTGAAGCTACTTGCTCCTATCGCTATGGAACAAGGCCTCAACTTCGCTATTCGTGAAGGTGGCCGCACCGTTGGTGCTGGTGTTGTGACAAAGATTACTAAATAATCTAGGTCCTAACCTTAAAATACCCCCGAACTTTCGGGGGTATTTATATATCAAATGGGCTGGGGCCTGATTCGGCACGTCGATTTGCTGCTATTGCTGCGGAAGCAAAGTCAGGTTCATATGCACGACGGACAGGGCTAGGCAGAGTCGCACGTGTCCGCTCTCGGTATTCCCGTAAATCCGTTACAGTCGCGAGTACAGGTGCGTTAGGGGTGCCTAAGTACAGATGAGCGTGGGTCGGTGTTTCGGCTCCTCTTTGGTGCAGGAGGATGGGTTCGGTATGAATGCCATATTCACTAAGATGTGACATCACTTCTTCGGTCATGGAAAGCGACATAAAATCGGGCTCATAGCGACCACTCTCAGCTAATGCTGTATAAGCTAGATCTGCGATAACTCGAGACATATCATTCGGCGTGTGTGCGAGTTCGGCTTTTGCTATAGACATTGTTTATCTTCGTTTTGTTGCCCTTATGTTTATAGTTATACGCCGATATGTGCAAAATACAATAGGAAAATTCTTTCAAAGCGAACACCCGCCGACTCCCGAGGAGCCAGCAGGGGCTCGACTTGGGGTGTGAGCGGGCGCTAATGAGTGAAGATGTGGATGAAGAGCAACACAACCAGAACAGCGGCGATGAGGACCATCGCGTAGCTGAGGGCTCGGTTCTCCTCCTTCTGCTCTGCCATGAGATACTCCGTTCAAAAGACTACATGACTCTTTTAGTATACCTCGAAACGTACGAATATTTACGACGAGACTCATTTATGCTATAGTTTATCTACAAATAAATCGCACCGAGAACTCGGCCAGACGACGACTTTATACCGATTCGAGCCTGAGGT
>JAUIBD010000003.1 GCA_030427525.1 bacterium
TTTTGTTGAGCCGAGTGAACTGTATCGTCTGTTTGGTGGCAATTTGTTTGAAAAACAGTCGCTCCAGGCTGATTTCAAAGGCTTATTAGGAGTCGACGGCGCCATGAAACCCTTTGAATGTGTGGGAGAAGTGGCAGAACTTCAAAAAGCGTATGAACTGGCGCTTGCTGGTGGCTATGCGCCATTGCCGTTTGCTGTAGAAACAAGTGACTTCAACATAGACACCACGTACGATGCTCAGGACTGGGCAGTACAGATGATACAATAGTATCAATGCAACCTCTGAAGAAAAAAGTCGAACAGCTGCTAGCTGACGTGCGTTCCGCAATGGAACGGCTCGATGTTGTGGGTAAAAAGCAACAGCTTGAATTGCTGGATAGTGAATTAGCCGTTCCGGAAATTTGGAATAATCCTAGCCATGCGCAGGACGTCAGCAAAAAGGCCGCGGCTGTACGTACGCAGGTGGAGCCATGGGAGACGCTGGCCGCGCAGGTCGGAGACATTGATGAACTGATGGAACTTGGTGACGATTCAATGTTGGGTGAGTTTGAGGCGCAAGTGGCGGCATTTGAAACGCAGTATACGGACCTAAAAAAAGAACTATTATTTAACGGTGAGTTTGACGACCATAATGCAATTGTGCGTATTACCTCAGGCGTAGGTGGTACCGACGCGCAAGATTGGGCAGAAATGCTGGAGCGCATGTACCTACGTTGGGCAGAGAAAGCTGGCCTAGAAACCAAGCAGCTTGAACGCAGTGCAGGCGAAGAAGCAGGCATTAAAACCAGTGTGCTAGAAGTGAATGGCGCCTATGCGTACGGCAAACTGCGCAGCGAACACGGCGTGCATCGCCTAGTGCGCCTGAGTCCGTTCAATAGCGACAACTTACGGCAAACTAGCTTTGCGCTAGTGGAAGTGTTGCCACAAATTGATGCACCTGAAGAAGTTGAGATAGAAGAAAAAGACCTGAAAGTAGACGTGTATCGTGCGGGTGGTCATGGTGGTCAAAGTGTGAACACCACTGATAGTGCTGTGCGTGTCACTCATCTCCCCACCAATATTGTGGTAGCAATTCAGAACGAACGGAGCCAACTGCAAAACAAAGAAACGGCCATGAAAATTCTTCGCTCGAAATTGGCGCAACTAAAGCTTGAGCAGCACGCTGAAAAGTTGAGTGATTTACAGGCGGGCGAGAGTGCCAACTGGGGCAGCCAAATCCGCAACTATGTATTGCACCCATACACACTGGTGAAAGACACACGTACGAAGCACGAAGACAAAGACGCAAAGAGCGTACTTGATGGTAGGCTAGATGATTTTATGCTAGCATTTCTCGAGCAGTCCTAGTCGATACTACTCCTTGTGGGATTCGCTATTTTAGGCTATGCTTTGTGTATATTGAGCTAAAAATAAACACATGACCCATGATAGACGCAGTACTTGGACAAGGCGACCCTCCACAGAGGTAATTTGTGCTGAACGCAACGCGGAAAGCGATGAAGCACATTGCTATGTGGTGGGTGACATACACTTTTTGCGGCGTGCAATCGAAGAGGGTAATTTTGATCCTGAGTACGCGGCAGCGGTGCTCGGATGGAATCTGCAGCTATATTCCGCACGCCTAAAACAGCAGTTTGAGCACGCATCGATGGAGGCATCGGTTGCGATTCGGGTGAACAATGACAGATCTAGCTATAAGACAGCAGGTGCCAACACGCAGACAACAGCCGCAGTCAGCCTAGGACATGAAGTCGCCTCGGCGGAAATGATGATGGACCCACAAATGCGCCCCGTCATCGATGCAGGGTTGTTGAATCAAATGCTTCTCGGCACACTCGATCAAAGGTATGCGGCAATACGAGGCGATCATACTGGCTTTGAATACGGAGCACGACTTCCTGGTTTTAGTAGTCAACAAGCAGCAAATTATGCATCAGATGCCGCAGCGTATGGGCTGTGGATGCGAATTCGTCGAGCAGCCCTACAAGGTGCAGACCAATCAAATATTGATGCTCTCTTTGATCGTGTCACGGATCCCGCCTTGAAGCAGATTATGCAAGAAATCCTCGCCACTGCATCCCATAAAGACTTGGAGTACTCGCTCAGGCTGAATGAAGAAAATGATTGGAATGGTGATAGGCGCAGCAGACGAGAACGCAGGGTCGGAAGATTCAGGAAAGCAGTTGCCGGACTTGCAGCGGTCGCGGCTACGAGTGTTGTGTTGCCGCATGCGGTTGGTGCGCTGCGCGGTGAAGAATCAAATGAGGTTACATCGCAAGCTTCCGGCAGTAGCAATGAATCAAACGAATCTGACCCACGTGAACAAGCTCGATCAGAAAAAGGTGTCTGTCTGACGCCTGAAGCATTAGAACTTTTGGAAACAGATTGCTACAAACTGCCACGACTTCGCGATGTTGCAGAGTTTGAACTAACAGATAAGGCGGGCGACAAAATTTTGTACGATAAATCGACTGTAATTGGCTCTATTCGAAATGGCCGCATGCACCTTGATAGATTGCCTGCAGAGTATGCCGCGGCGTTTGAGGCTGCACTGTCTGATCCATTTGTAAAAAAGATTGCAAAAACAACGCCTATCATTATTCGCCAGTCGAACTCAATGTACGACGAGAACGGGTACTACAGCCCATATTATGACAGGATCACTATCGTCTTTTCGGTTGACGATGTATTCAAAGACCAGAAGGATCGGCTATATCCCACATGGGGGTCAATTCGTACGGTACTCGTTCACGAGGGCGCACATAAAATATATGGCAAGGCAGCAAGAGCAAGGGATCGTGGCAAATCTGACCCAGATATGAATCGACTCGATCGAGCATGTGTCGCTGATTTACGGGCATCTGCACGTGGTCTCTCTGGCAAACTCATGCCGAAGCTCGATAAACTCGAAGACATTCTCGATAGCCTTGACATTAGTGAAGAGGTGAGGCTCAAAGTACGCAACAACATTAATACATTGCGTGCAGCGGAGGACTATCCACGTATGATTCCAGACCTGACTGTATTTTACGAGAAAACACCACAATACTTGCAAAGTTGTGAATTAGTGCCGATTAGCTATTCGCTTTCCGAGGGGCTTAGTGAGACAGAGTACGAGGCACTATCGAACGCAGATAGAAAACTCGGCAAAAAAGACGATGATAACTATCAATTCATGTTCGCACAGTCGGAGCTTGACAGCGTGGTAAATAATGCCGCTAGGCGCGTGTTTGCATCGCGCCAGGATGGGGCGATTAGCAACGGTGTGAGTGCAAAGTATGCTGGTCACTCGTGGGAAAATGTCAATGAGCGCTTTGCCTCAACCACTGCCAATATTCAGATTAACCCAGACGGATATATTCAGGCGGTTCTGGAATTACCGAGCGAAAGAGCTAGGCGCAGTGAGCTTACGTTTATCGAGTCAACTTACCGAATATTGGACCATCGTCAGCCAGGAGCAGTAGATGAAACGAATTTTGACTATGTCATCGATACTCTTCGCGCTCAGATAGCAGAGTAGGGCTTTTACATAACCATTTTATGCTATAATAAGTCTAGTAATGATACTACTAGATAGGGTTACAAAAACGTACGGAAAAAGTACTAAGCCGGCTTTGAGTCGGATTAGTTTGCATGTGAAACCTAAAGAGTTCGTAATACTAGTCGGTACCTCTGGTGCGGGCAAGTCGACACTGTTGAAACTTTTGACACGTGAAGAAAAGCCGACCAGCGGCAAAATTGTGGTTGGTGGAATTGATTACGACAGTTTAAAAGACAAGCATATCCCGCTCTTACGACGTAAGATCGGTGTTGTCTTCCAAGATTTCAAGCTACTGCCACAACGTACGGTCTATGAAAACATCGCCTTTGCGCTAGAAATCGCTGGCATGACCAATCGTGAGATCAAGAACACCGTGCCAAAGGTGATTGAGCTTGTGGGGCTGGCGGGTAAAGAGAAAAGCTTTCCGCACCAATTGAGTGGTGGCGAGCGGCAGCGTGTAGCCATTGCCCGTGCCGTGGTGCGTCAGCCAAAGATTTTAATTGCCGATGAGCCAACTGGTAACCTTGACCCGAAACACAGCTGGGACATTGTGCGCCTATTAGAAAAGATTAACCACTACGGTACAACAGTGCTGCTGACAACGCACAACGTTGAAATTGTAAACAAGCTACAACGACGCGTTGTCACGCTAGATCACGGTAAGATTACCAGCGACCAAGCGCAGGGAAGTTATCGCCAAGGGAAAGGGGCAGCGTAGTGGCACGAAAACTCGACGCCAAATCATTCGCCCAGAAAAAACGCGGTCGCCGACGGTGGCTTACCTTTATTCGTATGTGCCGATACGGTGTAAACAATTTTAGCCGTAACGCTTGGCTAACAATCGCCGCTACTGCCGTAATGACCATCACGTTACTGATTGTGTTCATTACGCTTGCTTCACGTAGCACGCTGGTAAACTCTATCGATGAAATCCGCGATAAAGTTGACATGTCGGTATATCTGATCACAGACGTTGAAGACAGTTCGGTGTATGTGATTGAAGATGGCCTACGCAACCTTGAGTCGGTAACAAAAGTCGATTATGTGAGCCCCGAGCAAGCACGTGAAAACTTTGCCAAAGAAAATAGCAGTGACCCAACTACACTGAACGCGCTGAATGAAGCAGTCAATAAGTTCCCGGGTACGTTGCGTATTAAACTGGTTGATATTAATGACACGACCGAGCTAGAGGAATTCGTTAAGAATGACCCGACTGTGCAAGAAAACATCGACAAAAACAGAGAACCGTCATTCGCTGGTGAACGGCGTGCTGCGATTCAAAACATCGGTAAAACGGTTGATTTTGCCGACAAAGTGGGGCTAGGTGCGAGCGTCGTGTTTATTACTATCTCATCACTCATCGTCTTCAATACCATTCGCATGGCTATCTTTAACCGCAAAGACGAAATCGAGATGATGAAGCTTATTGGTGCAGATAAAAGCTTCATTCGTGGTCCGTTTATCGTCGAAGCGGTAGTCTATGGCTTTATTGCAGCGCTTATTGCAACGGGGCTTGGCTTTGCCGCACTCTACTCTACAAAAGGTAAACTACTGGACTACGGTATAGCGGTGAGCCCAACCATTGATTTCGTTATTACCTATATCGGTTTTGTGCTGCTTGGAATGATACTGCTTGGTGCTATAATAGGTGTCGTATCATCACTATTAGCGACACGTCGCTATCTAAAGATATAAAACAAAAACGAGGATTGACAAAACAGTTATGCTTATGCTAAAGTCGAAACAAATGAAACAGCGGTCCACCACACCAGTTTCAATCTCTAAGGCCAAAAGGGCATTCTTGCTAGTTGCATCAGCGCTAGTCGCTATTTCTAGTACTGCTGTGATTGCGCAAACCGCGAATGCTGATCAATTTGACGAGAAGATTGCTGCATTGCAAAAACAAATTGATGGCTATAACTCGCAAGCATCAGAGCTTGCAGGCAAGCGTCAGACACTAGAGAACGAACTAGCTAAGTTAAACAACCAAAAGGCACAGATTCAGGCCCAAATAGATCTTTACGCAGCCAAAGCCAAGAAACTGGCTAGCCAAATAAAGAAAAGCGAGCTTGAAATCTCGCAAAACAAAGATGCGCTTGGCTCGATCATGACTGACATTGCGCTTGATGAAGATATTTCAACCATCGAGATGCTCGCTAGCAGCAAAAATATTAGCGATTTTCTCGACAAACAAACCTACCAAGCAACTGTTCAACAAAACCTGACCGATACAATTACTCGTATCAATGACCTCAAGAAAAAGCTTGAAAAACAAAAGAAATCAGTAGACCGTATTTTGGCAGAGCAGAAACTGGCTCGAGATGCACTGGCTGAAAAAGAAGCAGCGAAAAATCAGCTGATTGCCAAAACGCGAGGTGAAGAAAGCGCCTTCCAGAAACTATCGGCCAAGGCTGAAGCGCAGCAGCTCGAACTTCAGAAGCAGCAGCAGGCAGCAATTGAAGCAGCTATTCGCGCGGCTGGCGGCGGCGGTGCAAGTTTCCTAGCTGGTGACCCAAACCACGGTGGTTACCCATGGGAAAGCGGCTGTTACGTCGATGCGAACGCCTATTCAAATACTACCGACCCACTTGGCTATGGTTGCCGACAGTGTGTTAGCTACACGGCATGGAAGGTTGGCCAACGCACCGGTAACTTCCCACGCTACTGGGGTAACGCAAACATGTGGCCTGGCAGCGCACGTGCATCTGGCTACTCTACGGGCAGCACACCACGCGCAAACTCAGTAGGTGTTATCTCTGCGGGGTATTACGGACACACGGTATGGGTTAACTCGGTCAACGGCGATGGCACCGTGAACATTAGCCAGTACAACTACTACAACGCTGGTGGTCCAGGCTGGGGTCACTACAGCGAAATGCGCGTTCCTGCGTGGACGTACGACACATACATTTACTTCTAGTGTTGTATAAACTGCTTATTCTATAGCGTACGACCTCGGTTGTGCGCTATACTTGTAGGAGTGAAAAATAGGGTAGAACTATCGAGGTGGATGCTAGCGGCCGTAATTGTGCTGGTGTTGCTACTTGGTTTTGTGGTGGGTACACGCAGCAAACAACTGTACGCCTTTGTTGGCCCCGTGTTCGGCGTAAAGGTCAGTGCTGACACGCTTGACCTTTCAAGCCTACAAGACACGTACCAAACACTGAAGGCAAACTACAACGGCAAGCTGAACGACAAAGATCTAATAGACGGCGCTAACCACGGCTTGGTAGATGCTGTGGGCGACCCATACACCGTGTATATGAATAAAAAGGAAGCCGAAGAGTTTAGTAAAGACCTGACAGGTAATATCGGCGGCGGTATAGGTGCCGAAATAGGGGTGCGCAGCGAACAGCCAACCATTATTCGTACCTTGCCAGACAATCCGGCCGAGCGAGCCGGCGTGCACGCAGGAGACGTGATAGTAGCGGTAAACGACGAATCTGTTGTGGGCAAAGACGCAGAAACAGCTGTACGGTTGATTCGTGGAGAAATTGGCACAACCGTAAAGCTCACCGTCCGACGGGATAATGCGACAAAAGAATTCTCGATTACGCGTGAAGAAATTACCAACCCGAGCGTTACTAGCAAGGTAGAAAATGGCATCGGCATACTCACGCTGAATCGTTTTGATGGTGAGACGGCCAACCTGACGCAAAAAGCAGCGCGTTCATTCCGTAATCAACAAGTAAAAGGCGTTGTACTTGATTTGCGTGGTAACGGAGGTGGTTACCTTGAAGCTGCGCAAGCTGTGGCCGGGTTGTGGCTAGAAGATAAAAAGGTGGTTAGCGTTAGGAGTCTGGGTTCATCACAAGACTTGTACTCGGAAGGCGAACCGTACCTTCGTGGTGTAAAAACTGTTGTACTAGTAAACGGCGGTAGTGCTAGTGCCAGCGAAATTGTAGCGGGTGCACTAAAAGATTATGGTGTGGCTACACTAGTAGGCGAAAAAACATTCGGTAAAGGTACAGTACAGGAACTATTGCCGCTGGTAAATAATGCACAACTGAAAGTGACGATAAAACGCTGGTACACGCCACATGGCAAGAATATTACCGAAGAAGGTATCGCACCAAATAAAAAAGTTGGTTTAACACAAAAAGATCTTGATGCTGGGCGTGACCCGCAACTTGAAGCAGCCAAAACGATAGTGAACCAATAAACACGGTTGTGCTTTACGAGTATTCGGGGTAGTATATAAACTATATGGACGACAAAAAACGTATTCTCTTGGTGGAAGACGACACCGCGCTTTCGGGCGTGTACCGCTCGCGACTAGAGCTTGAAGGCTTTGAGGTTAAAGAGGTAGTTAACGGGGAAGATGCGCTATCTATGGCGCTCGAATTCCGCCCAGACCTGGTACTGCTAGATGCCATGATGCCAAAAATCAGTGGCTTCGATGTATTAGACATTTTGCGAAACACCCCTGAAACAGGCGACATAAAAATTGTTATGCTGACGGCACTCAGTCAACCGAAAGACAAAGAGCGCGCCGAAGACCTTGGTGTAGACGATTACTTAGTAAAATCACAGGTAGTTATAGGCGACGTCGTAGAGCGCGTCAAGCACCACTTAGGCATGAGCGAAGAACCCGCCAAAACAGAGTAGAATAGCCTTCATTTTAGCATAAGCATATTGACAAAATAGCAATTTTTTGCTATGATTAAAGTATGGACCATGATCCAACACAAACACTGAAAAAACCAGAAACAACCGTCACAAGAGATGAACTCGATAGTATGTTCCCAGATTCTCGTTTTTGGGTAAAGTGCAATGCTAACCCAGACACGGGCGAGCCTGAAAGATTCGAAAGTGGTTGGTCAATCGCTGCTACCTTCTCAACACCTGACGGGGAAGTAAGTAGTGTAGAAATAGTAAAGGGCGATAGCAGAAAGACTGTAACCATTCCAGTACTTCTCGAGTGGCAGGATGACGGTTCTGATGTAAAGACAGCGCCACGCTCGCAAGTGTTGCGTGAAATAGGCGGCGTTGTAATTAGTAACCCTGCAGAGCCTCTGGTTGCTACAGGCTTCGAACAAGACAGAAAAGTCGAAGTTCGAGAGCTGCTTGAGGATGTAAAACGGCTCTCTGCTGGTACATATGATCCTAGTGTGATGAGTGGTCATCTACTGCGTCAGCTTGATCTATTGCAGCAGGGCGAAGAAGACACTGAACGTCTAAAGACTATAGGTACTATACGTGCGATAGTAGATGAAATGAGTTATCGCGATTTGCCCACTGAAACTTCAAGTAAAGTAAAAAGAATCGCCGCGCAGGCACGTTACTTGGCATCACTATACCGTACTGATGGCCAGGTGCTGTAATGAGTGGTGAATTTCCGAGCTCTCCAACACTCGAGCCGGAGCAATTTATTCCAGAAGGCGACTACGTGATGATAACTGTAGACGGGAAAAGTCTTGTGGGCTATATAACGCCGCATGGAACTGATTCAGAAGGTAACATGCTTAGATATAAGTTTACTGTACCAGATTCAAGTGAACAGACGGTGATCCGAGCTGGGCTTATCACAGAAATCGTACACTTACCTGATTTGGACTTTCAGGAATAGAAAAAACGGCCTGAGGGGCCGTTTTTGACTTGCAATAAGTCTTTTTATTCTACGACAACTTGTGTTCGTGGGGCGGTTTTGCCAGTAAAACGGCCTTTCTTTACCTTTTTAAAGGCTACTACACCTGCTTTTGCAGCGTGGATAGTGAAGTTACGGCTCATGAACGTACCTGGGCCAGCAATCTTGGTGCTGCCAGTTTGACGAACCAATACTTCGCCTTCAGAGACTGTTTGACCACCAAAACGCTTCACACCGAGGCGTTGACCTGCGTTGTTATGGACGTTTTTTGATGAACCGCCAGCTTTGACGTGTGACATACATTACTCCTTAAAGTTTATATAACAATCTAGTAAATTGTACTAAACTTTCTGACTTTTTGCAAGGGGTAGCGTATAATTGTATGCAGAAATGCGAATGCAACAAAACAGTGGCAGAATGTGGTGGATTATCGGCAGTGTTGCCGGCGTTTTGCTATTGGCAGGGCTGGCGGTAGGGTACTTTTACTGGCAGTCGCAACAAGCCGAGACTGAGACGTCATCAAAATCATCGGGCGAACCATTGTCGCTTTCGGTGGTTGACCCACCGAGTAAACAAGAAGAGTACGTATCGACACCCGCGAAAGAGCTGGCCGCTGAATTTAATAAACAGTTTGCGGGTAAAACGACCGAGCCAAGTATCAGCGGGCCGTTTGGGAAAGTTGGCGAATTCAAATTTTTTGTACGGAACGATAACTACTATGGGGTTGCGGCTGTTGGTACGAAGGTTCAAGCAGCCAGTAACTTGGCATTGGTTCGCAGCAGCTTAAAGCAGCAGGGCTACAAAGAGACCGTTCGTCAAAAAGGTAGCGAAACAGAGTCGTTTGACGCACTATATACAGGTAATAACGTTTTGTGTGAGGCATACGACAGAAAACCAGCTGCAAACGCAAAAAAGCCGCAGTACGAAACCGGAATTTTATGTAGCGATTTTCAGAAATTTAAAGAGACGTCGGAGCTAATTGAGCCATACGTGAAGGCATATCAGAACACTTCGAGTGCTGATGTATCGAACCTTGGCTTTTATGGGCTACGTGTAACGTCAAGTCCAGATAGTGGGTACCGCAGAGCAGCGGTGAATGTCACGGGCGAGAATCAAGATGTTGCTTCGGGCTACTTGTTGGTATTTTATCAGTTGCCAGAGGGTGTGTGGCGCTACTTTACAAGCACGCAGGGCTTGGTGGCGTGTAGCAAGTACAATACGCCTGAGCTTATAAGTGCGTTCAAGGGCGAGCCGTGCGAAAAAGGTGGGCAAGCTTCGAGGGTTGAATAGCAATATTTGGCTAGTCTTTGCGTAGAATCAGTAACTGCCGAGCGACCACTTGGTCTTCGCGGTAGTACAGTAAGTCGTCTATTTTAGCGTGACGAAGTTGAACCTGATGGTAGCCAAGTTTGCCAAGCGTTTCAACTAATGGCAGGTGAGTGAAGCGACCGCTTTTGTCTCGCCACGCTGGTACGGCCAGGCAAAACGGCGTTCCTTTTTCTACTTGTGTACCAATGTTTTCAAGGAACTTAGAAATAATTTCGTTGCATATACGTTGCACCTGGGCGAGCTTGTCGGGCGCGGGCGGCGCAGAGAAGGGCTGGCCTAGGTAGGTTTCGGCGACAGCGGCATCGATAGGCAGTTGCCATTTGGTTTCGATGGCATCTCCATGGTGAATGTTCACATCCACATCTACACCGAATTTATCGGCCAGCCATTTCATATTCGCAGTGGAATAATCGACCATCTTTTCAGATAAGTCAGTGCCGTAGACATCGAAGCCAATCAGAGCTGCTTCTTGCAACACTACGCCAGTTCCGCAGAATGGGTCGAGAATGCGCTTTCTTTCCCCGCCAGACGTCACCCGAGCTGGCGTAGTAGCGGTAGAGCCGCTCGCTAACGAATTTTCAGGAACATCTGCAGCCCTGTCGGATGCTGATGAGCGCTCAACAGACGTCAGGCGCGAAGCCGTTTCGGAAAATTCTGTTGGCGAAAAGGCGAACGTGATACCAGAAAGGTTGATCATCATGAGCGCGAGTTTAGGCGGCAACATACCAACAAATGCGTCGGTTTTTGGCCTAGCTTGGTCGCGCGCGGCGAATGCATCAATATTTTGTACACCAGAAACTTGTCCAAGCAATGTTTTGTTGCCTGCGTGCACAAAAACCAGCTCTATGCCCATGTCGCCAGTTAGGTTGTTGTGCAAAGTCTGTGCACTAGAAAGGGCTGCTGCCGTGTTTGGTACGGCACGAACCGATCGTCCAGTTTTTTTGATAGCTTTTTTTAAACTCAGCACGTTGGCGTTGATTTTTGCGACAGGCATATCGAAGCCATGCAGGCTAACGCCAAGTTTTATTTTGCCTTCAGGCCGTTTGGCTGCGTGATTCGGCAGTTCGCGCCGGCAGTAGTCGAACACTTTTTGGGGGTTCGTTGTATCGAGTTCAGTTAGTGGGCGAGCGACTTTTACCGTACCGCCTAGCGTGTCTATGTCTACGTTTGCATCAACCAATGCGAAATCGTCACCAACATGGTGAATCGCATCGGCGCCGTAGCGCATTTCAAGCTCGGCTACGCACAGTTTCGGCTGACGCCCTAATAGACATATATTCATCTATAACAGTATACCTGCTAGGGAGCACTATGTATAATAAGAGTATATGTCTTTTCGAAAAATCTTGAGCTTGGTGACGGTAGTTCTACTCGTTCTCATAATTTACGCATCTCGACATGAAATAGTGGCGGCGTGGAAATTGTTGGAAAAAGTGAACCTCTGGACGCTGGCACTGTTAATCCCGATTCAGATATTTTCATACTACAGCGCGGCAGAAATCGGCTTTTCGTATTTACGAGAAAAGAAATCGATAAAAGATATCGGCCGCCCAACATTAACTCGCCTCGCACTAGAAATGAATTTTGTGAACCATGTGTTACCGAGCGCTGGCGTGAGCGGCATTTCGTATATGTCATGGCGGCTGAGCGGCTATGGACTTAGTGCAGGCAAAGCAACCATGTCGCAAATTGTTCGGTTTGTTATGGGCTTCATTGCCTTTACGGTGCTACTCATTCCATCAGTCTTCATTATTACGCTCGATGGCTCGATTAATCGATGGATTATTCTAGGTAGCGGAGGGTTTGTATCGGTAATGATTGGCTTAACGGCGGGAAGCATTTTTGTTCTAAGCAGCCCGAAACGCATGCATAAACTGGCGAAATTTATAACTGACACGACTAATACATTTATGAAAAAAGTCTTTCCGCGTTCGAAAGCACGTTTGCAACTGAAGAAGATAAACGAATTTTTCGATGACATGCATGATGACTTTCTGGTACTAAAAGCCGATAGGCGCATTTTAACCAAGCCATTTTGGTGGGCGATTATCTTTACTATTAGCGACATGATGTTGTTTTGGGTGACCTTTTTAGCACTTGGCGAAGTGATTAACCCAGCAGCGATTTTGGTTGCGTATGGATTGGCCATTGTTTTGGCAGTTGTATCACTGACTCCGGGTGGTGCGGGTGTGCTAGAGACCGTGATGGTAACTGTGCTCGCCCTGGCAGGAATTGAGCCTAGCGTGGCAGTGGCGGGCGTGCTGCTGACACGAGTCATAACGCTACTTGGCACGGTCGCGTTTGGCTATTTGTTTTACCACGGTGCCTTGAAGAAGTATGGAAACGGCAAATCTCCGATTACAGGTTAGTGAATTTATTGCGCTGACGAACCAGACGCTTGAGTATGCGTACCCAAGCATCGAGATTGAAGGTGAAGTAAGTAGCTTTAAGGTAAACCAAAATAAATATGTATTTTTTGACCTTAAAGATGACAACGCGAGTGTGGGTTGTTTCATGACGGTGTGGCAGCTGCGTACACCGATTGAAGATGGCATGAAAATTATTGTGACAGCTACACCGAAGCTAACCAACTGGGGCAAGTTTAGCCTGACTGTTCGTGCCTTGCGGCCAAGCGGCGAGGGGAATATAAAAAAGAGCTTCGAGCTACTAAAGGCAAAGCTAGAAAAAGAGGGGCTGTTTAGTATTGAGCGAAAACGACCGCTACCGAGCCTACCAACGCATGTCGGTGTGATTAGCAGCACGCAAGCAGCGGGCTATGCAGATTTTATCAAGATCGTGAACGACCGTTTTGGCGGGATTGATATTGATGTTGCGCATGTACAGGTGCAAGGTGAAGGGGCGGCAGATCAAATAATTAAGGCCATTCGTTACTTTAATATGACCGAAAAAATGCCTGAAGTGCTGGTGCTGGTGCGAGGCGGCGGTAGTGCTGAAGACTTGGCAACATTCAACGACGAACAGCTGGTTCGTGAAATAGCCGCTAGCCGTATACCAGTGCTGACTGGAATTGGGCACGAGGTGGACGAAAGCCTGAGTGACCTAGCGGCCGATGTGCGCGCTGCAACCCCGAGCAACGCTGCGCAGGTGTTAGTGCCCGATAGACGAGAGCTGATTGCCCAAGTGCGTGGAACGATGAGTCTACTGGTGCCTCGCATGCTGCAGCATATTGCTGATACTCGTAGCGAGATTGTTTCATTGGGCGATAAAATGGAAGACCGTATTGCTAAACGATTCGACGCTCATGACAGCGAGCTCGCAACGCTACAGCGTGTGCTGGTTGAACTAGATCCGAATAAAGTGTTGGCACGCGGCTATGCGATTGTGCGCGGCGAAGCGGTAGTTGGCAGTGAGATAGAAGTAGAAAAGCTAAATGCACTGATACGTGCGGAGGTAAAACATGTCAGCAAAAAGTGAAACGATTGAACAAAAAATGGCGCGCCTGCGCGAGCTGGTGGCGTGGTTTGAAAGTGATGATTTTGCACTGGAAGACGCCAGCAAAAAGTTCAATGATGCTGCTGCGCTTGCCAAAGAAATTGAACATGATTTGGATGAGCTAAAAAATAACGTGAACGTACTAAAGCAATCGTTTGATTCATGATTTTTCTTTGGGTAGTTTTGGCGATCTTTTTAGTGTTTGGTCTGACGGTGATATTTGGCGCGCCGTATGTACCCACTAGAAAGCCAGATGTTGTCGATGCCTTTGAGAATCTGTACCCACTGAAAGAATCGGATGTAGTAGTAGATATTGGCTCGGGTGATGGCATAGTGCTGCGTACAGCTGCTCGCTACGGCGCGAAGGCAATCGGCTACGAGATAAACCCCATCCTGGTAGCTATCAGCTGGCTGCTAGCTCGCGGGAATCCTCGGGTTACAACTCGACTTGCAAATTTCTGGCTCACCAAGCTGCCGCATGACACCACAGTGGTATATGCGTTTGGCGTATCACGTGATATTGGACGTATATCAGCAAAACTACAAAAAGAAGCATTGCGCTTAGGGCACCCGATATATTTACTGAGCTATGGTTTTGAACTTCCTGGCAAAAAAGCTATAAGGCGTTCGAAATCGCATCACCTCTATGAATTTCGCTAATGCTTTCGTATAATGATGAACATGATGAAAAATACTCGAAAATTTGAACAAGGTATAACTACTGGTACAGTTGTTGCGTTTGTTTTGATGGGCTTAGCTGTAGTGATATTTGCTGGCCTGGCGGTGTGGTCGTTTATGCAGTACAACGAACAGAAAACAAATGTTGATGGCAAGATAGCGCAGGCGGTTGCCACAGCAGAGCGTGACCAAGCCGCAAAAGACGAAGCGAAATTTATCGAACGTGAAAAAGAGCCAAACTTAGAGTTTGTTGGCCCGAGTGACTACGGTAGCTTGAGCTTTATGTACCCAAAGACGTGGAGCGTATATGTTGCCAGTAGCGCTGTAGATGGTGGCGACTACGAAGCATACCTGAATCCACGTGGGGTGCCACCAGTCGATGACCAAACGCGCTTTGCGCTGCGGGTAAATATTCTGGAACAAAGCTATTCAGACAGCCTGGGTGACTACGAGGAAGCAGTGAGTAGCGGTGATTTAAAGAGTAGCGTAGTGAAGTTTGGCGATGAAACGGGTACTCGTCTCGATGGCAAAATTAGTGATGATATTCGTGGAGCACTAGTGCTGTTCAAGATTCGCGACAAAACGGCAGTACTGCAAACAGATGCCGACACCTTTAAAGAAGACTTCAACAAGATTGTAAAAACGGTTAAGTTCAACCAATAAATTACTCCAAAAATGAGTCGAGCCCCACTCCCACGACGGGAGCGGGGCTCGACCGTCGTGGGGGCGGGGCGTCAGGGGAGCGAGCGAAGCACGATGCTCTGCGTCTTCGGGTCGAACTCCATCGTCAAGCCCCGCAAGTCGGTCAGCTCCTTCTTGACAGCCTTGACAACTGGGAGTTGCAAGATGCATGCGGCGATCGCCTCGTTGGTGATGAAGCCGTCCTTGTTCGGCTTCGCTTTGTCGTGGAGCTGGTAGTCGCGAGACACGAACTCCATGCTCCAGGTCGACATGATGACCGCGCCATCGAGCTGGCTCGGCTTTCCGCGAAGGGTTGGCGTCGCATCCAGGCACTGGAAGGCGAAGGCGAGATTGAGCTGCAGCTCTCTGTCGTGCCTACGACGTGTGAGCCACGGGATCCGAAATCTCTTCATGTGGTGCTCCTCTAGGTTCTCGTCGGCAGCGCGCCGGCTGGGTCGGGTGTGCTACGTTCGATGTAGGTATTAAACCAGAAAAACAGACTAATAAAAAGCATAAGCATCACTACTGTTTTGTATGGTGCTGGTGCTTTTTAGCAGCGCCTCGCAGTGCTAAACTAGAAGTACTGATGCAAGCGAGGGAGAACGAGTCAGCTGGGGCCACGAGTGCCGATATATCATCGGTTGGGTTAGCTGCTCACGAGTTAAAATCGCCACTGGTACTGCTACGGCAGCTATCACTTGAACTTTCCTCGGGCGACCTGAGCGCGACTGAACGTCAGCGCGTACTTGACCAATTGATTCAAACCAGTGAAAAAGCGCTACGACTCACCAGCGACCTGACAAAAGCAGAGCATCTGCAACCCGCGCTTTTTGAACTACAACCAATTAATCCGATTAGCATATGCGATGACATTACCTATGAGCTGCAGCGTCTGTACAGTGCGCATGGTCGCCAACTAAAACGTTCACGTATTCGCCACTTGCCGCCGGTTATTGCCAATCGCGACCTGCTGCGCCGTATTTTGCTGAACTTTGCCGACAACGCACTGCACTATAGCGATGAAAGTGGGGCAGTAGAGCTGCATGCCCAGTTGCTACGAGAAAAAGGCTTGGTGCGCGTGGGCGTGCGAGACTATGGCCCGGCGGTTTCTATGAAAAATTGGCGCGAACTTACCAAAGCAATGGCAACCACCAAACCTATGCGAGCTAGGCCGCAAAGTAGCGGACTAGGCATATACATAGCGCATCAATTTGCAACGGCAATGAATGGGCGAATTGGCGCTATTCGGCACCGCGACGGCGCGTCGTTCTACGTTGAATTACCAATATCTAAACAGTTATCGCTACTATGACATCGCGTGGCAGCGTGGTGGTGGTAGAAGACGACCAATGGTTGGCTGAACAATATGTGCGTACACTAAAAAAAGCTGGCTACCAGGTGCGGCATGTGCCGCATGCGCTGGCGGCTATCGATACTATCGATGAAGCTGTACCAGATGTAATTGTACTTGATATGTTGCTAGCTGGCACAACGGCCATGGCATTGCTGCACGAGCTGAAATCGCACAAAGATCTGGCTGCTATTCCTGTAGTATTAGCTACGAATTTGGCAGACCAAATAGCATTCGATGATGTGTCGAGCTACGGTGTGAAACGAATGCTAGATAAAAGCACGATGCATCCCGAAGACATTGTGGCTGCGGTGCGTAGCGTGGCAACTGTATGAAAGTAATTCGCACCAAGGCGATAGTATTGCGGCGCACAAATTACGGCGAGGCTGATAGAATTGTGAATTTCCTTACGCCAGAGCACGGCAAGCTCAGTGTGATGGCAAAAAGTGTGCGGCGAGAAAAAAGTAAGCTAGCTGGTGGTATAGAACTATTCGCGCGCTGTGATGTAACGGTCAGCACCGGCAAAGGTGAGCTTGGCATTCTAACCGGAGCTCGGCTAGAGAAATTTTACAGCGAAATTTTGAGTGATTATGACCGATTGCAGTTTGGCTACGATGTGATAAAACAAGTTTCAAAAGCAGCCGACCAGCTAGACGAACCAGCATTTTTTGACTTGCTAGACCAAGCGCTGGAGTCGCTGAACGACCACAGTATTGAGCTGAAGGTGGTGAAGACGTGGTTTTGGCTACAGCTGGCCATTCTACTAGGTGTGGGGCTGAATTTGGCAACAGACAACAACGGCATGAAGCTGGTTGAGGACGCCAGCTACAATTTTGATAGTAGCGACAGCGTTTTAGTGTTTCACGAAAAGGGAAGTATTCGCAGTGAGCATATAAAATTGCTGCGTCTACTCAGTGCACAGCCGCCAAAGGTTGCCATGCAAGTGCAAGGTATAACGAAATTGATAGATGATGCACTATGGCTCGCTGAGCAAGCTGTTGCCCACTAGCCGATGTCATGAAATTTGTTTTGGTAAGAGGTATAATTGGTCGTATGAGGACTTACCTAGGAATTCTGTTGCTGGCTCTTGCTTTCTTTTATGGGCTAGGGCTTATTTACACGTTCGAATACAATGCTGGAATGAAATCGTACGTACCGAAAGTGAAAAAGGCATATGCTACAGCTACCGATTCTTACAAGTCAGAGAGTAATCGCATAGCAACTGCCATCAGCCAGGTTAATGACACAGAGAAATACCCCTCACTTGAAGACAGAATGAACGCGCTTACAGTCATTTTTCGGAATAACAAGCCAGATATGAAAAAGATTGCAGAGACTGATAAAGAACTCGTTGATCAGCTTTGGCATGATTTCCCGTATCACAAGCGTGTGCCTATCGTTGGCTTTCTTTATCCACCATACAAAAAATCGGTTGAAGACTACGAAAAAATGCGTGATCTTTTACATACAGCTGACCGGCATGTAGCGGCTGAACAATTCATTGCCGATGAATCACAGAATTATTTCCCAAAAATAGCAAAGTTTCAGGCATATTTACAAGCACGTGCAGTTTTTGAACTGTCTGAGGTGTTTACGTCAGCCTTACCTGCGGATGAAGGAAGGGAAAAGCGGCTGAAAGATATTGCTATAAAAAAATATTCTCGCTCTGTAGAACGGCACATACCGGGCACTATCAAAATCGTACATTCTATACCCATGCCAGATCACCCATATTACAAGCAAAAACGGCAAGAAGCATTAGATATGTTAAAACAAAGCCAAACCATGTACGAACTATACCTGAAAGCCGAAACCGAGGGTGATAAAATTGCACTGCAGAAAGCCGATGCTATGGCGAAAAATAATCCAGAGCTAAAAGACTATGTGAATCGTGCAGCAGGCATCATGTTGTCTGCATTTGTCGACATCGGCGCGCTTGATACTGACGTGAAGCAACTAATAGCAATTGCCGAAAAATCCTAGTTAGAAAGATTATCTGATTTTATTCTTTGTTTTGTGGTGGGTAAAGAGCTAAAAACTGCTAGCTATACTAGTTTAGCGCCTACAGTTCGCACGATGCGACTTTCTCGAAGTTCTTTTGGCGCAACGGCGGCAAACGCTGCGAAACCGCTGCGAGCAAGTGATAGCGCGCGATGCTTTAGTTTGTAGGTACCTGAAACTTCGAGCCGCGAGTGTGCTACCCGAGTGGGTGATTCGCTAATGCACGCTAGTAGCGCGCTACGGCCAGCTGCGCGTAGGGCAGACATAGGGTCCGTGCCTGTATAGGCTTCAGCAATCGCCAACATGGCGGCAAAGTTAATCTTGTATTGGTCGGGCAGATCGCCCTCCGTGGCCTTTTCTATATCTGCCATACCAACAGCTAGTTGACCAAAGGCGGGGGCTGCGTCTACAGAGCCAGCGCTTTGTAGCTGTTCTTTTAGTAGCAGGCGGCCGTACATGCAAGCGCTGGCGCCGAGCTCGCGCTGTACAAGCTGGCGTGCCGGGGTAGTGTCTTTATCAGGCCATGTCGCTTCAATTTCTTTTGCTACACTAACCTCAGATTCAAGACGATCAACCGAACACCCGAGGTCATTGATCCAGTTACCGTCACCGGTTTGAAACAACATCAAGCCTCTATCGCGCAGGGCACGAGCTTTGTCGAAGTTGGTTTTATAGCCATCTATTGCTTCAGTAGCCAGCTTTATGCGCTCTTCAGTCGGTAGTTTTCTATTTAGTACTGCTTCGTCATGAGCCTGCTGTGGTGTGCGTGGCGTTTCCATTTAGCGATTCTCCGGTGCATCAAACAGGCTTCTGGCAAATTGTTTCATGCCAGGACGCACGGTTCTGTAATAGGTATCACGCATAGATTCCGTACGGCTTGGCTGGGTAGCAAGTTCAAAACCTGGCAGGGGCAATTGGCTGTTACTAGCTGATCGCATGCCGTTTGGCCCGTACGCACGGAGCCAGTCGTTCATTTTGCCCATGCGTTGGTCGAATACGGCCGCGGTTTGTGGCAGTGCAATGCCTAGGCTTTCCGTTGCGTCTGCATATGTCCAGGCAGAACCTGCTTTTACCTCGCGAGTACGCATCCATAGGTAGTCTAGCCCACGCTGTACTTGCGCAAGGCGATTCCTGAATGGTAGCTGCAGGTATGTACATTGTTGGCGGGCAGCAATGGCCACGGTTGCACGCGCCATGGTATGTGCAAGCTGTAGGTGACGTTCTGCTAAATCAGGGTTGTGGTCGGTATCGGTTTTTTGTAGAAAATCGTTTTCTGGTTCGTTGTTGTGTAATGCATCTAGGGCTCTTTCGGCGTCACGTGCGCCATTTTCGTCGCCCAGCAGTGTACTAGCGGTAACGCGCATATTCCAAAAATCAACGCGCTCTTCAACGGTATTGAACTTGCCAGCATTTTCTAAATCTTCCTGAACGTCTGTCAGAATGCCCATGCCTAGCCTTGTATCAACACGATCAAGCCGTTTCGCGGCATCACGCGCTAGCAGGGGAAAGTGGTGTGATTCGCGATATGATGGTATTTCGATACCTCTTGCCATAATCTATTCATTATACCACAAAATATGTAAAAACACAAGTTCTGCTATACTATTTTACAGATATGAGCACAGAGGTAAAACTAGAAGACATTGTGAGCTTGGCGAAACGCCGAGGGTTTATTTATCAGGGTAGTGATGTATATGGTGGTTTAAGCGGTACGTGGGATTACGGCCCGCTGGGTGTCGCGCTGAAACGCAACATCATGAACCTATGGTGGCAGACGTTTGTTGAAAACCGTGACGATATGTATGGTGTAGACGCGGCGATATTGATGAATCAAAAAGTGTGGCAGGCGAGTGGCCACGTAGATACATTTGCTGACCCGATGGTTGAATGCCACAAGTGTAACGCTAGGTTCCGAGAAGACCACCTAGACTACAGTAAGCCTTGTGCAAACTGTGGCGAGAGAGACAGTTTCGGTAGTCCGAAAATGTTCAACATGATGTTCAAGACCAATGTCGGCCCGGTAGACGATGAAGCCAGCATTTCCTACCTTCGCCCAGAAACCGCCCAAGGTATCTTTACCAACTACAAAAACGTGGTGGATAGTTTTTATCCAGACCTGCCGTTTGGTATTGCCCAAGCTGGCAAGGCGTTTCGCAATGAAATCAGCCCGCGCGATTTCGTATTTCGTAGCCGCGAGTTCGAGCAAATGGAGGTGGAATATTTCGTGCACCCAGACAAGTGGGAAGAGGCATTCGAGCAGTGGCGCACAGACATTGCAGCGTTCCTCGACCAACTGGGCCTACCAGCAGAGATGGTAGAAGAAGTAGAAGTACCAGAAAACGACCGCGCACACTATAGCAAGCGCACGATCGACTATGAATTCGCCTTTCCGCATGGAAAGGACGAGCTGCTTGGACTTGCTTATCGAGGAAGCTTCGACTTAGATAATATTCAACGCGTGAGTGGCCGCAATATGGAATATGCAGTGAAGGGCAGCAACGAAAAGTTTGTACCACACGTGATAGAACCAAGCTTTGGTGTAGAGCGCGCCCTGATGGCCGTGCTGACTAGCGCGTACCGTACCGACGAGCAAAATGGCGAGCAGCGTATATACTTGGCATTGCCAGAGCACCTGGCCCCTGTAAAATACGCCGTGTCTCCGCTGCTGAAAAACAAGCCAGAGCTAGTAGAAAAAGCCCGCGAAGTGTACAGAGAGCTAAAGAAAAAATACGGCGCTGTGATGTGGGATGACAACGGCAACATAGGTAAACGCTACCGCCGCCAAGATGAAATCGGCACACCGCACTGTGTGGTGATAGATTTCAATACCTTGGAAGATGGTACTGTAACTATGCGCGAGAGAGATACGACCGAACAAAAACGAACCACACCGGAAGAAATATAAGCAACGTAGAAATATGAACGAGACCGACCGACTAGCAGCTGTTCAGCACTACATAGAAGAGGTTGCGCGTCAGCTTGCAACTGGTCAGGCCACCGAGCATTCATATCGTCCAGCTCTAAAGGATCTACTGGGTGCACTTGATGATTCTATAGAAGCTATCAACGAACCAAAGCAGTCGGAGCATGGTGCGCCAGACTTTGTGATAATTGGCAAACAGAATAAAGATATAAAGCTAGGCTATGGCGAAGCCAAAATACCAGGCGAAGACTTAGAAAAGATTGAAAAGTCTGATCAAATGAATCGTTACCGTGGCTACGCAAACTTGTTTTTAACTGATTGCCTTGACTGGCGTTTTTATAGGAACGGTGAAAAGATTTTTGAGATCAAAATAGGTGAAATGAAACGTGGCGAAACACAATTCAGCGCGCTATATACTTCCAGGTACACGCAGTTGGCAGATGAAATAGCAAACTTTATCTCGCAAACACCTGAAAAGATTAAAAGCGGTCGTCGTTTGGCGGAAATCATGGGTGGAAAAGCGCGGCGTATTCGCGATAATGTAGTGCAATACCTATCTGATGCTAGCGATACATCTGCCGAGTTGCTGAGGATTTACGACATGATGAAAGAACTGCTTGTTCACGACCTGAGCGAAGAAAAGTTCGCCGACATGTACGCGCAAACACTCGTGTACGGACTATTTGTTGCTCGCTATGGCGACAACACGCCCGACAGCTTTACACGTAGTGAAGCCCGCGATCTGGTGCCAAAGAGCAATCCGTTCTTGCGACATTTCTTCGACCATATCGTCGGGCCGAACTTTGATGTGCGGCTGGGATATATTGTTGACGAGCTCTGCGAAGTATTTAGCGTCAGCGACGTGCAAGAGATTGTGCATAAACACCTGCGTATTCAGGACGAGACGAACGACGTCAAAGACCCGATCATCCACTTTTACGAAGATTTTTTGCAGGAATACGACCCAGCCGAGCGCAAAAAAATGGGCGCTTACTACACGCCTATACCTGTCGTGAAATACATCGTGCGTCAGGTAGATAGGATACTGAAGGAAGATTTTGGTATAGCAAAGGGCCTCGCTAGCGAAGAAACAATAGACCATTGGGTTGAAACCGGTCAAGAACACCGAGCAAGCCGCCGTCACAAAGCCCAGACCGGTTACAATGTGAAGCTGCCGCGCGTGCAGGTGCTCGACCCGGCTGTCGGCACTGCGACGTTCCTGAACGAAACGATAAAGTTCATCTACGAAGGCTTCAAAGGCCAAGAAGGCAGATGGCCCGACTACGTAAACAAAAACCTCGTGCAGCGCCTACATGGTTTCGAGCTGATGATGGCGCCGTACACCATTGCTCACTTAAAGCTCGGTATGACCCTGAAAGAAACCGGCGTCGCGAACCTACAAGACCGCCTAGGTGTGTACCTGACGAACACGCTTGAAGAAGGCATTCCGATGCAGCAGGATTTGTTTAGTTTTGGCCTAGCCGAAGCGGTTAGCGAAGAAAGCCGCCACGCTGCTGAAATCAAGAGCGAGCAGCCCGTGATGGTGGTGATGGGAAATCCGCCGTATAGCGTGAGCTCTAACAACAAGAGCAAATGGATTCAGAAGTTAATTGCTGATTACAAAAAAGATTTGAACGAGCGCAAAATTAATCTTGATGATGATTACATCAAGTTCATTCGCTTTGCCGAAGATATGATTGCCAAAAATGGCAGCGGTATTGTAGCGATGATCACCAACAACAGCTACATTGACGGTATTACGCACCGCCAAATGCGCAAACATCTGCTGCAAACGTTCGATAAGATTTATGTCCTGGATTTGCACGGAAACGCCAAGAAAAAAGAAGTAGCGCCAGATGGTGGTAAAGACGAGAATGTGTTTGATATTATGCAGGGCGTTTCGATTGTGCTAATGGTGAAAACCGAAGAAGAAAGGAAGAAGCTTGGTGAGGTTTATCATGCGGAGCTCTGGGGGAAACGGCAACTAAAGTTTAATGCGCTGAATTCCACAGAAGTCGCTTTTGTTAGGCAAGAAGCACCTGCGCCGCAATACTTTTTCACACAGAAAGATTACCGGGCAAAAGGTGACTATGAGCTAGGTGTTGCCCTGGGTGAATTATTCATGTCTAGTAGCTCGGGTGTAAAGACTGAGCGCGACAAGGTTACCATAAGTGAAGATGTTAACAAATTGAGTAAGGTAGTAGAAGATTTCCTGAGACTGCCAGTTGAAGACATACGCCATAAGTATGATTTATATAAAGAAAGTCGTGACTGGGGTGTAGAGAGGGCAAAGGTAGACATAGTATCTCATGGGCATTCGAAGGATTACATCAAGCAAATAGCTTATCGTCCGTTTGACTCTCGATATATTTACTATACCGGTAAGTCAAAAGGCTTCATTGGTACGCCTGGATATAAAACGAATAAACACATGTTAGAGAAAAACCTAGGCATAATGGTTAGCCGGCAGCAGAAGGGGACTGGATTTCAGCACGTACTGGCACTGGATTCTCTTGTTGAATCAAGTTATGTATCAAATAAAACATCTGAATTCGGTTATCTTTTTCCACTCTATCTCTACCACGATGACAGCACTCGCACGCCAAACTTAGCCCCGACTGAACTTTCCGCACTCACGCGGCAACTCACAAGTGACTACGAACCCGAAGACATCTTGGATTATATCTACGCCGTGCTGCATAGCCCAAGCTACCGCGAAAAGTACAAAGAGTTTCTAAAAACAGATTTCCCGCGCGTGCCAGCGCCGTCGCAGGTAGAGTTCGACCGTCTGGTGCCACTCGGCCGCAAACTGCGCGAACTTCACCTGATGAAATCACCGAGTCTGCATGATTACGATACGACATTTCCCGAAGCGGGCGATAACGTGGTGGAAAAGCTGAAATATGAGGACAAAAAAGTATACATCAATGACACACAGTACTTTGGTAATGTGCCAGAACTCGCTTGGAACTTTTACATTGGCGGCTATCAACCAGCGCAAAAATGGCTCAAAGACCGCAAAGGCCGCGAGCTTAGCTATGAAGACATCGATCATTACCAGAAAATCACAAAGATTCTTGTCGAGACGGATAGGATAATGCAAGAAATAGGATAAAAGGGGAATAGTATGGCATACGAAGGTACGAAACTAGCAGATTTTGAACCGCGAGACGAAGTAAAAGAGCTTGAGATTATAGATATAGAAGTAGGCACAGGCGAGGAAGTGCAGCCCGGCGCGACAATTACTGCGCATTACACTGGCGCGTTGTGTAAAAACGGGATAATATTTCAAAGCAGCCATGACATGGGCAGGGCGATCACATTCCCGCTAAACGGCGTGATAGCAGGCTGGACACATGGTGTGCCTGGCATGAAAGTAGGCGGCACCCGCCGGCTGATCATCCCAGCAGCAATGGCTTACGGCGCCAGCAGCCCAGCCAAAAACATCCCGGCGAATAGTGACTTGGTATTTGATATTGATTTGATGGAAATAAAACAAAATGGCTAATGCTAGTGCTATCGATGATTGGCTAGCTAAGTTCAAACAGAACTGGAAAGCACAAGACATAGATGGCGTGATGGATTTATTTGCCGACAATGTAGAATATTGGGAAACACCACACCTGAAACTACGTGACAAGAATCATATTCGGCAAGAATGGCAAGGTGTTTTGGAACAAGAAAATATTGAACTTGAAACTCAGGTCTATAGCTCGACGCCCGAAGGTAAGAATACCGTCCTTTGGCAACTGTCATACGAAAAAGGTGGGGAAATATATGATTCAGCGGGGACGTATCTAATAACTTTGAATAGTGAAAACTTGTGTACTTATTTCCACTATTCTCACGTGGATAAATAGCTCTTTTAGAAACTGATTCTGACCATCTTTTTAATGAGAACTCGTTCTGCAGGACCAGGGCCATTTGACTTTATATATAGCAATGATTGGGCTTGGAAGTAGTGGTCTTTGCCACTGCGCCACTTTGAAGGGTTTAGTGAGGTAAATGAGGCGGGGCCGTTTTCTTTATGGTGCCATGTATTGACGGGCCTTTGTACCAATTCGTAGCCAGGATGAATGACTGTTGCTACCGAACACACCTTATTTGTACCAGGTACTTGGAACACGCGTAGTTTGACTACACTATTTTTTACTTTTACAGCTACACGTTTGGTATACGCGCTTCCGCAGCCTGCCTTTGCCTCTGCGGGCAACGACGAGGTGACTGCAAAACTAGCCGCAAGGAGCGGAACTATCATAAGCGATGCCACCATACGACGAAATTTGGTACTTTTCATTGAAATTTCTCCTGGTTTGATTAACACCTTGTATTACTAATATTTAAACATATAAGGTGCTGGTTGTATAGAAGACTAATAATCTCGGCTAACTGTGCAGAATCTTTTCCATTGCTTTGCCTTTGGCGAGCTCGTCGATGAGTTTGTCGAGGTAGCGGATTTCCTGCATGGTTTTGTCTTCGATTTCCTCTACACGAACACCGCACACTACGCCGGTAATGAGTTTGCGATTGGGGTTTAGGGCAGGGGCGGTAGCGAAAAACGTTTCAAAATCTGTTTCATTGGCTAGCTCTTTTTGCAAACTAGCTTCAGTATGCCCAGTCAGCCAGTAGAAGATTTCATCTACCTCTGCCTGCGTACGGCCCTTGCGTTCAGCCTTTGCAACGTATAGCGGGTACACACTAGCGACGGTCATGGTATAGATGCGTGGTTTTGTCATAAGACTATTGTAGTACATTTCTGAGTGATACAATGAAGCAATGATAGACCAAAACTGGGTGTTTCTAGCGGCAATAATAAACCTAATAGGTGCATTGCTGTACGCGTATTCTGTAGTGAAGGGCAATACGCGGCCAAACCGGGTAACATGGTTCATACTTTCATTCGCACCAATGCTAGCATTTGCTGCCATGATGTTTCAGGGTGTGACATTTCGCGAAAGTCTGTTTACGCTGATGACAGGTATAAGCCCGCTGATTATATTTATCAGTACATTCTTTGCAAAACAACCAAAGTGGAAGATTACGAAATTTGACCTGACATGCGGAGCACTGTCTGTATTGGGGCTAATACTTTGGCTGATACTTCAGGAAGGTAACGTGGCGATAGTGTTTGCCATACTGGCCGATGGTTTGGCATTTCTACCTACGCTTATAAAGGCATTCCGCTACCCTGAATCTGAAAGCCCTTGGGCGTTTATGATGGGCATTGTAGCTACTACGATAGCACTAGCGGTAGTGACTACATATGACTTCAAGCACCTGGCATTCCCGCTGTACATACTAACGGCGGATGTACTGGCGACGTTGTTTATTTACTTTAAACTGGGAAAGCGCATTATGAAAGATGTAGGGCTACCCGAAAGCGAAGTGATACGATAGCTATATGAAGTACGTAAGCACAAGAGGTGGCGGGGAACCGATTGGATATAAAGACGTAATATTGCAGGGGCTGGCGCCAGATGGCGGGCTGTATGTGCCTGAAAACTACCCGAAGATTGACCTAGAATTTTTAAAGAACCTAAAAGATAAAACCTATGCCGAAATATTCGTGGCGGTGAATAGTTTGTTTGTAGATGAGGAAATAGAGCTGGAAACCCAGAAGCAGCTAGCTGAAGCTGCGTACATGCCAGAAAAATTCATGGATGCAAAAAATGGAAACATAACGCCCGTTTCGGAAGTGAACGGGCGTATTTATTTGCAGCAACTATCGCTCGGCCCGACGGCTGCATTCAAGGACATGGCCATGCAGCCTCTAGGACAGCACTTGAACTACGTGCTGGAAGAACGAGACGAGACGCTGCGTATTTTAGGTGCGACATCTGGCGACACCGGATCTTCTGCCGAAGCGGCTATGAAAGGTTTGCCACGGGTGAGTCTGACAATGCTGAGCCCTGCAGAAGGTATGAGCGCATTTCAGAAAGCGCAAATGAGTATGCTGAGCGGTGGCAACATACAGAACCTAAGTGTAACTGGGCATTTCGACGACTGCCAAGATATGGTAAAAGCATTAAAGCGCACGCCTGAATTTGCCGACCTAGGAGCGGTGAATTCTATTAATTGGGGCAGGGTAGCCGCACAGTTAGCGTACTATTTCAGCGGCTATGTGCAAGCCTGCGGCGAGATTGGCAAAGAAATAGATTTCGTAGTGCCAAGCGGCAACTTTGGCAATGTGCTGGCGGGATATATTGCAAAGAAAATGGGCGTGCCAATACGACGGCTGATAGTGGCGAGTAACGAGAATGATGTAATGCACCGGCTGATACAGACGGGCGTGTATGAGCAGCAAGGTGGCGCGCACGTGACGACTAGCCCGTCGATGGATATTACCAAAGCATCGAACTACGAGCGGGTACTGCCAGATATTTTCGGAAATAAAGAAACCGCGAAAAAGTACATGGAGCAATTTGATAGTACAGGACGAGTGAGTTTTGAAGATTTTGGCGCAGGTATCGATAGTATGAAGAGACTAGGGTTTGATAGCGGTGCTTCGACACATGCAGACAGATTAGAGTCAATTCGCTGGGCAAACGAATATGGTGTAGTAATCGACCCGCACACGGCAGATGCGGTAACAGTGGCTAGACAGTTTGCAGAGCATGAAGCGGACGATACGCCTCTAGTGTGTATGGCGACGGCGTTGCCCGTGAAGTTTGAAGACACAATAGCGGAAGCGTTGGGAAGTATACCAGCTCGCCCGAAGCGTTATGAGAATCTGGAAGTCGAAGCATCTGAAATCGTAGGGTTCGCTGCTACGTTAAAAGCAGATGACCTAGAAACATTGGCAGAATGGGTGAGAAAGTTGAATTAGTGTAATTTTGTATATTTATGGTATAATACAGAAAATTTGTTAAGGGTGGCGAAAGGCAGACATGGCAGAACCAACTGAGAGCGGAGCGCCTGATGGATTTGACGATATGGCAAGTGGCGAGCTGAAAGGTTTGTTTCAGCAGTTACCAAGCGAGGTCGATGTAAAGCTAGGATATTTTGAGGACGAGCGGTCGGTGCTGTACGATGAACTTTCTGAACTAGCTGCACGTGCAAGTGAGACACGTGAAGCTGGTAAAAAAGTAGAGATACCAGACCATGAAAGAATGTCTGAAGCATATGCTGAACTAGTGTGTGGAATCTTGGCGAGTGGAGCTGACATAGACACTAAGATAGATCAGATTGTGGACATTACCAAGCGAGACACTGACGAGCGCGTGAATTTGATGAATGCACTGACAGGGTGCAAAGATACATGCTTGCCGCATTGGAGCCAAGAAAAACTGCGTACGGGAATAATGGATGCAATAGTCTCAGACGTCGACCCTGCTAATACGATATCAGGAGAGTACGCAGAAGATTTGGAACAAACAACAAGCGTGTATGTGGCACATCTGAATGGTGAGGCCGAGTGTGGTGAGTACAAGGTTGAGCCTGGCATTTACGATGAGGCGGGCGAACGCGAACATATGCATGATGATGCGGCACAAGGCGTTGCGGTGATAGATATACGTAAAGACTGGAAAGACCATGCCGCAGACGTGGCAAAAATAGCTGCTGGGGTGTTTATTGCGCTAGCGGCAGATAAATTGATACATCGCGAAAAAGGACAGTAGCATGACAGGGCCTGAGCATAGCGATGGTGATCTACCAGACTTTGACAGTTCGCTGTTTACAGAACTTGAGACACATAAAAAGCGCTTGATTGCGCTTGGCTTTTTACTGCACGACATAGTAAAGACCTACCAGGCAGACCCTTCTGAGGATGCACGGATTGAAGAAGCGGTAGATGACCTAGCGACACAATTTGGATTGTTGGCAGAGTTGCTGGACAGCGACGGCGCTGCTGCAACGTTATGGGTTGAAGATGCTAATAAACTGCGCAGTGTAATGTATACGTTGATGGGCGATAGGGATGCTTCAGGTTGGGCTAGTCTGAATGCAACGCAGATCGTAGCTGATTTAGAAAAAATACGTACAGAATGTGATGACGATTTCCTTTTGGAGATAATTAAAGAGGCGTATAAAAAACAGATTCAAGATGACATAGACACATTCGCAGAAGAGGTATATGTCTGAGACGATTTTGATGCGGCACGGCGAATGTGTGGGAAATAGGAGTGGGGTATTCAACCAATCGTTCGGTAATCAATTAACTCGAGTAGGCGCGGCTCAAGTACTACTAAGTGCAGAAACTATAGGCCCAGTAGACCGTATTTACACTGGCCCATCGCTGCGCACTAGGCAATCTGGCGAATATGCGGCGCTGGTTTCAGAGGGGGTAGTACCAAGAGTGCTGCCGGGAATAGACGAGCGCCACCTAGGAATATTTGAGAATCGCTCGTTGCATGAAATTAGAGCACGAGGCATTGTAAACCCAAAGCATGCGATAGTAGGCGCTGGCGGCGTAAAATATGTCGAAGGCAGATATGGCGCGGAATCGTTCGCACAAGTTGAAGGCAGGGCACGAAAAGCGTGGGCGCGTTTAAAGGAAATGCGGAAGCACCGTGAAGACCAAAGAGTATTGGTAATATTGTCTGGCGATATAGGTACAGCTATGTGCGCGGTGGCGAACGGGAGGCGAATGGCAGATATGATACATAAAATGCATTTTGGTAATGGAGATTTTGCTACGATTGATGATGAAGGCAATGTACATAAGGGCGATGCAAAGATAGAAAGTGCACGTGCAGTCTAGTAGCTGTGATAAAATAATTGCATGATACTTATGCTTCACATAGTATTTGGGGTAGCGACATTGCTAGCAGGGCTAGCTGCACTTGCTATGCGCAAAAAAGAATTTATTAAATATCAGGTTACTGGGTTTGCGGGGACGATACTTAGCGGCGTTTTGTTGCTAGTAGTTGAACCAAACGTACTGACGCATTTGTGCGTGAGCGGTGCGGCATTTACCATTCTGGCGTTGGCGCTGTATTTCCGTGCACAAGAAGCCATCGCAGAAGCCTCACTGTAGTACACTAGTAAATAGATATGATAACACAGCAAGATTGTTTGGATTTTTTAGAGCGGTTGGAAATAGTGTATGAACTAGCTGAGCACAAAGCAGTGTACACAGTAGAAGAGGCAATGGCCGAGCTACCCGGGCGCACCGAGATAAAGAACTTATTCATTCAAGATGACAAAGGCAAACGGCAATATTTAGTGATAATGCCAGGCATGAAGCGGCTTGACCTGAAACAGCTTGCGGCTGATTTAGGTGAAAAAAAGGTGCGATTTTGCAGCGAAGAAAAAGTGGTAAATATGCTGGGCGTAAAGCCTGGCTCGGTGAGTGTATTTTGCTGCTTGAATGAAACATCGCGCCATGTAAAGGTTATTTTTGACGAAGCATTGCTGACAGAACCTGACCTTGGATTCCACCCAATAGTGAACACAGCTACAGTATTTGTACCAACTAATTCGATACACACGATACTGCAAAATCTACCACAAGAATCGACCATTCAAAGTCTGTAAGTGCTATACTAGTTCCATAACGAAACTGCGAGGTAGTATGGACGTAAAGAGGTTTCAGCTAATAGAGTGGGCACGAGGTTTATTCGTTGTGGCAACCGCGGTAATTGTGTGGTTGCAAGTTCGCGGATTTGAATCTCTGAGTATCTATGATGTATTCCCGCTGTTTGGACTTCTAGCATTTGGATTGATGTGGACACACTATGTGAATGGTGCGTTTCGTCGAATGTGGAAGGTGAAGAAACCAGAAAAAGATGCATATTGGGCAGTTTCGACAGGGATGGTGCTGGCACTAATAATTTTGCACCCATTACTGTTGAACTATGGGCTAGTGCGTGATGGACTGGGGCTACCACCTGCCAGTTACACGGCAGCGTACCCAGGCAAAGAAGTGTTTTTGCTACTTGGCACGGTGTCGCTGTTAGTTTTCTTGGCGTTTGAACTGCGTAGGTGGTACAAGAATGCAAGCTGGTGGAAATATGTTGACTACGCACAGCTAGCAGCTATGGTGGCGATATTTTTCCATGCATTGACCCTAGGCAGGGAGCTGTCGGAAACATGGTATTTGGTGCTATGGTGGCTGTACGGCGTGAGTTTTGTAGCAGCCGTGGCGTATAGTCGATGGCATGATAAAAAGAGTAGAGGAGTAGAACATGGAAGAACAGAGAAATAACCCGCAAACATCAGAAAAATCAAACAAAACTTGGCTATATGTCGTCGGAGCAATAGTAGTGCTTGCTCTGCTAGGCGTGGGCCTGTGGGCCATGATGCAGGGCGACGACGCAGATGATGCGACCGTAGAATCTTCGCAAGGTAGCACATCTCAAGCAGAAGCGAGCGGAAACACAGACGCAACAACAGATACGGATGATGCGACTGCTGCAGACTCAATAGAGATTGTGTACACAGATAGTGGATTCGAGAAGTCTTCATACACGGTGGGCGCTGGTGGTACTGTGATTGTAAAGAATGACTCGTCGTCTGATTTGCAATTTTCGTCTGATGATCATCCAGCTCATCTAGACAACAGTGAATTAAATCAATCTGTATTGGCGAGCGGAGACAGCCAAGAGTTTGTCGTGACAGAGACCGGTACATGGGGTATTCATGACCATCTGAATGATGCAAACACGACTGAGTTGATTGTAGAATAAAACTACATGACAAGACATCAACGTAATATTGCTATATTTGTATTGTTGCGCAACAAAGAGGGTGAATATTTGTTGCAAAGGCGAAAGAACACCGGGTATATGGACGGGCACTATGACTTTGCAGCGTCGGGGCATGTAGAATCTGATGAAAGCGTTCTAGAAACGGCTGTTCGTGAGGCCAAGGAAGAGGTAGGAGTAACGGTGCGGGCTGAAGATTTGAAGCTGGTACGGGTCAGCCAGACGCAGACGTTTGGAAATGCCTATATAAGTTTCATATTTTTATGTGAAAGCTGGCAGGGTATACCGACTATTTGTGAGCCTGAAAAGTGCGACAAACTGGAGTGGTTTTTACCAAAAGATTTCCCTGAATTAGTAACGGTGAACGTGCGTGTTATGCAAGAAACTAACTTTCGCGAAGACTTTGAGTTTTTCTACTCAAACTCTGAACAACCGCTTTAGTTCTTGGTACAATAGATAGTAAATGTTAGGAGGGGTATGAGGGAAGCGATAGAAGGTGCACCAAAATGGCTGCGATTAGTACTACCGGTAGTACTAATATTTGTTTGGTTCGGTGCTGGAGCTATCGGTGGCCCGTACTTTGGAAAAATTGAAGAAGTAGCCGACAATGGTTTTGTTGGATTTTTGCCCGAAAGTGCTGAATCTACTAAGGTAAACGAACAACTAGAAAAGTTTCGGGACGATACAACGCTACCGGGAATAGTCGTATTTTATGGCGACAAGAATATCTCTGAAAAGACATTGAAAGAAATAGACGCGGTAGCAGAAGTGGTAGCAGAAATTGATGGTGTAGGTGGTGATGTAAGCCCTGCGCAACTATCTGACGATAAAATGGCGGCACTTGTGGTGGTGCCATTAGTGTCGGATTCTGCACTTGATGAAGTCGTTCCTGAGGTAATAAAAAGCTACGAAGATGCAGGAATTGATGATGTTGAGTTTAAGCTAACTGGACCAGCAGGCTTTGCGGCAGATCTAAACAAAGCCTTCTCTGGTATTGATGGCATACTATTGTTGACGGCACTGGCTGTGGTGTTTGTGATTTTGATAGTTGTGTATAGATCTATTTTCCTGCCGATTATAGTACTGTTAACAAGCATATTTGCGCTGAGTGCCAGTATTTTGGTGATATGGTATTTGGCCAAGAGTGACATAGTTGCGTTAAACGGACAAGTACAAGGAATCCTATTTATTCTGGTGATCGGCGCGGCAACCGACTATTCGTTGTTGTTTGTAGCTCGCTATCGTGAGGCGCTGTACGAAAATACCTCAAAACTAAAAGCAATTGCAGAATCGTACAAAGGCGCCTTCGAGCCGATACTAGCAAGCGGTGGCACAGTGATAGTTGGACTCATGTGTTTGCTATTGAGTGATCTGGGCTCGAATAAAGCACTGGCACCGGTAGGTTCAATAGGTGTTGCGTTCGCTATGTTGTCCGCACTTACATTCTTGCCATCGATGCTATATGCGCTAGGCAAGTGGAGCTTTTGGCCATTTGTACCAAGTGCTAAGCCCGAAGCTGCGAAGAAGCATAAGGCTCGACTAGAGCGTGGTTTTTGGCATAAGGTCGGAACGTTTGTAGAGAAGTATTATCGACCGACGTGGATTGCAACGACACTGGTGCTGGCTGTTTTTGCCGTGTTCTCATTCCAGCTGAAGGCAGACGGCGTTGAACAGAGCGAGTTTATACTGGGTGAGTCGACTGCGCGCGAAGGGCAGACTCAATTAAACGAGCACTTCCCGGGTGGTTCAGGTAGCCCAGCGGATGTGATTGTTCCTGAAGGCGAAGTGGCAGCAGCACTGAAGGTGATAGAAGCAACTGAGGGCACCGACAGTGTAGTAGCTCTGGCAACTGGCGTAGACGCTGGTATCAAGCCGCTGGGTGGTTATGAAGAAGACATAAAAGCTGAGATTCGCAATGAAGTCGAAAAAGAATATAGCAACCTAAGCAGCTTTGAACGCCAATTTGCACCATCGGTTGACAGCGTGGTGAGTAATGCCTACCCATTTAAGGACGCTGAAATAAAAGTTGTCGATGGATTGGCTGTGCTGCAGGTGACACTAGCAAATGAGCCCGATAGTCAGGCGGCGAAAGATACGATAGTTGCGCTTCGCGAGAATCTAGACGGTGTCGATACATCAATTACAGTAGGTGGCCCAACTGCTATACAGTACGATACCATTGTAGCTTCACAGCGTGACCGTGCAGTGATTATTCCAACTGTCTTGGTAGCGATCACCATCATCTTGATGCTTCTACTACGATCGATCGTTGCACCTATTCTACTGCTTGCTAGCACGGTGCTATCGTTTGCGACAACATTGGGTATAGCAGCAATTCTTTTCAACAACGTCTTTGACTTTCCTGGTGCTGACCCAACAGTGATCTTGTTCGGCTTTGTATTCTTGGTGGCGCTTGGTATTGATTACAATATATTCCTGATGACACGTGTGCGTGAAGAGTCGATTAAGTCTGGTACTCAGAGGGGCGTGATAAAGGGATTGGTTGTAACTGGCGGCGTGATAACCAGCGCAGGTATTGTACTTGCGGCAACGTTTGCTGCTCTGGGTGTGATCCCAATATTATTCCTGTTCCAGATAGCCTTTATAGTTGCTTTTGGCGTCCTACTGGATACATTCGTTGTTCGCTCGCTGCTTGTTCCCGCGCTGATTCGCGACATAGGGTCATTTGTATGGTGGCCGTCAAAGCTGAAAGATAAGAAATAGTACAACAACTTAAGGTAATGTAAGGAAAATAACAACATGGCAGACACGGCCGAACCGACTGATGTATTTTTGTGGGCGAACCAAACCGACCGAATAAAAAATGAGATCACACTTGAACTATTTGTTTTTAACAAAAACTACACACCATATAGCATCAATTTCTCGAAAGAGCTTGAGAGCCAGCTACGGGCAATGTTTTTGTACGATGCAATCAACACGGTGAACTTTGGCGCGGGCACTGGCATGAGCGTGCGCGACTACGAAATGAGTGAAGCAGAGGAAAATGTACTACTGCGCACAGAGCTTGCGAAAGTTGGGCGTGCAGAAACGTTGATAAATTTGATTGAAAAAGAACGTGGCACAATAGAGCCATTTTCCGAGACTGATCATGAATTTAAGCGAGTAAAGGGAATTGCGCTACGCTGTAAAGAAGCCGATAAGCCAGCATTTTATATTGTGAAGGCCGTGCAGCAAAGTAATGTGCTGCCAGGCGCAGTGAGCTGGGAGCTAAACGGTGGCACGTTGGCACCGTTTAAGGCGGACATTGGCGTGAAAATGCCTGCTGACAATCAGGTGTTAATTGTTGATAAAGATATCTTCATATTTAATCAAGCTAAGTTCGAAAAGCTGTTCCAGTACGAATATAAAAAACAGTTGCTAGCAGATGCAAAGGTAGCCGAAATAGAGAAAGCATACAAGCTGAGTTTTGCTGACGGACTAGACTTGCAGAGCCTGGTTCGGGAACGCAAAAAGATTGTAAATAAGCTACAAAAGATGGAAATTGGTGCCGTGACGCAAGAACAAGCGATAGAGTATGCAGATACTATGGAACTGGAACTAATGAGTGACGAGAAAGACCAGATAATCATAATGGACGGGAACGACCTGGATATGTTCGTAAATCTGATAAATGAAGACTATATTACTAGCGAACTGACCGGCAAGCGCTATGAGATAAAGAGCAAAAAACTGCTGGGCGAACCGGAAGGTGAAGCGCCGAGAGGCTAGTATTTGTAACAGATATATGTTATAGTTATATTATGAGAAGAGGTTGTAGCGGGGAACGCGATAGCTTTAAAGGTACATTGCGCGAATTTCTAGATCAGGCTTCACCGGATGTTTTCGCCCTATTGGATAGGATCCACGGTCCTTTTATAGAGGATCCCGAAGTGACCCTGGCTATGTCTCATAGAGTCATTGCGATGATGGCTGAGCGCTATGGTGTAGAGTCAGCAGATTTTCGTGCTGTTGTTACGCAATCAGACTATGGCTGGGACTTGACGGTTATCTATGCGGCAGAAGCCGGGATTGATCTGGGTGATGTGACATGTGATAGGGACGCAGCACGCAGCTATAACGGTATAGAATCACAGTATGGTGTGCACAACTTTGAGATTGGTAACCGAGTGCTTGATGCGCGAAAAGGTAGCACATATGATGTATATAAGGCGCTTGTTGAACGGATGCTTGACGAAGGTGTGCAAATTGACCAACGTCACGTGCGTCTTGGGAAGAATGTCGTAGTAAAAACTGTACTAACAGGCGTGGGTATATCAACCGGTCAGGCAGTGGTTGCTCGAACTGAAAAGTCCTCAGGAGATCCCTATACGACTGCTTGCTTACCATCGAGAGATGGAATTGGGAATTATTTTAGGCCAGCCATTCGAATTGCAACATCTCTTGCCGATGGATGTCCATGGGATCAGCAAGAGTTAAACAAATAGTCTATACTACTATATAGTGAAACAAGCATTAGCCCTAGAGATAATGCTTTCGGGGGAAAGCGTATTTTTGACCGGCCCAGCAGGGTCGGGTAAGACGTATGCATTGAACCAGTTTATAAAGCTGGCGAAGCATGATGGTAAGCACGTGAGTGTGACAGCTACGACTGGTTTGGCTGCCTCTCACTTGGGTGGCACGACTATTCATAGTTGGAGCGGAATAGGGGTTCATGATGAGCTACCAGCATATTTCGTTGACAATCTGCCAAAGGGCAGGCGAGAGATTATCGAGAAAACAGATGTGCTGATAATTGATGAGATATCGATGATGCATGACTTTCGGCTAGATATGGTGGATGAGGTATGCAGGCTGGTGCGAAGAGAGCCCGATGAGCCATTTGGCGGTATACAGGTGATACTGAGCGGGGATTTCTTTCAGCTGCCGCCGGTGAATCGCAATGGCTCGAGGCAGGGAAGCTTTATCGTAAACTCCGTGGCGTGGCAAGAGCTCGACCCAGTGATTTGCTACCTGGAAAGCCAGTATCGTCATGAAGACGATGTACTAAATGAAATATTGAACGCCATGCGATCGCAAGACCTTCGCAGGTCGCATGCAGAAGCGCTGCTAGCACGAGCAGACGAGACGCCACCAGAGACTGTAATGATGACAGAACTTCACACGGTTAACATAGATGTCGACAAGCAAAACGAAGCCAGACTAGATGAACTGGAAGGCGACGAGGTTTCATTCGAACAGACAACGACTGGTAGTGCGAACTATGTTGAAAATCTACAGCGCTCTGTGCTGGCGCCTGCAATATTGCGGCTAAAGCTAGGTGCGCTAGTAATGGCGGTAAAGAATAGCCCTGACAAGAAATACTACAATGGCAGCATTGGCACAGTGGTGGCATTTGACCCAGTGGTTGATTACCCCATAGTGCAATTTACGAATGGTAAGGAGGTGACGGTAGCACCTGATACGTGGGAGTTGCGTGACGGCGATAAAAAGCGAGCTAGTATAACGCAGATTCCACTACGACTAGCGTGGGCAATAACCGTGCATAAAAGCCAGGGAATGACTCTGGACGCTGCGCTAATCGACCTTCGCAAAGCCTTTGTTGAGGGTATGGGCTATGTGGCGCTGAGCCGCGTACGAAGCCTCGACACGCTATATTTGAAGGGTATTAACCGAATGGCGCTACAAATATCTGAAGGCGCACATGCGATTGATGATGTGCTAAGAACAAAGTCGAGCGCAGATAAAACAAGGTTCAAACATCTTGAGGTTCAAGCAGAAGAACGAAAGAAGAGTCCGCCAAAGGAAAAAAAGAAGTCTGGCGGTGACTGGCAGGAGAAATTAGCTAAAATGCGCGAAAAACACCCGAATGCCTACACTCCGTGGACGGCCCAGCAAGATGCGCAGCTGAAAGAAGATTTTCAGAATGGCATTGACGTGAAAACACTTTCTAAAACACACGGTCGCCACGAGCGGTCAATCGTAATGCGGCTGCAAAAACATTTTGGGGAAGACATTGTCGTATAATTGGTAAAGATGATTCGAACAAACGCAAAATTTCCGAAAAAATTTTTATGGGGCGCAGCCACTTCAGCTCACCAGGTGGAAGGCGGGACGCATAACCAGTGGACGGTGTGGGAGCTCGAAAATGCGCGAGCGATGGCTATGAAAGCTGAATATCATATATCTGACATGCCAAAATGGGACGACATAAAAGATTATGCACGTCAGCCAGCTAACTATGTTTCTGCCCATGCTTCAGACCACTACCGCAGATATAAAGAAGACTTCGATATTGCCAAGAAGTTACACATGAACGCGTTTCGTTTTAGTGTTGAATGGTCTCGTATTGAACCTGAAGAAGGCGTGTGGGATATAGAGGCGATTGAGCATTACCGAACGTATATTTCCGAATTGAAAAAGCGCGAATTAGAGCCCGTAATGACACTGTTTCACTTTACGCTGCCGGTATGGTTCAGTGAAAAGGGTGGCTTTGAAAAGCGCTCGAATGTAAAGTACTTCGAACGATTTGCTGAAAAAGTAGTACAGGAACTCGGCCACGGCGTTCGCTACATTGTTACGATTAATGAACCAACTATCTACGTATATCAGAGCTATATGCAAGGTGCTTGGCCACCGGCAAAGCAGAATAAATTGCAGGGTGTACATGTACTGAACAACCTTATCTATGCCCATAAGTTGGCAGCGGCGGCTATTCGCGACCTAAGTTCAGATTACCTAGTATCGATTGCTCAGTCTTCGGTGTATATCTATGCAGGAGACGACTCTGTGCTTAGCAGTATCAGTGCATCTGTTTTGCAGTACATTACGGATGACTATGTACTGAAACGGGTCGTAAAGCATTGTGACTATTTGGGTGTGAATTATTATTACAGCGCACGTGTTTTCGGCTATCGCATACATAACCCTGAGGAGCATTTAAGTGATTTGGGTTGGGAAGTGAGCCCTGCTAACTTACAGTTCGCGTTAGAAAGGCTGTACGATAAGTATAATAAGCCGATTCTGATTACCGAGAATGGTATTGCTGATGCTGATGACGACTTACGAAAATGGTGGCTACAGCAGAGTGTTGTAGCAATGAAATTAGCGATGCAGCGCGGCGTAGATTTGATCGGCTATTTGCACTGGAGCTTACTGGACAATTTTGAGTGGGCATATGGCAAGTGGCCGCGTTTTGGGCTTGTTGAAGTAAATTATCGAACAATGGAGCGCAAAGTCCGACCAAGCGCCAAGTGGTTTGGTACGGTGATAGCGAAACTACGGCAATAGAAAATAGCCCCATCAGATGATATAGTAGCCAATATGAAACGAGAAAAAAATATTGTGGTTATAGGCGGTGGAACAGGGAGTTTTATGCTTTTAAGCGCTCTGAAGCAGTATTCACATAGCCTCACTGCAATAGTTAGTATGGCGGATGACGGTGGCAGTGCGGGGGTATTGCGTGACGAACTGGGTGTTTTACCTCCGGGTGATGTTCGTCAATGTCTTGTTGCACTGAGTGAATCACCAAAAACGAGAGATTTATTTAATTATCGTTTCGAAGAGGGAACGTTTGCAGGTCATTCGTTTGGCAATATTCTCTTGTCTACGCTAGAAAAAGTTTCGGGTAGTTTTGTAGAAGCTGTCGAGACTGCATCAGAAATACTGCGAGTAGACGGGAGGGTCGTACCTGCGACGCTAGACGATGTTCGTTTGAAGATGACATGGGACAAAGAAGCGGTAACAATTTTTGGTGAACATGCTATAGACGAAGGTGGTTTTCCGCATGACCCACGAACAGCGACAATGCATTTGGAGCCCAAAGCAAATGCCAATCCTGCGGCGATTTCGGCAATTGCGGAGGCAGATTTGGTATTAATAGCACCGGGTAGTCTATATACTTCGTTGGCGCCATCTTTAGTAACCGAAGGGGTCAGCGGTGCGCTGAAAGTGACAGAAGCAACGGTTGTGTATGTATGTAATTTGATAACAAAAGACAGTGAGACGGACGGCTTTACTGTAGTCGACCACGCATCTGAAATTGAGCGATTTGCAGGTGGCGAGATTTTAGACTATGTTTTATATAATACCGAGCAACCGGTGCCTGAGTTACTTGATCGATACAAGGAAGAAGGAGCTGCGATTGTACAACCAGGTGAAAGCTTATCGCAGCAGCATTACACGGCAATACCTGGTGAATTCCTGGGAGAAACACGCACGGAAGTCGAGGGTGATAAGCTTGCTAAGTCGAGAACTTTTATACGACACGATGGCGCACGGCTCGCGGCAAAGATCGTCGAACTGTAAGTAACCTAGAGGAGGCATAATATGGACCCACAAGTGCACAAAACAGATGTATATGTTGTGCTTGATCTTGATCGTACGCTACTTGATACCACAAAACTCGTGTTGTTGGTGGCGCAAATATTGAATGCGTTGGGTGTAAGTAAGGTAGAATTGGCAAAAATATATGCACACATACGTCAACAAGATGGCAATCAGTTTGATTATAATGTGTATTTGCGTGAAGTGTTGGGTGATGAAACGGTGAATGCAATGATAGACCAGCTGACCAAGCAGCTTGAAGGTGGTGATATTGATGCAAGCGAACTGTTTTACGATGGTGTTGAGGAGACGTTCGATGCACTCGATACGGCAGGGATACCGTATGGAATTGTTACTGCTGGTGGCGAAGAAACACAGACATTAAAGCTGACCTTGCTGCGCGCGGTATTTAAACGCAACATACCAGCACGCATCGTCGCCTCAACCGGTAAAGCAATGCTGGCTCACGAAGGTTGGTATGTGCCAAATCAGTCTGAATTTATTGTGCCAAAAGACTTGTCGGCTGGCGACTCGGTGGTAGCGCAGCGTATTGCGGTCGTTGATGATAAGCCAGAAAACCTTGTGACAGATAACAAGCACATCGCAACATATTTGATAGACAACACGAGGCAGGTAGGCAAAGACACGTTAACCATGGTTGAGTTTGCCAAGATGGTGAGTGAAGGCAAGCTGTAGCATTGCAAAACATAGCAAGGTGCTTATGTATGTGCTACTATGAATGTGTTATGGCAACAAAGAAAACAACAAAACGCACCACTACGCCTAAGCTATTAAAAGCGATTACTACTCAAACCAGCCGCGATCTCAGGGACGCGCTGCTTATTGTGTCGCTAACAGCTAACTTATTCATGGTCTCATTATGGGTAGCCTTGCAGGTAACGGCACGCTACGACGATGCGCTAATAGCGTTTTTTATACATCGCTAGCTCTAGCGTAGGCAATAGTAAAACACCCCTAGATGTAGGGGTGTTTTACTTGTAATGTAGCTTTTTATCCACAAATCTGTGGAAAACTAAAAAAGAATATCAGAACATAGCAAAATAGTCTTGTCAGTGGGTAGTTGTGGGTAGTATAGTAGGGTCAGTGGAAAAAAGTGGGTAACTCCCACCAAAAACAAAAACCACTGCACACTAAAAAACTATTAACCTAATCGCCACGTAAAGAACAGTGGCGGGAAAGCCCAGACGCTGAGAGAGAGCAATGGACTATTTCGAACGAAAGCTTGACGATAAGCGCCGGTTGACTATACCGACCGAGCTTCGAAATGAATTTGCCAGCGGCGTCGTGCTGACCCGAGGGTTCGGAAACTACCTACACCTTTACCCACAACAGGTATGGGACAGGGAAGTTGAACCAGCACTGACCGGCAGTATCTTAGACGAAAAGACTGCAGACCTTAACGTACGATTTAGGCGCGGTAAAACATCAGCCGGGCTCGACCAAAAACAAGGCCGAGTAACGATTGAACAGCATTTACTCGACTACGCGGGCTTGACCCGTGATGTTGTGGCTGTACGGGCAGGTGCATATTGGCGCATTATGGCCCCCGAAGAAGTTAATTAACGTGTTGCATGCCGGTTACATCCAGGCACATTAAAAATCAACAGAAACAGATACCTCGAGAACACCTATCCAGGCAGTATGTGCAGTGGAAAGGGCAACACACGAAACAAGCCTTGTACCTTCCTCTACAAACAACACCTCCCAAAAAACTCCACCTCACACATAAGTCTCTCAAGCCTTCTGTATGGGTCCGGCGCGTGTTTGCAACTTGCAAGCTTGCCAGATACTACAACCATACATAAGGCCGCTTATAAACAAAAACAAACACATACTACAAACACAAAAATAGGCACTATACCGCCTGGTTAGGTGATCTCGAGTTCCACACGGTTCGCCGTGTGGAACCATCTCGGCTTTAGCATGCTATAGTTGAGATGATGAGTGTTAAAGAACATCCACCACATTTACATGTTCCTGTTTTATTAGGTGCAAGCGTTGATGCAATGCAGCCCAAGAAGGGAGAGAACTATCTTGACCTGACGGCGGGCTACGGAGGTCATGCGCAAGCATTTCTAGATAAAACTGAAAACTTTTCTGATTCCATCTTGGTCGATCGCGATGTAAATGCGATAACTGAACTAGATGAATTCAAGCGTAAAGGATCGAGGGTGCTTCATACAGATTTTGTTACTGCTGCAAAGCAGTTAACGGAGGGAAATGAGCACTTTGATCTTGTACTTGTGGATTTAGGGGTGTCGTCGCCACAGCTCGATAGAGCAGAGCGAGGGTTCTCGTTTCAAAACGATGGTCCGCTAGATATGCGCATGGACACTTCGCAAGATGTGACTGCTGCGATGATAGTGAACCGAGCCTCAGAAGCCGAATTAGTGAGAATGTTCACAGAATACGGTGAAGAGAAGCTAGGGTTCGCCAGGAGAATCGCCAAGGCGATTGTTCGAGGCCGACCATTCGAAACAACAAAACAACTCGCAGATGTAATACTGAGCGAACACCGTGGAAAATGGAGTCGAATCCATCCAGCCACGCGTGCATTTCAGGCCCTGAGGATTGTCGTAAATGACGAACTTGGCCAGATCAAGGAACTTCTACCGTACTTGCCAGAGTTATTGAATAAGGGTGGCAGGGTAGGCGTTATCAGTTTTCACAGCTTGGAGGATCGTTTAGTCAAACGATTTCTTAAAGAACACGCAGAAGCTGGTTACGAAGCAGACCTTGAACTTGTGACCAAAAAGGCAATCGATGGAGCTACTTATGATGTTCACAATCCGCGAAGTCGTAGCGCTAAGTTACGCGTCGCAGTGAAAAAATAAAACAAAAACATACAGGAAGGGGGCATACAAACACTATGCCAATCCACATTCCAGTGCAGGACCGCTCCGAGGACGTAAAAGTCGTCGTACGGTTCAAATAACCTGATCCGCGGTTCAGGGCGCTTAATGTAACAGTTAAGCGCCTGCCAGGATCACCTAAAAATAAATACAAACACCACCACATGTCCCAATATTATTCCACCACCACCTACAATCGGCGCAGGCAAAATTGGAATCGCAACCAAAACACCGTTGCGTACGTGTCGAATATCAAACTTGGCCCTGTTACACATACAGTGCTAGTTGCACTGATGATAACCGTGCTTGGTTTGATTTACTTGACACAAGCCACTAAAGCCACGGCATACGACTATCAAGCCCAAAAGGTAGATACACAGATTGCCGAGCTAACCAGCGAAAAAACTGACCTCGAGGTCGAAAACGCTCGCTTGACTGCGCTCAACACAGTACAAAACAGTAGTGTAGCGCGTGCAATGACGAACCCGAAAGAGTCGAGTTTCGTTAACAACTAACCATCACAACCATCATGCTGCCACAGTTTCGTTCAAATAGTCGAATTCGTTTGCTTGCCATTTTATGCCTGGCTATTATGGCTGTTTTTGTGATGCGGCTGTTTTATTTGCAAGTTATTGAACATGGTAGATATAGCACATTGGCTGATAATGAACAGATAAAACGTCTTACTATTCCAGCACAAAGAGGCGAAATATATATGATGGATAACGGCAATCCAGTGAAAGTGGTACTGAATAACACGGTATATACTGTGTTTGTTGACCCGCAATTTATTGACGACAAGCAGGCGGTAGTCAAAGCAATTCGCGAAATCGCAGGGGGTAATACGGTTGAAAATTTTGCAAAGTTGGTAGACCGAACAGATACCCGTTACCAGATAGTTGCACGCAATGTTTCGCGCAAGCAGGCCGAATTAATGAAAGAACGTAACTTGAAGGGAATAGGGTTTCAGGCGGTATCTGAGCGAGTGTATCCAGAAGCGAAGCTGGGTGGACAGGTGCTTGGTTTTGTTAATTACGAAGGTAAAGGTCAGTATGGTATAGAAGAAGAGTTCAATGTAGCGCTTCAGGGTACCGATGGTATGTTGCAATCCGTGACAGATGTCGGAAATGTACCACTAACCATTGGCGACCATAATGTCGATGTTCCAGCAAAGAATGGTAAAGATATTGTGTTGACGATAGATCGCAATGTACAAGCGTTTACCGAAAGAGCATTGCGGAACGGTTTACGAAAGCTTGGCGCACCCTACGGTAGTGTACTAGTGATGGATCCACAAAATGGGAAGGTACTGGCAATGGCAAATTTGCCAGATTACAACCCGGGCAAATACTATACTGTGCAGGATGCGCGTGCATTTAATAACGATATTATTTCTGACCCATATGAACCAGGTTCGGTCATAAAAACCTTTACCGTGGCAACGGGTATTAACACTGGTACGATTACGCCGCAATCTACCTACACGAATACTGACTACATTGACGTGGAAGACCGGACGATTACAAACGCAACCAAAGGACAAACGGGCACGATTACCTTTGACCATGCCTATACGTGGTCACTAAACACAGGAATGGTGACGATTGCACAGCGCCTCGGCGGCGGTTCCATAAATAGCAAGGCACGTACAGTGATGTATGACTATTTTCACGATCGATTCCGCCTGGGTGAGATGACGGGCATACAGCTAGCTGGAGAAGTGCAAGGTATCATTGATCAGCCAAATACAGGGAACGGTGACGCGGTGCGGTACTCAAATATGTCATTCGGACAAGGCATGGACCCAACTATGTTGCAGGTGGGTGCAGCGTTCTCATCGGTTGTAAACGGCGGTACCTACTACCACCCAACCATCATAGAGGGTACTGTAGATGCCGATGGCAAGCTGGTGCCTGCAAAGCAAAAAACACCCGATACAAACGTGGTTAGTGAGTCGACTTCTGAGCAGGTTCGAAATATGGCAGTACGAGCTCGTAAAGCCTTCTATGCAGGAAGTGATAAACCCGGCTTTACGGTCGGTGGCAAAACCGGAACTTCGCAAGCTATTGTTAATGGAGAGTATACGTTTGATGAAACAACCGGTACCTACATAGGCTTCGGTGGCGATAGCAAGCCTCGATATGTCATAATGGTACGTGTGTCGGGCCCAGGATTAGCAATAGGCGGCCAAGATGTGATCCCCATTTTTACCGACATCTCTAACTGGATGATTGATTACCAAAAACTTGAACCGAAAGGCTAGTATGAGTACTACACCAATTGATATAACAGAGCTTGCTAGCGGACTAACTCAACTGACAATTATGGGTGTTGGTGCCTTTGTGCTTGGTATGATGCTGACACCACTGTACACGTACATGGCATATCGTTATCGTTTCTGGAAGAAGCAACGAACATCTAGCACAACGGGAGAAAAACTGGAAGTATTTACCAAGCTACATGCTAATAAATTCAGACGAAATATCCCTACAATGGCTGGTATTATTGGCGTGCTTGTCATTAGTTTTATTACGATATTCTTTAACCTCGATAGGGGGCAAACATGGCTGTCGTTTGCTGCACTAATTGGCGGGGCGGTAGTGGGACTACTTGATGACATCATTAACCTGCGCAGCAACGGTCAAGGTACCGCCGGCATGCGCAGTAGTATCAAATTTTCAATGATTGTGTCCCTTGGGCTAGTGCTAGGCTGGTTCTTCTTTGCGAAACTAGGCTTTAGCGCTGTTCATGTGCCGTTCTGGGGGCCGCTAGAGTTGGGTTGGCTAATTATTCCGATATTCGCATTTGTTGTGACAGCAACGGCCAATGCGGTGAATATCAGCGATGGTTTAGATGGGCTAGCAGGTGGGTTGTTGACGATGAGCTATGGCGCATTCGGCGTGATTGCCCTGATGCAAGGGCAGTTTATACTGGCAGCGTTCTGCTTTACGGTTATTGGCGCTCTGCTAAGCTATCTATGGTTTAATATCTACCCAGCACGCTTTTTTATGGGGGATGTGGGTAGCTTTGCCTATGGGGTTAGCCTAGGGGTGATTGCAATGCTGACTAACTCGCTATTCCTTCTGCCAATCATCGGTGTACTATTCGTCGTTGAGGCAGGTTCAAGTTTGATACAGATTGTCGCCAAGCGAGTGTTTAAGCGGCGCGTATTTATATCTGCACCAATACATCATCATCTGGAGGCAATTGGCTGGCCGGAAGTAAAGGTGACCATGAGATTTTGGGTGATTGCTTCAGTCGCTGCCACGTTTGGTGTCATGCTAGCACTTGTCGGAGGTCACGTATAGTGGAACGCTTGCGTAACGTTGGTACAAATGCGGTCAATACAGTTCGCAAACATCGCCCAGATTATCAGATAGTGCTGTATATGGGGCTCTTGATGTTGCTTGGGCTGATTGTAATGTATGCGATTGGTCCGCAGCGTGCGCATGTATTAAATACGGCCTATGGAACAGATTTTTATAGTGCCACGTATTTCTTTACGAAACAGGCAATTAGCCTAGCCCTGGCAGTCGCAGTGTTTATTGCAGTGTCAAAGATTCCGTACACATGGCTACAAAAGCACGCCAAACATCTATTTATCATCGGTATCGTTGCTTGTGTAATACTGGCGATTGCTGGTTGGGCAGATATGGCAATAGCCTACTGTAGTTTGGGTGCCTGTCGCTGGTTCGATCTAGGGCCACTTGGCAGTATTCAGCCTGCTGAATTCTTGAAGTTCGGATTGCTGATGTTTGTAGCTGGGTTTTTGGCAGTACGCGCCAAGATGGGTCTGATTAATGACTGGTATAAAACACTCATTCCACTTGGTGTCATTATGAGCGTGGTTGCGCTCTTTGTCGTAGGTATTCAGAAAGATATGGGAACAGGTATTGCAATGGTATCGATTGTCGCGAGCATGCTGGTAGTTGCTGGTCTGAAGCTGCGGATTGGCATACTGCTGTTGGGGTTGGGCGTATTAGCCGGAATTATGCTTATCTTGATAGCGCCACACCGACTGGATCGTGTGACTACTTTCTTAGAAGGTGATAATGCGTCCGATACAGCTGCTTCGTACCACATCACGCATGCTAAAATCGCAATTGGTAGCGGTGGCTTCCTTGGTGTTGGCATAGGCAATAGTGTCCAGGCGACAGGCTATTTGCCAGAGGCAATTAATGACTCGGTATTTGCGATTATGGGGGAAACATTTGGGTTTGTTGGACTTGTTATCGTGCTGATACTATTTACTGCGCTGCTAATGCGCTTACTGATAGTATCCGATAGGCTGAATGGAATGACAGAGCGTCTCATTGTTGCAGGTATCTTTGGTTGGCTCGCAGCGCATGTTATTTTGAATATCGCTGCTATGACAGGAGTATTTCCATTAACAGGAATTACGTTGCCGCTACTTAGTTTTGGCGGTACTAGCATGATATTTATTGCAAGTGCGCTAGGGTTAGCATTTCAGCTATCTGCATACACAGTTCACACTAATTTAGGAGAAAGGAGTACGGATGAGGATTCTAACGGTCGGCGGCGGCTCGGGCGGTCACGTTACACCAGTCGCAGCAGTTATCGCTGAGTTAAAAAGGCAGTCTCCGGCCAGCGAGATTCGTTTTTGGTGTGATCGCAAGTTTGCTAGTGAAGCAACAGCAACGATGAATCAACAGCACCCGGACGTGCTGGTACATACTGTCGTTTCGGGTAAGTTTCGTCGCTACCATACGCTGTCGTTTTGGCGTCAGCTGATTAATGTGCGCACGATTGTAATACCGAATATTATTGACGCATTTAAGATTAGCTTCGGTACAGCACAAAGTGTCTACAAGCTGCTTCGTTGGAAACCTGACGTTATCTTCGCAAAAGGTGGTTTCGTGTGTTTGCCTGTGGGTATAGCAGCGAGGTTGCTGCGTATTCCTTTGGTGATTCACGACTCCGACACCCACCCAGGGCTTACGAGTCGTATTTTATCTCGTTGGGCTGTTTCGATTGGAACTGGCGCCCCATTAGAGAATTATAATTATCCAAAATCAAAAAGTTACTTTGTGGGTATTCCAGTCGCAACTAATTTAAGGCCGGTCACTACGAGCAAACAGCGTGAGTTGAAGCAAGAGTTGGGCTTTTCTGCGGAGGAGCCACTCGTAGTTGTAACTGGAGGTGGACTGGGTGCAAAACGTATAAATGACGCGACTGTGGCAGTGCTTGATGATCTATTGAACATATGTGCAGTGTTTTTAGTGACAGGTGCGCATCAGTATGATGAGCTAAAAGAGGTCGCAAAGCACTATACGAAAGAAGAGTTGCGCTTGCAGCCGCATGTGCCGAGTAATCAGTTTGTGAAGATTTTGGCTGCTGCAGACGTAGTAGTGAGTAGGGCAGGGGCAACGACTATGCTTGAGCTAGCTGCCCTCGCCAAGCCAACAATTTTGATTCCGAATGCTCGGCTGACCGGTGGACACCAGACAAAAAACGCTGCTATGTATGAGCAGGGTAGGGCTGCAGTGGTGTTATCGGAAGAAGAGTTAATTGCCTCACCTCGCCTGCTAGTGGATGTGCTCGGCTCACTGCTTAACAACGGCAAAGAGCGACAGCGACTAACGAAAGCCATTCACGAATTTGCCACGCCACATGCCGCCAGAGACATGGCTGCACTTGTGGTTGCCGCCAGAAAACGCTAGTGCCTATCTGATACAATAAACATATATGTCTAAACTGTTTAAACAGAAAACACACCCTGAAGATGCTCCACGCCGCCGCCAGCGGCTTAATGTTGATGATGCGGGTACTACTGCTAGCTACAATGGCAATTATCGCTCTACTTTCCATAGAAATCGGACTATTACGGGCAGCTCTTCTGGAAAGGTGGCAAGTACAAATGAACTGAACGCTCAGATGCAATCGCCGCGCGCAAGTGCGCATCACCTCGCAAGAGCTCGCCGACGCCTACTGCTGTATTTTGGGGGTGTTTTAGTAGTGGCGGGTACATTATATCTGCTAGTTAATCAGCTTGTAGCAACAGAAACAGTTCAGCTTAGCGGAGGATCTGCATTAACGGCGACGCAAGCAGAATCGTATACGCAGGCAGCAGAAGATTATTTCGCCGCACGTCCGATAGAAAGGTTTCGTTTTATGATAAATAACGACGATTTTCTACGTAATATGCAAGCAACAAACCCAGAGGTAAAAGCTGTACATATAGATGGTGGTAGTAGCTTTGGTGAAGCAGTGCTGACGATAACACCGAGAGAGCCGATAGCACGGTGGAATACAGGCAACCAGCACCAATTTGTTGACGGTAACGGTATTGTCTTCACGCGGAATTATTTTGCAGAGCCAAAGGTAGAGATTCGGGACAACAGTGGTATACAGAGCACTGGTAGCCAGGTGGTCACGAGTCGCCGATTCCTTGGCTTTGTTGGTAGGGTCATTGGCGAAACCAACGACAGGGGTTACACAGTGAAAACCGCTACCATACCAGCGCTAACTACCCGGCAGGTAAGGATTACCCTAGTAGGGCAGCAGCCATACTTTACCTTTTCAGTAGACAGGCCTCCGGCAGAGCAGGTAGAGGATATGTCACGAATACTACGTTATTTACGCACACGTGGTATTAGTGCTCGTTATGTCGATGTACGAGTAGAAGGTAAAGCATTTTATAGGTAAGCACCCCTGCTTTATCGAGCACTAGTTCTAAATTTGTTCTAACTTATGAAGTGCTAAAAAACTATACGAAAGCAGGGAACTAATAAAAAGTCAAATAGTAGGAAAGGCGGGGAAAAAGAGTAGGGGGAAACAATTTTTCAAAAAAAGCAAATTGTCGTGAAAACTTTATGATGTGTGGAAAACTAGCTAGGTTGTTGTAAAATCTCACAACACCCACAACCATGGCATAGTCGACTTAACATGACACACCGCAGTTAATGTGGCAGCAACAAGTGTAAAGCAGTAGAACAAATGTAGATACACGGCGATTCAGTAATAAAGTCCCCTGTTAGGGGGTGACAATAAGGTATAGTGAATCAACTTATCTAACTAATACCTATGTCGTAAAAGATATATTGTGCGACGTTAAATCAATATTTACTTTTTGTGTAAACATACGTCCCTGCCATGCACCAAACTCTGATAATTTTCCTAGATTTTTGTAGCACTTCCCGTCTTCATGCTGTCACTTCCTTTTTTTGCTTGCTTTGCCTATTTCTACATATTTCTATGAATTTGCCGAATTCGTGTATGCAATTCATAGCGCAAGCTTCCATAACTGGATGACTATATACATAAGTTCTATATTTGTTCTATATTCTATTCATTAAACTAAAACACCCCCTACATGGGTAGAAGGGCGCTTTAGCTTCCTAGCAGGGTCCTTGTGGCCCTTAGACGCTCATAGAGAGTAGTGTCCAAGAACCTCCCCTGTTGTCACTGCGTAGTTTGAACTCGCGTGTGCCGTCTGTCATGGTAAGAAGCTGAACCAGCCTCTCACCCTTTGAAACTACACAGCTGAGTCCTGCGTCGATGAAGTCGTAGCTTTTGCCGTCGAACTCCATTCGCTTAGGGTAGGCCATTAAGCCCTTTCGAAACCCTAGTGCAGTGATAATAACTGGTTTGTTTATAGATTGTGTCATGTTTTCACTCCTGACTCGTGGTGGATGCCTACGAGGCTAATGCTTGATATATGATTAGCGAACGGATTTTGGAGTGAACTACTCTACTGATAGGGCGTGTTGACCGCTCGAAACGACGCCTTTTTACAGAGGTAGCTAGTGTAAATGTACATCCCTTTTTAGCTCGGGATATAATGCTTCTAACCTGTTAGTGGAAAGGCCTTCGGGGCCAGTACCAACATGGCTACACCTAGTATAGCGCGCTGATTTGGTCCGGTGTCAATGCATGTGTTCAGACTTTTTGCGTGTAGTAAATGCAACAGTCATGGTAGTTACCTCAGAGAGATGTCGGCGCTGCCCTTTTCGGGTAATGTGCCCTCGGTAGCTTGCTTTACTATAGGTTCACTAGATTCTGACGCAGATTCGCTTGAAGTAACTGAAGCTACATCACCTCCTTCAGCGTCAGTTTTCTTTTTGCGCTTTCGTTTACGCTTTTTCTTGGCAGGTGCGTCACCTTCCCCGCTACCAACAACTGACGATGGCGTGCCATCGGCCAGGCCTACCTGGGGGCTCATGTCTGCAGCAGGCTGTTGCTGAGGAAGAGCGCGACCGTCTTTATTGCTACCTGACATCATTAGCCTTGCTATCTCGGTTTCTACTTCTGCCCTGTCACGGCTATAGCCAAGGCGGGTATGCTCGATAATACGACCGGTATTATCGTCTTGTGGCAAGGGTAAATTCAACGTTTTGGCACTAAAGGCGGGTGTCTTCTCTCCGTTGATTACCATATTTATGACAAAATTACGGTTGTGCATCTGCAAGAGGTCGAGAGCTTCGAAATTCGGCTCGAACTGCTTAGATAGTATCGGTGCGTCATCGGCCGACACGCGGAACGTAATCATGGTGCCAACGTTGCCAAAGACAGCATCACGGACGGTTTCTGACATCTGTGAAATATACTGGTTGGCTACAGTCAGGTTCAGGCCATATTTACGTGCTTCAGATAGAATGGTCGCGAATGAATCGGTGGCAAAGTTCTGAAATTCGTCCACATACAGATAAAATGGTCGGCGATCTTCTATATTGGCAATATCTGAGCGGCTCATGGCTGCCAGCTGAATTTTAGTTACCATGAATGAGCCTAAGATTGCGGCATTGTCTTCACCTATCAAGCCCTTTGAAAGATTCACAATTAAAATCTTGCCTTCGTCCATAATTTGACGGATGTTGAAAGTACTCTTTGGCTGGCCAATAATGTTACGAATAATCGGGTTAGCGGTAAACGCGCCCACCTTGTTCAGCACAGGGGCGATGGCTTCAGCTTGGAATTTCTCGTTCCAGCTATTGAATTCGATATTCCAGAACTGTAGCACTACTGTGTCGGTACAGGTGGCCAGTACCTCTTTGCGGAACTTTTTATCTGTCAGCATGCGGGTAATATCAAGCATGGTGGTGTTCGGGTGGTCAAGCAGCGCTAGAATGGTGTAGCGCAAAATGTATTCGAGCCTGGGACCCCAGCTCTCGCCGAACATACGCTTTAGTACCCCGATTACCTCTGATGAAATGTTGGTTTTCATGTTCGGATCGGTTACTTCTAGGGGGTTGAACCCAAGTGGATAGGCCGTGTCTGCGGGGTTGAAATACACCACGTCCTTTAGTCGAGAGCCTGGGATGAAGCGCATGTTGTCGACCGCAAAATCTCCGTGCGGGTCGATAATTGCGTAGCCGTGGCCATGAAAAACATCCGAAAGCGCGAATAGTTCAAGAAGTCCAGACTTACCTGCACCGGTTTGTCCGATGATGTAGACATGGCGTGAGCGGTCGTAGCGCAACATACCAAACTGATGGTTGATACCACGGAAGTTTGTTACGCCGAAGGCCGAAATGTTTTCGTCGATTGCGTCGTTCCCTGTTATGACGGGTAATTTTGCCGGTGGTTCGGCGGTTTTATTACTGGCCCATACGATGTTCGGGGTTTCTACATTGGTGTGTGGGAGGTGGAAGACAGACGCGAGCTCTTCAATATTCAGTACGAAGCCTCTGCCGTTAAAGGTACGGGTTTTATATGAGGTGAGGTCTTCTTTTTTGAAACTGGTGTTGACCATGCGAAAACCATTTAGGTTGGTGCTGTTGAACTGTTTAAATGTACCAACAATCGCTTGCATACGTAGTTTAGCGTTGGTTTGGCTATCGCCAAGATATGCCAGGCGGATTTTTACCTGGTACCCTAGTTTCGTTGCTTTCTTCTCTACCTCACTGATACGAGTTTTATCGCGTTCGGTGAGCTCCTTTGGTGCTGGACCAGTTGCTCCGGCGCCTTGCTCTGGTGGTTTCCAGAGTGCCTCAAAAAAGCCGCCAAACCAGCGAAAATCAACGGTGCCACCGCTAAAGAATGCAAATGGGTTGCCACCGCGCAGGCCGCTCACCCACCGTTCGCTCACCTTGTGCCAGTCGTCAGCGATAGGCCGGGTTAATACTTGTACCCATAACTCCTCGCCAGTCGATTCGAGCTTGGCCAACGTTCCGGTGATACCGGCCAATGGGTCAACCTCGAAGTTTTGGAAGGTCTTTATCGGCAGCACCTCGTTGTCAGCGACAGTAATTTCAGAAGTATACACCACATTGTGGCGCCGTTCATGGCTGACGTAATCTTCATCGGCGGTGTGTATCTGTACAGTTGGGTACTGCGCATAGATCTGCCCTTCCACGAAGCTTTGCAGGCTACGAGGCACCCATACATAAAAACGGATCTGGCCATTCACTGAAGCGATTTCGAAGCTCAAGTGCTCTTGCATACCCCCATTCAGACGTAGCTCTGCTTTATCACGCAAAATACCATGCAAGCTTGCAAACAACTGCTCGGCGGCCAGCTCAGATTTATCATTGGCCTTTGGAATCTCCAGAATTAGCAGAACACTATCAAGGGGTTTCGCAGGGGTTATCTGGCGATAATTACGCCAAGTACCGTACAAAAGCAGCAGAACCAGGGGTATCCATACATACCACTGTAGAAGCGTTTCCAGTACCCACTGCAAAATAGACATAAGGTTCATCACTTATTGTCCCACCTGTGGCCTCTGTTTGCAAGGGTAGCTATTTGCTTGGTTCAGCAAGTGTGTACGTTGCTTTAGAAACACGCTTGAACTGTGGCTTGCTTTGGAGGTTTAGTAGGATAGTTGTTTCCTTCACCTGGCGGCTTTTTAGCACACGTTTTACGATCTCGTCGCGGTGCAACGGTTCGCCAGCTTTTTTCAACACATCAGAGATAATGTCAGCGACAGTGCCCTTTGAATAGCCCCATTGGTCGAGGGCGTAAATGCCACGGCCAATCAGTACGAAGCGCTTGTCTTTAATAAGTTCGTTGTGAATTGCTTGGGTCGTGACGTCTTTACGCTTGAATTCACTTTTCTTGATGCTTTTAGCAATTTCTGAAAAGTGCATTGGTTTGCCGTTGTCAGCTAGAATTACATAGATTTTGTCACGGATATTCTTTGGATTAACGGTTGGCCAGCGTACCAGACCCCAGTTGTCTTTCAGGTGGGCTAGCTTTTTCGAAACACTCGCTAGTGCGCTAACGTGGCTTGGGTGTTCGTGGTCAAGCTTGGCATGTAAATCTTCAGAGGTGATTGGCTCGCCATGCGCTTTAACGGTTTTAACGATTTCCTCAGCGTATGCCTTGATTTTCTTTTCGTCGGCATGTTCTTTAATGCCGATAGAGTGGTAGTAGTCATCGTTCTCGTTCACGACAGCAAGGTTGGGTGACAGTTCAGCAATAAAGGCAATGTGTGCCTTGCTAAGCGCAGAAGCACCTTTTTCGATCATACCTTCAGCAACGTCTTGTACACGAGCTACCCTACCCTGTTCAGACAGGTAGCGGACAATTGCGCGCTCTGCGTCTTTTAGGCTGGGCACTTTACCTTCTTCGCTAGCGAGCTTTAGGCGAATAAGAATAGCTTTTTCGAGCTGGCGAACACGTTCACGGGTAATTCCCAGTAGCTCACCGATTTGTTCTAGCGTTTCCTTGCGGTCAAATAGTCCAAAACGACGCGAAATAATTTCACGCTCACGGTCTTGTTCGATAACCCCCAAAATATCGTTTACAGCCTGTTCGAGGCTGCTTGCAGTACTTGTTTGGTTGGTTTCGTCCATGCTGGTAAATATCCTTTCGGCCACACCGCTGTTGTTATGCTATGTTGTTGTATATGCTCACATTATATAACAATGTATATTCAATGTCAAACACATTTTCCCATATGTTTTATTATAGCACATACTAGACGCTTATGGTAAATAGTATTTTTAGACTTTTTATACGCTAGAAATGTGTTTAGCGTAAAAACTAAATCTGTATTGTGTCAAAGTAACCCCTATGGATAGTAGGTCAAACCAGTGGTGTCACATGGTCCACTGACGGGAATCGTTTGTGTTGGAGTTGTGTGAAACACGATAGATGGGTTGTCAGCAACACGATTTTCTAGGCAAAAGTTAGTAGCATCATTGCTAGGAGTCACGCTTGGATCTGGTAGCGGTACAGTGTTGCCGTTGATAACTACAGGAAAGTAGCCACCCTGGTCTATGAAGTCTTGCATCATAGATGCTACCCCCGTTGTGCACGCAGTGCCACAGCTTAATGATGGTACACTTTCGCAGCTTGGGTCTTGTCCCATGCTCTGACATATAGCACTGTCCCATATTGTGTTTGAGCCAGACGTACCCTTTACGTGCATTTTCGCACCATTTTTGTTACCCGCAAATGCGCATGAGGTCACTGTTGGCAAAGAAGTTAGATTGGCGTTACATGCGTTTAAAAATAGCTGAGCATTCTGGTCGTTATCTAGGCCAGTATACTGCCACGAGCCAGTTGCATTGGTATATAGGACCATGGCAGAGCGCACAGACGGTGCGAAATCAGTTCCAGCCAAGTTCGGGGGGTAATAATCTTTGAAGTTGAGATTTGACTTGAGTGCTGTCGTGGCTAGCTGTAGGTCGCTTTTTACTGCTTGCGTAGAGGTGCGAGTTTGCCATGCGCCGTAGCTTACGATGACGATAGTGGCGAGAATTGCCAAGGTGGCAATGATAACGACAATTTCTACAATGGTGAAGCCGCGGGCTTTTAACATAAGCATATTGTAGCAAATTAAAGTATGAAACGAAAAGAGCCCGCCCCCGAAGAGCGACCTGGCGAACGAAGATATCTCTTCGGACGCGGGCTCTTGACGGGTGCGGACTTGGGTCACGCGGACTACGCCTGGTTCGGCTCATGGCGGAACACCCGTGGGGTGGTGATCGCCATCGCCAGCGCGACGACTGCCATGATGGACACGAACAACGTGTACGTGTAGGCATAGGACAAGTCGCTCAAGATGTAGTAGCTGTTGCAGGCACTGGTCACGGTGCATTCGGCGAGTTTGGCCTTGTTGTACAGGATCTCGCTCCAACCGAGCCATGCCTCGTAGGTGAACAACACCGCAGCGCTTGCCGCGATGAGGGACAGGATCGTCACCAAGACGACCTCTCCCCTGCTCAGCTTCTTGCGTGTGTACGAACGCATGGCGCTCCTTCCGATAGGTATGGGCCTTACGTTGCTAGTATTATATCACAAAAATTATAATAAGTAAAGTACTTGTGTTTTTAACAGCAATTGTTTCCTCTGTTAACTAGCTTTTTTACGTGCTCGTGGGCGGCGGGCACCTTTGGCTGGAGCGTCGGCCAGAAGCTTCTTGGCTTCGTCGTGCGTGATGCTTTTCGGGTCGGTGTCTTTCGGTATCTTGGCGTTCTTTTTACCATCAGTGATGTATGGGCCGAAGCGACCGTTCAGAACTTTGACTCCATCGCCAAAATCGGCAATGTTCTTCTCTGCCTCGGCCTTTAGTTTTTCAGCATAAAGTTCAAGGGCACGTTCTAGAGTGATATCGTGCGGGTCGTCTTCTTTTAGGCTGACGTACAGTGGTTTCGTAGTTTTCGTCTTGGTTCCAACTTGCAGGAATGGTCCGAAGCGGCCGACATTTGCACGAATTGGCAGGCCGTCTTCGGTTTCGCCGAGTAAACGTGGTAATTTAAAGGCTTCCAATGCTTCCTCGAGCGTGATAGTTTCTAGTTTTGCGCCTTTCGGCAAGGGTGCAAACTCTGGTTTTTCGTCGTCGTCTTGGCTGCCTAGCTGTAGCATTGGGCCGAAACGGCCGAAACGAGCCAAAATAGGTTTGCCGCTCTTCGGGTCGATACCAACTTCCCTATTCGTGCCTACTTTACTACGGTCAATGTCGCTAGATTTGGCAATCAGTTCATGGAATGGATCGTAGAATTCTTGCAACATTTTATTCCGCGACAGGCTGTTTTCGGCGATATCGTCGAAATGTTCCTCTACACTCGCGGTGAAGCCATAGTTAACGATAGGTTCAAAATGATTGGTCAAGAAATCAGCGATAAGTTCGCCTGAGGGGGTCGGGATCAGCTTTCCTTTGGTAGAGCCAGTCTTTTCCTGTACAACTTCACGGTCCACTTCGCCTTCCAGCAGTTTCAGTACCACTACGTCACGCGGTTCGCCCTCGCCGTCACCCTTTTCTACGTAGCCACGGGTTTGCACCGTATCGATAATGGTCGCGTAGGTGCTAGGCCGTCCAATACCCAGCTCTTCGAGTTTCTTTACCAGGCTACCCTCGGTGTAGCGTGCTGGTGGGCGGGCAAACACTTCCCTGGCCTCTACTTCAGACGCGCCGAGTGTGTCTTTGGCCTTCAGTGGAGGTAGAATCTCTTCTTTGCCACCACCGTAGACACGTAGGAAGCCATCGAATACAATCACTTCACCCTTGGCGACGAATGTTCGCTTGTCGCTGGAGATCGTCACTGTTACGGTCGTTTTTTCGAGCTTGGCGGGTGCCATTTGGCTGGCTAGTGTGCGGCGGCGGATCAAATCATATAGTTTCTGGTCGTACTCATTATTGCTCGCGGTTTCACGAGTCACATCAGTCGGACGGATAGCTTCATGCGCTTCTTGGGCAGATGCATTTTTGGCTTTGAATTTGCGTACAGTTGAATATTCCGGGCCGTAAAGTGACTTTATGTAGTCGGTGGCAGCAGCGATAGCCTGCCCCGATAGTACGGGGTTGTCGGTACGCATATAGGTGATCTTTCCGTCTTGGTACAGCTTTTGTGCGCTAGACATCGTGGCTTTAGAGCCATAGCCAAGCTTGCTATTGGCTTCTTGCTGTAATGTGCTGGTCGTAAATGGCGCGGCTGGGTTGCGCGTGCCAGGAGTTTTCGATACGTCACTCACTGAGTAGGTCGCGTCTTTCAGGCTCGCTAGAAACTTTGCCGCATCGGCTTCGCTGTCGAATCGTTCGCTGAGCTCGGCCTTGAATTCTTGGCCATCGTGAAATAACAGCGCTGTTACTTTAAACTGGCTGCTGCCTTCAAAGGCGGTGATTTCGCGCTCTCGCTCTACGAGCAAACGTACGGCTGGGCTTTGTACGCGTCCGGCGCTCTTGCCCCCCGGTACTTTTTGCCATACGACTGGGCTGAGTTCAAAGCCGACGATACGGTCTAAGATCTGGCGTGCTTGCTGCGCCTCTACTAAATGCATATCTACCGTGCGCGGGTTCTTCACCGCCTCTTCTATGGCAGATTTTGTGATTTCGTGGAACACGATACGCTTGGTGGTTTTCGTATCCAGGCCCAAGACTTCACACAAATGCCAGGCAATGGCCTCGCCTTCGCGGTCTTCATCGGTTGCTAGCCATACGGTGTCGGCAGCTTTCGTAGCTTTTTTTAGCTCGCTAATTACTTTTCGTTTCTCAGGGTCGATTTCATATATAGTTTCAAATCCATTCGCTACATCGACACCTGGGCGGCCGTCTTTGGTCTTTTTAGCAATGCTGCGAATGTGGCCAATACTCGAGAGTACAGTAAAATCCTTACCAAGGTATTTCTCGATGGTTTTGGCTTTGGCTGGTGACTCTACTATTACTAAGTTTTTGCTCATAGGCTCTTTCTGTACTGAAGCACAAGGCTCCATAATACGCAACTTTTTTAAAAATGCAAATAAAACTGTTGACAGCTGTGCTCACAGGAGTAGAATAAAAGTATCGCATAAGCGAAATAAACATGTACCGTAACAAAGAATGAATATTGACAAAAATAAACATTTGTTGTAGCATGCATGTTATCGACGTGAACGCCACGAGCCGCCACTGACGACCCGCGACCAAGCGCCAATATTATCAAATCCTACCTCGCAAAGGAGAAGAAATATGGCAATAGCAACCCTAGAAGCACCACATCTAGAGGATGATGAGCTAGAAGCAACACCGCTAGGTTCGGAGGCTCAGTCTGAAATTACGAGACGTACACGCGCTGCTATGAAATTCGATGGTATTGTAGATGAGCTCCCTATTGGGGAGTTTTATTATGACAGCGAAGCTGGCTGGCAAGACCCGGCGATTGTAGTGACACCAGAAGAAGTGTCGATGCTGGTAGCTGAAGGTGTGAAGCGTGATATCTCACGTGACGATATTGAGTACCCGCCACAGGCAGAGCAAATCCTCATGCTGGCAAACGATTTCTATATGACGTATCTAGCCGACACAAACGTGGATCGAGTTGAAATTATTGATAGATACATGACCGGGCTGATAGACGCGCTAGAAGCACAGCACGGTGAAGGTTTCCATTTCGATGAATCAGGCATTGCGTTGATGGTTGATACAGTTCACGAATTATACGATGCACAACCAGCACAGAGGGATTACGCATTTGCAGCATAAATATAAAATAAAGGATATCAACATGAAACAACCAAAAACATCACCCAAACAAAAACTAGGCGTTGCAGCACTGGAAGCTAGTTCAAAGTTAGCGTAGCGTCCACTGGTTTGCGCCAAGGGAACGAATGCTGCCAGCAAGTTCCATCATCGTCAACGTGGTAGCAAATTCGCTGGAGTCTGCCGTGGTCTTTTGTAATAGCTCGTCCCCGTCACGTATGCCCTCTTTCAGTAGTGCTAGTATTTCTGTCTCGAGCGGTGTGTTACCTAGTGCGAGGCTAGCTTGTGGCTGCAGGGTTTCGGGTGAAATTCGTTCCAGTACATCTTCAAAACTAGTAATTGGAGTGGCGCCTTGTTTTAGTAACTGGTTGCAGCCAGCACTCAATGGACTGGTGATATTGCCCGGCACTACGAAAATCTCTTTTCCCTGCCCTAGCGCATGCGCAGCGGTGTTTAATGTGCCACTTTTGGCCGCTGCTTCAGTAATGATAATGGCATCCGCCAGGCCGCTGACAATACGGTTTCGTTCGAGGAAATAGTGCGGTCTGGCCTCTTCGTCCCGTTTGTATTCACTCAGGATTGTTCCGCCCTTTTTGACGATTTCTTCAGCCAAACCTTTATGTGCAGAGGGGTAAATACGCGGCAAACCACAGCCAAGCACGGCAATTGTAGTTCCGCCAGCCTCTAAGGCTCCACGATGCGCAATGCCATCAACACCAAGCGCGAGACCCGATACCACCACTACGCCACGCAGTGCCAGCTCATATGCAAGCTGATGAGTAGTCTCCCTGCCGTATGCAGTTGGCTTGCGCGTGCCAATAATGGCGACCGATGGCGTGCGCGTAGCAGGCAGCGTACCGTAGCAATCTAACGTTTTTGGAGCATTAGCAATATGCGTTAATATCTGTAAGTATTTTTGTTCATCTGGCGAGTATGTATTGATTTTCATAAAAAAAGTGATAAAAAGTATTGACTTTATGTCAAATAAGTGCTAATATGGTGCATGATTGGTTCCTCGTGGGAGGTACCAAACGCACCTTATACCCCCTATTCTAACTTATGTTAGATTGTGAGCAATGGCTCTTGGCAGTAATCTACCCTCCACTTCCATGAGTAAAGGTTTCGACCGCAAACATTGCTTGCATACTAACCCCTTTAACCCTTTTTCATTGGTTTTGTCGTACAAACGACTATCCAGTAGCACATCTGATGTGGGCGCCCACTTTCCGTGGAGTTATGTGCGAGCGCTTCGTTTGATGAAACCAGGGTGGTTGAAGGGTCAAATGGCCTCAGGTGATGCCCACCCTTACC
>JAUIBD010000004.1 GCA_030427525.1 bacterium
GTATTGTGTTTGTATGAATGTTTCGTGCGGTGGTTCCCGGCGAGGCGGGGTCCCTGATACTCATACTATCTGGGTCCCCACCTGCGCCGTATCGTCTGGTATGACTGAACCACCTGTTTGTTTGTGTGTCTGGTTTGTCTCCCGAACGATACCCTCAATATACCGTTCATGCTTTTAGATTGCAATAGTATGTATGGTTATATAGTGTATTTTCTACACTATCCATAGCGTATTGTGTACATTTTGACTATACTTGTATAAAGAAGAGAGGGTAGCATGAGGCAGTATTTAGAGCTATTAGCAGACATAAAAAATAATGGTGTGCAAAAAGGTGACCGTACAGGCACGGGAACGGTGAGCGTCTTTGGCCGCCAAGTTCGCTACGACCTTGGCGAAGGCTTTCCTGCGGTTACTACGAAGAAATTGTATTTTAATTCAGTCGTGCATGAATTACTTTGGTTTCTCAAGGGTACTGGCAACATTGAATACCTTGCGCAAAACAATGTACATATTTGGGACGAGTGGCCATTCAAGGCTTATCTAGAAAAAAATCATTTACCAATTCCTGAGGTAAATTCGGATGAATGGAAGGCACAAATGAAAGAATTTATACATAAGGTTGCCTCAGACCACGATTTTGCTGAAAAATGGGGCGATCTCGGCCCTGTATACGGTGTACAGTGGCGCAAGTGGCCAGACGGAAAGGGTAGCTATGTTGATCAAATCGCCAAGGCGATTGACATGATAAAAAACACGCCAGACAGTCGACGTATCATCGTGAGTGCATGGAACGCAGCCGAGATCGATGAAATCGTACAAATCGGTGGCTTGCCACCGTGCCACAGCTTGTTTCAGTTTTACGTAGCAAACGGCAAGCTCGACCTTCACTTGTACCAGCGTTCTGCCGACACATTCCTGGGCGTGCCGTTTAATATTGCCAGCTACTCGCTCCTACTCGCTATGGTCGCGCAGGTAACCGGCCTTAAACAAGGTGAATTTGTACATACGCTGGCTGATGCGCATATTTACACCAACCACTTCGATCAAGTTGACGAGCAGCTTTCGCGCACACCAAAAGCTTTGCCAAAACTCTGGCTTAACCCAGCTATCAAAAACATTGATGATTTCACTTTCGATGACATCAAGCTAGAAGGCTACGACCCAGACCCGGCTATAAAAGCACCTATCGCTGTTTAGGCGGCAAGTTTTCTATATTCCACAAAGTCGTAAGAATACTTGTTGCTTACATCGACTTCGTGATGCTCACGGCTCACTTCTTGCCAAACGTTTTTGTCAATTTCGGGAAAGAAGACGGTTGCTTGCGGAAACTCAGCATCGACTTCGGTGACGTATAGTACATCCATATCGCTCAAGGCTGCATGGTAGATTTGTCCACCACCAATAACAAAAATAGGGTAGCGCGCCAGTGCGTATGCGCTTTCAAGTTCTACGACGGATAGAACTCCCGGGACACCTGTTGGCCGGCTGGTAACCACGATATTTTCACGATTCGGCAATGGCCTACCAATACTTTCAAAGGTTTTTCGCCCCATAATTATCGAACCGCCGGTAGTCAACTTCTTGAAGTGCGCCAGGTCGGCGGGTAAACCACGTTGCCACAGTAAATCATTGTTGGCACCTATGCCTCTATTTTTGTCCATAGCAACCACAATTGACTTCATATCACCATGGTACCATAGAGGTATGATAATACCCGTTCGTACGCCTGAAATACAAGCCGCCTACGATGCGCACAAGCAAGCATCGGATGGCTCGTGTGATTTTTGTATCATTCAAGCGGACAGCGTTGTTGAAACGGGTGATACTATGCTTGTCATACACAACCGTTTTCCCTACAACCGCTGGGACAACCAGAAAGTCCTGAAACACTACATGATTATTCCAAAACGCCACTTACTTTCTCTTGGTGACCAAACTGACAAAGAAAAAGTAGAGTTCGTCCAATTACTGTCAAAATACGAAAGTAAAGGCTTCTCGGTGTATGCACGTTCACAGCAAAATAGCATACGAACAATTATTCACGTTCATACACATTTGTTCGACCTTCAAAGTTAGCTTTAGCCTATGCTACAATAAAACGAGTTTATGGGAGTATACAGCAATACCGAAATACGGACGGCCATTGATGATGGCAATATTGTTTGCGTCCCGTTCAACGACAGCCACATCTCCGAAGCAAGCCTCGACTTCACATTGGGGCACTATTTTTACAAGCAAGAGTTTCAGCCAGAAGCAAGCGGGGTATATAATCCATTCGACGAGGATGATGTCGCGCGATACTTTAAAGGCCCGCTCGAAGCTACCACACATAGGGAATGGTGCGAAAAGAACGAAAAACCGCTATTTGCTAATATTCCTGAAGATCACCCCATTATCGTGCTCGCCCCAGGTGAACGTATCTTGGGCCACACTCACGAATTTGTAGGCATCCGCGCAAAAGGTGGAGCATGTGAGGTGAAAAGCCGCTCCAGCTGGGGGCGCAATGGCGTTGCCGTTTGTTTTGACGCCGGCTGGGTAGACCCAGGCTATATCAACCGTATTACGCTCGAAATTTACAACTTGAACATGCACGAAAGTGTCGTACTCCCCGTAGGTGAGCGCGTAGGCCAGCTGATTTTCCATCACACCGGCCCTGTAGAAGGTGGCTATGCCGAGGGTCGCGCCGGCATGAGTGGCAAATACCAACATACCGACGACCTGGATGAGCTAATTCGCACATGGGAACCGAGCATGATGTTGCCACGCGCATTCAAAGACCAACGTGTTGCAGCTCCGGTGATTCCAGGCCTAGCCAAAGGAATGAAATAGTGGGCGTATTCATCGCGATTGAAGGTGGTGATGGCTCTGGCAAAGCAACTCATGCGAAACTTTTAGCAGAATATGCTGCAGCCCAGGGCTGGAATATCTACAGTATCAGTTTTCCACGCTACGGCGAGGATTCATCATACTATGTTGAGCAATACCTAAACGGTGCATATGGCGGCACAAACGACGTTCCGGCGGATCTTGGAGTGCTACCGTATGCAATTGATCGCTATGCTGCGAGTAAAGATATTCGCGAACACTTGAAAGATAAGAAAGCCATGGTAATTGCTGACCGCTACATGGCCAGCAATCTAGCTCACCAAGGTGCAAAAATTGAAGACCAAGCCGAAAGAAAAACCTTTTACGAGCGCACCAAAACGACTGAATATGGCGTATTGGGTATCCCAAAGCCAGACAAAAGTATTGTGCTAATCATGCCCACTGAACATATGCAGGCAAACGTAGATAAAAAGGACGCGCGAAGCTATACAGAAAAGAAGCGTGACATCCATGAAGCGGATGCGTCTCACCTGGAAAAGGCTAAAGCAAATTTTGAAGAATTGAGCTCTATTTATCCAGGCGAATTTACGCCAGTAGAGTGCACTGATGAGTCGGGCGCTATGTATCCGATTGATCGGATTCAAGACCAACTAAGAGACCTTGTATTTCCCGTTCGGCCGGGTCGATAGCATAAATATCGCTAGGCGCTTCGTGCTTCAGCAGAGCGAGGTAACCTCTATCAATAATAGGCTGATATACATCTGCCTGCCTGTCGCTCATGAATTTGACCAATGCACGGTACCTGTTTTCGATGTCAGCCTCAATGTTATAGGGATCTCCTTCGCCAACGACTATAGAATCCCTATTTGTGAGGGCAACAAACGAGTCTTGTACCCACCGTGGCGACTTTTCTAAATCGATCACGCCTTTTCTGCGCGTTTTCGCTTCTATGATTCTGCCCGTTTCATGATCCGTTAATACCAGTCCAGTCACTTTAGTCGAAACAACCGCATGGCTAAAAGGACGACGCTCGGGATATAGTCCATCGATTGTTAATCGCGCATCGGGTTGCGCAGACTCGATATCATACGATCCTTCTTCGAACTCTGCTTTCAGTAGTCCGAACACACGCATAGCCATCTCAGCAGAGTAAACATCTGGTTCATCACGCAGCGCAAGTCGTGCAAATATTTCATAACTTGGCAGCTCCAATGCCTCGAGTGCAAACGCACTTACTCTCTGCGGGGGTGTCGTATACTCACTTGCGTCAAGTGGACCAAAAACCCTACCATACTCTTCCATTACGCGCGGGTTATCCATGACAAGGCGACGCTCATCAAGGGCGGCTTCACGGCGATCCTCTACGCTTGCGCGCACTACATGCAGTGCAACGGCACGCGTTCGTTCATCAACTGAGGATTTTTCTACAGCATCAATGTACGTCTGCTCGTAAGGAAATGCCTCTGTGAACGTCAGCGGTATCACCGGCAATGCACCGTCCTTAAATGATGGCTTGTATTTCATTTAGTGTATTAGTATTTCATAGGATATAGCTTTTGTAAATATGCTGCTTGAAAGACTCCATCAATTCTGTTAAAATGTTTCTAGACATTACCAAAGACAGTAGCCGCGAAGGGAGACCAACGCTTAATCCGCTACCGAGGTGAATACCATCTATTCCCCAACGTAAGGTCTTGTCTAGTGCAGGAACTTTTTAATTTCCAGCCCTAGCGCTCGTTAACAATGTGGTCAAACAAACTAAAGTAAGGAGTTTTTATGGCAATTACCCGCGATAAAAAACAAGCTTTGGTAGCCCAGATGAAAGATGCGTTCAAAGATGCAAAGTCTGTCGCGTTTGCTCAGTATGCTGGTTTAACGGTGGCTGATCTACAAGATCTACGAAAAGCTGCACGTGAAGCTAGTGTCTCAATCATCGTCGTAAAGAACCGTCTGGTTCGTGTAGCGATGGGTGAGAGCGATGCATTCAAAGACACTGACACTTCTGCACTCGAAGGTCAGTTACTGTACGCATTCTCAAGTAACGACGAAGTAATGGCTAGCAAGGTGCTCGACACATTTGCAAAGACTCACAGCGACCTAAAACTCGCCGGTGGTTTCTCTGCAGAAGGTGCTGCACTAGCTGAAGCTGAGGTAAAAGCCCTCGCAAGCCTTCCTGGCAAAGAACAGCTCATCGCAGAAGTGGTGGCTCAGCTGCTTTCACCAGTACACGACGTTACCAACGCACTTTCTGGCAATCTTCATGCGCTACTCGATGGCGTTGAAGCTCACGCAGGGTAGGAGGGGCTAGCCCCTCCGCTATCTTCAAGAATAAATATTAAAGATAGCTCCACCCCCTAAAGCCAGCACTTTCGTACTGGTTAGTGAACCAAAGCATCCGGCAACGTCCGGAAAATATCAATTTCAAAAGATAAGGAGTCCAATATGGCTGACGTAGCAAAATTGGCAAAAGAGCTGACAGGTCTAACTGTCCTCGAAGTTAACGAACTTAAAAACGTATTAAAAGACGAATACGGCATTGAGCCTGCTGCAGCTGCTGCTGTAGTAGCTGGCCCAGCTGCTGGCGGCGACGCTGGCGCAGCTGCCGAAGACGAAAAGACTGAGTTTACCGTAACATTGAAAGATGCTGGTGCTCAAAAAGTAGCTGTTATCAAGGCTGTTAAGGAATTGACTGGTCTTGGCCTTGGTGAAGCAAAAGCTATCGTAGACGGCGCACCTGCACCTGTGAAGGAAAAGGTTGCTAAGGACGAAGCAGAAGCTGCAAAGAAAGCGCTTGAAGAAGCTGGCGCAACCGTAGAGCTAGCGTAGTCTAGTTCCCACCGACCACATTGTCTACATTGAAACTACCGCTCGATATAGGGCGGTAGTTTTATATTCAAAAATCACAACGCTTTTTATTCTACCTCAGATTTTCTTGTGGAAAATATTAGGCTTGACTATAAGCCTATGAATTGATATATAATGGGGTGATACCACTACTAAAAACAGACAAGGAACTGCGAGAAAATATCATGTCTGAATTACCAGAAAAACAGGTAAAGCGCCTGAAAGCGCTTATCCAAGAGGCTGAGACAAATTTAGCAGCCGCAAAAGAATTATTAATTAGCATTCTAGGGGATGATGACCACATCGTAACCCCTAGTAGTAGCCGTGAGGAAGTTAGCGGTAAGGTTGTTGAAGGTGTCTTTGATGGCCAAAAAATGGCTGGTCCAGATGGCAAAGAATACCCTGTGCCTGCTAACTATGCGTCTAAATCAAAGCTGGTTGAAGGCGACATCTTGAAACTAACGATTGCAGATGACGGCAGCTTCATTTACAAGCAAATCGGCCCTGTCGACCGCACACAAGTGATTGGCACATTGCAACAGCACGATGGCTCGTACTATGTAGAAGCAAACGGCCGCGAATACCGCATACTACTGGCGAGCGTTACCTACTTCCGTATCAACGTTGGCGACCAAGTCACTATCATCGTGCCAACCGACAACCAAGAAGCTACTTGGGCAGCCGTCGAAGCAGCGTTGTAACAATTCATGTGGTTCATTTATGCACTACTAGGGGCTACGTTTAAGTCCCTAGGGCACCTAAATCGCAAACAGCTTTCACACACTTCTTCAATAGTATTCACATTCTTGAGCATGACACTTGCTTCATTGCTCATATTTCCTGTTATCGTTCTGAACAAATCTCCTGTTTTGTCTCTCATTCTAGAACATTTTTGGCTAGCAATAGCACTAGCATTCACATCTTCAGTTGGGTTATTTTTTAATATGAAGGCTCTTTCAAAGGAGCAGCTGTCGTTTGTTGCGCCACTAAATGGGTTTATCCCTGTATTTGGCCTTATCGCAGGATGGGTCTTCCTCGCAAATATACCGCCACCGATAGGACTCCTAGGAATCGCCATCATTTTTATAGGTTCATACGTCATCGGTTTCGATTCAAATATCAAGAAATGGTACGAGCCGCTGAGGAGAATTTTCACGTCTCGTGCTGGACAATTCGCCATTGCAAACGGTGTTTTCTATGCTTTGAACACTGTATTGATAAAAGTGATTTTAGATTTAAACTACGATGCATTCACAATATTTTTTGTCACTTCTTCACTCACTGCTATCGCATTGTCTCCATTGATGTTTACTAAAAAGAATCGCTCAGCGCTAAATGTTATACACGAAGAGCCTAAGCTGATATTCTCCGCTACAATAAACTCTTTGCTAGGCTCGGTCTTTCATTACTTTGCCGTGGCTGGTACCTACGTTGGCTATGCGCTAGCAGTCCGTCGTTTCGATGCAATAATCTCTGTTGTTCTAGGATGGAAAGTTTTGAAGGAATCTAATATTCGTTTCAAACTGGGTGGCGCAACGCTTATCACAATCGGTGCAGCCATCTTAGCGCTTAGTTCATAACATCATAAATATCATGCCACGCTGTATCATACTATTGACTTTTCTTATGTTATTTGGTATAATTAGTACCAAAGCCAGCCCAGCCAGGAAGGTGATCATATGAACCAGGATGGCGCCATACTCGGCGCACTCATCGGTATCGGGGTCGGTGCCCTCATCTCTGCTTTTGTCCTCTTCGCGTGGACGAGGCAGTCAGGTAGCACCCCGCCGTCCGGAGGTCCAATCAACGGCGGGAACGCAATAGCCTTCGGACTAGCGATGGTCATCGGGATCTGCATGACCATCGGTATTGCGATCGGAGCAAGCATTGGCTGATTAAGCCACCGCGCGCTCGCCGCGCTAGCTATCAAGGAAAGCTAGCCGGCTGGAGCCACGCGGTGGCTCTTTTTATTTGTAACGTAATTTCAAGTAAAATACTGCCAATGCCATAGCTAGGGTGATAGAGCTCATGACAATCAGTGAGATACTACTAATCAGTAAACCATACACCACCCACAGCACTTGGCCAGTAATACTTATCAGCATCCAGCCCCACGAAAGGTCGCTGGTAGATTTTGTTTTGAGTGATTTTATAAACTGTGGCAACAGCGCCAATGCAACCATAGAACCTGCCATAAAACCAACAATTTCAGCATTCATATGCTCATCATAGCAAATTTTTGTTTATAATAAGGCTAATGGCGAAAATTCATTTCAAATACGGCGCTATGAACAGCGGCAAGTCTGACACGCTGATAAAAACCGCATACAATTATGAAGAACGTGGGCTAAAGGTACTAGTAGTAAAGCCTGCTGTTGATACGAAAGGCGAAGACAAAGTAGTTGCCCGCGGTGGCCACGAACGAACCGTCGATATTCACGCGAATGCTGACCTGAATCTAGAAACTGAGGTAACGAAGCACGAAAACATTGCCTGTGTATTAGTGGACGAAGCACAATTTCTCACCCAAGAACAGATTAGCCAACTTTTCCGCGTGGCGAAGCAACATGATATTTCAGTTATCTGCTACGGCCTACGTGCAGATTTTCAAACCCAGTTATTCCCAGGCAGCGAACGTCTTTTTGAAATTGCCGACAACATCGAAAAGCTGCCTACTATGTGCTTTTGCGGCAGTCAGGCAGAGTTCAATACTCGAAAAGTGAACGGTAAATACGTTTTTTCGGGTGAGCAAGTTGCTATAGAAAACGGCGACAATATTGTATACGACTCACTCTGTGGCAAGTGCTACATCCGCGAAGGTGGCACTATTTAGTCCTTGAAATAAACAATACAGCTATCGTCATGGAGGTGGCCAAGAACATCTGTCGAGCTTGTACGATCCAATTTATTGGGTCAGTAGAGGTAATCGTAAGTAAAAATATAGATGAAGCAAAAAAAGTGAGCACCCAAGGGCCGCGCGCCTCCGATGCGGGATCTTTGAAAGTTTTTATTATGAGAGGGAAGAAGGAGACGAAGACAGCTGCACTGAGTATGTACACATTCCACGCTGCACTGTTCGTTACATACCAAGCAACTATACCAAGAAGCGCTGCACCTAGAACAATTTTATCAAACAGCTTGAACTGATAATTTTTTGTCCTGAACGCAAAACTAACGGCAGCAACATTTACAAGAGTCGTCAGTGACATAAACACTGCCGGATACCACTCCTGCTCTATGTACAAGGCTATGGCTTGCGATAGCGATGTTATGGCTAATACAGTAAACGTACTGACGCTTACACGAACGCCCCCTTTTGCTATTCGAATTACGTACCAGATGAAAGCTGCAATGAACAGTAGTTGAGAGATTAGCCCGGCAATTTCAGCAATATTCATATGCGAAGTATATCATGAGGCGCCAAAACCACAACGTCTGAAGTCTCTAAAATGAACTATAATATAGCTAATGGGGAAAGCGTTATATCGTACCTACCGTTCGCGGTCACTCGATGAGGTTGTTGGTCAACCGCAGGTGACTGATCTTCTAGCACGCGCCTTAAAGCAAGGCCGCATTGCTCATGCGTACTTATTTACTGGCCCAAAAGGAGTGGGGAAGACATCTATCGCGCGTATTTTGGCGCATGAAATCAACAATCTGCCATATAGCGACGAATCAACTCACCTCGACATCGTAGAAATCGACGCCGCCAGCAACAACGGAGTCGAAGACATCCGTGATCTGCGCGAAAAAGTCCGCCTCGCACCCACTAGCGCCCCGAAAAAGGTGTACATCATAGACGAAGTGCATATGCTGTCGAAGCCTGCGTTTAATGCGCTCCTTAAAACGCTCGAGGAGCCTCCAGAGCACGTTGTATTCATCCTTGCCACGACGGATGTCGATAAAATCCCTAGCACAATCCTCAGCCGTACGCAGCGTCATAATTTCCGCCGGGCTTCAAACACAGACATTGTAATAAACCTACAACGAATCGCAAAGAGCGAAAAGGTGAAAGTTTCTACCGACGCGCTCGAAATTATTGCTCGTCATAGCGATGGGAGTTTTCGTGATAGCGTGAGTTTATTTGACCAACTGGTATCACTGGCAGATGAAAAAGAGGGAATCAGCAAAGAACTGGTGGCAACAAGCCTCGGTCTCGCCGCGGAAGACCGTATACACGTGCTCGTCCAGGCCAGCCTAGTCAACGATACGCCAAGTATAGTAGCGACACTTCATGAACTCGAGCAGTTAGGCACCCCCACCAAGACCATCCTGCATCAACTCGTCGAATATATCCGTGAAAACATCACCCAACAACCAGAGCTTGCAGAACTATTAGACAAGCTGCTGGAACTTCACAGATCATCTACTCCTGATTTAAAACTATTAACGACCCTGTCCCTGTTCAAGTTTGCCTCTTCGCAAACAAAACCTCGAACAACCAGTGTAGAGCCGCTCGTACCACCTCAATTGAACGAGGGTAAAAGAGTAGTGCAGCCAGAGTTTACCAGTGAAACTGGCGAAACCCTGCGTGAAACGCCCTCTAAACATGACGGTGGGCGAAAAGGCGACGGCAGAAAACAAGATAGCGACCTACGTGATGATTTTTCGGATAAAAAATCAAATGACGGGAGCGGGTCTGAAAAAAATGAAGATAAGCAACCTCGGCCTAGCTCAAACAAACCGCCTACTGCATCTGAATTCGATTGGGCGAAGCTACTCGCTCATGTGAAGTCGCACCACGTCGCACTGCATAGCGTGCTTGAGAAATGCGTACCTCATTTCGAAGATAATACATTGACGTTGTATACCAGAAATCAATTTTATAAAACTAAGCTTGATGCCAGTAAATACCGTGCATTACTGATGAAATCACTGGCCGAAACGAACATGGGTGAGCCAGAAATTGAAACCAAACCAACCACAGCACCGCTAAAAGATAGCCAGGCTGCCAAGGTAGCTGCTATGATGGGTGGAGGAGAAGAGGTGAAACTAGAGGAAGAAAACCGTGACTGATAAATCTGTCGCTGCTGGCAAAGTGCCGCCCCAAAGCCTAGACGCTGAAAAAAGCTTGCTAGGAGCTGTTTTGATTGATGATGAAGTGCTGGCGGATGCAACAGAATTTGTACACGCCAACGACTTTTATGAAAAACGACACGAGATGATTTTTGCGGCCATGATGCGACTGTACGAAAAACACAAACCTGTCGATCTTTTGACCTTAACAGATGAACTAAAACGTAAGAAAGAACTTGAAACCGTAGGTGGTTCCGCCTACTTGTCTGAACTAACTACCTATGTACCGACCGCTGCCCACGCTGCCAGCTACGCCGAAATCGTAGCCCAAAAGGCTGTACGAAGGCGCCTGATACGTGCTAGTGGCGACATTTCTGAACTTGGTTACGATGAAGACACCACCACCCAAGAACTACTCGAAAAAGCCGAAGCTGAACTGTTCTCTGTGAGCGACCAAAGCTTGAAGCAAGATGTGATTAGCCTCGAAAGTATCCTGACGGAAAGCTTCGACCGCATGGAAGAACTACACCGCAATAAAGGACAGCTACGCGGTATTCGCACCGGCTATCGTGACCTCGACAATATGACCGCTGGCTTGCAGCGAAGTGACTTGTTTATTTTGGCAGCTCGACCAGCTATGGGTAAGACCACCCTCGTAACAAACCTTGCATATAATGTTTCTACTATTGCAAAGCAGCCTGTGTTATTTTTCAGCCTTGAGATGAGTAAAGAACAGCTGGTAGACCGTATGCTGGCAGATGCGAGTGGCGTAGACGCCTGGAATATTCGTACCGGAAACCTAAGCGATGATGACTTTTCTAAACTGTCCGAAGCAATGGGTGAACTAGCAGAGGCACCTATATTCATTGATGACACCCCAGGGCTTTCAGTGCTTGAGATGCGTACAAAAGCACGCCGTGTATCACATGAACATCCTCTTGGGCTTATCATCGTCGACTACCTACAGCTGATGCAAGCCGCGAATCGTAGCGACAACCGTGTGCAAGAAGTGTCTGAAATTAGCCGAGGCCTAAAGCTGATTGCAAGGGAGCTAAATGTACCTCTTATCGCGTTGAGCCAGCTTTCTCGTGCCGTAGAAAACCGTCCAGATAAAAAGCCACAGCTTGCCGACCTGCGTGAGTCAGGAAGTATTGAACAAGACGCAGACATAGTAACGTTTATCCATAGGCCGGGCTATTACGAGCCTGATAATCCGGAGCTAGAAAACATCACGGAGCTTATCATTGCAAAACACCGTAATGGGCCAGTCGGAAAGATCGACCTTTACTTCCACCCAGAACGACTTCGATTTATGTCGCTTGATAAAAAACACTCGTAACCCCATGGTATAATCAGAACAAGAATGGGCAAACTAAAAGTAACAGATTTTTACATCTACCGTTGGCGATACGTTATTGGCTATACGTTGTTCGGCGCCGCACTGCTAACCCTATTAGTGCTTGCGGGACTATTCATACCCGGTGGACTTAGCTCACAAGAGATTAGGACAGCCCTAACGAGCGATAACCTTGACCCACAAAATCTGCTATCACTGCAGCCTGCGCAGCTCGTATTCCTACCGTTTCATTTGTTACAGGCAGCAAGTATCTCACTTTTTGGCTTCAATGCATTCAGCATAAAACTTCCTTCTATCATCCTCGCATTTATTTCTGCCTGGGGTATATTAGCCCTGCTAGGTATCTGGTTTAGGCGCAATGTTGCTATAGTTGCGGGTATTATTGCTGTGACGACCGGTCAGTTTCTACTGCTCGCCCAAAGTGGGCACGGTGGGATTATGTACATCTTTTGGGCCGTAGCAATATTGCTCACCGCGTCTCTTGTTATTCAGCAGGGAAAGTATATGTCGTTCTGGGTAGTCGTTGCGTTTATTTTGGCGGGCTTCAGCATGTACATACCACTTACTGTTTATGTTCTACTAGCGCTACTTATCACTACCATTTTCCACCCACATGCCAGGCACGTTTTGCTGCGGCGTGTCTCCAAACTGCCGCTCTCGATTGGACTAATATTATTCATCCTCATCACGCTTCCTTTGATAATCGGTGCCATTCGAGACCCTTCAGTCATTTGGGCATTGCTTGGTGTGCCAACGAATTGGGTGGGTATGATGGAAAATGCTAAAAATATTGCCATACACTACGCAGGTTTCGCGACACCACAAAATGGAGTAATCTTACAGCCAGTATACAGCCTAGGCACAATCCTCCTTGGTATACTTGGATTGTACTGCTTATTTACAACAAAATACACGACAAAAAGCTATATTATTAGCTTCTGGTTGCTCCTTCTCTTACCATTCGTATTTTTAAACCCAGAGATGATTGGCATAACATTTATCCCAGGCATGCTCCTTATTGGGCTCGCTGTAGATTACTTGTTCCGGTCATGGTACCGACTCTTCCCGCGTAACCCCTATGCACGAGTTTTTGGCTTGTTACCCCTCGGCGTATTGTTGGTAGGTATCGTAATCTCCAATATTGATCGCTATTCTTATGGGTTTCACTACGGCGAGACAGTATATAGAGAATACAACTATGACCTACGGCTGCTCTCTCGACAACTAAACGAACTTCCCAAGGACGAGGTGGTTGTTCTGGTGGCGACATCGTCAGAGAAGGCGTTCTATGCCGCTTTTGCCAGTCATCAAAAAATAATCAAGTCACTCAGTGTTACGACGGCAAAGTCAGTCGACTCTGGCGTATACACAATCGTCACACACAAAGCAAAACCAGCGATAGCAAAGACACCGAATGGAGTTGTTGCATTTAGCACCTCTTCCCACGCCGATCGATTCTACCTCTACAAAAACTCCTCGAACTAGCGTATACTAGATTCAAGTAAACGAGAGGGATGTAACCATGGCTTTTGACCAAATGAAGATGCTGAACGACCTTCGCAAGGCGCAGCAACAACTAAAGAAACAGATCATCGAAGTAGAGGCAGGCGATGGTGCTGTTGTAGTGCGCGTGACGGGCGAACTGAAGATCGATGATATCAAACTAAACCCCGATCTTATCGACTTTGACGACATCGAAGAGCTTGAGCACTGGATCAAAATCGCAGTACGCGATGGCTTAGCAAAAGCCCAAGAAATTGCAGCAGACACAATGAAGCCTCTAATGGGCGGCATGAACCTGCCTGGAATGTAGGCTATGGCCACACAGCTTCTGCCAAAAGCACTTGAAACACTGATTGAAGAACTGGGTAAGCTACCTGGCGTTGGCGCTCGTACAGCTGAACGCTACGCGTATTATTTACTCAGGGCAGACGAACGGGGCACCGACCGGCTTTCAGCCGCGTTATCACAGTTGCATAGCGGAGTAAAACATTGCCCCGTTACGTTTGCACTTATCGATTCCACCGAGGATATCTCGCAATTGTACAGCGATTCTAACCGAGATAAAACATTGATTGCAGTGGTAGAGGAGCCCCTTGATATTGTCGCCATAGAACGAACAGGGCAATTTAAAGGCACGTACCATGTGCTAGGCGGTGCCATCTCGCCAATAGACGGCGTTGGGCCAGAACAGCTGCATATCCCCGAACTAATGAAACGTATCGAAAGCGACGCAGTTGGCGAGCTTATTATCGCAACGAATGCGAGCGTCGAGGGTGAGTCAACCGCACTTTTTCTGCAAAAATATCTGCGCGATGCCAATGTAGACGTGAAGCTAACTCGCTTGGCGCGTGGCATACCAGTTGGGGTTGACCTCGAGTATGCAGACCAAATTACCCTTCAGCATGCACTCGAGGGTCGCAGGACGCTCTAAAGTGCTATACTTGTAGCAATCGTGCTGTCGATCATAGAAAGGGTGTGAGCGCGATGCCAGTGATGTGCCCAACCTGCGGGAACGAGATGAAGTCCGTGGGAGTGACCATGGTCTGCCAAGTCTGCGGCGGTGTAAGCGGCGCTGTCGTCCAGCAGACGAAGCTGTGCGGAGCCTGCGGATCAGGCAAGATCCAGGCTCACGACGGCAAGTGTTCCAGCTGCGGCTGGAGTGACGACCAACAGTCGAACGATGGGAGTTCCTGATGTCCTGCGTCGCGGCTGGAGTCGTGATCTTCTATCTGTACTTCCGCATCATGCGATGGTGGCTGGGGATCACTCCTCACGCCGCTGGAACCGAAGACGAAGGTGATGGCCTGTGAGCCCGCACCGGAAGTCGAGCACAACGACTGCTCCTTCCGGGGCGGGCGTTGTGTTTTTTTGATACACTATATCTAACACATAAGCGGAGACACTGTATGCCAGAAGTGATGATATTGCCAGGTCTAATCGATGTTCACGTCCACCTAAGGGATCCTGGTCAAACAGAGAAAGAGGATTTTACGACAGGCACAATGGCCGCATTGGCAGGCGGATTTACCACAGTCTGTGACATGCCCAACAACGCCGAGCCTATTTTCTCGGCTGAGCTTCTAGCGAACAAGCGCCAGCTGGCCGCACAAAAAACCGTTGCCGATATTGGCTTTCACTATGGGTCTTTAGGGGACAACATCGACACCTTCGAAGAAGCAGCCAAGCACTCAATCGGCTTGAAACTATACCTAAACAACACCACGGGTGGCTACACGCTAGATGTTGAGCACCTGAAAGAAATCTACGCTGCATGGCCGAAAGAGCAGGTGGTACTGCTACATACCGAGGAAGACACGATAGACGTGGCGATTGCGTCACTAGATGGCTTAAAACGCCCTGTGCATGTATGTCACATGCCGAGCAAAGAGGTGCTACAGAAGATTATCGCGGCAAAAGCTAAAGGTATTCCGGTTACCTGTGGTGTAACGCCACACCACCTGTTTTTGAACGAAACAGACCGCGAGACGTTGGGTGTATACGGGCAGATGAAACCACCACTAAAAACGAAGGAAGACCAAGCCTTCCTTTGGGCACATCTAGACGACATCGATATTTTCGAAAGCGACCACGCACCGCACACTCGTCAGCAAAAAGAGGAAGGCGCCTTTGGCGTACCAAACCTTGAAACTACATTACCTTTGCTATTGAAAGCACGACAAGAGGGCAAGATTACGCTCGAGCAAATCATCGACAAGTGCTATACCACGCCAGCAAAACTGTTTAATCTCCCGACAGACGAATCGACCCACGTGGAGGTAACAATGCAACCATACACCATCAAGAATGAAGATTTGCTCACGAGATGCGGCTGGTCGCCGTTTGATGGCTGGGAAGTACCCGGAAAAGTAACGAAGGTCGTACTACGAGGTGAGACTGTGTTCGAAAACGGCCAAGTGCTCGCCGCACCAGGTAGCGGCAACGTATTAGGCTAAACTGGCTTTTATTTCCGCTGCGAGTTCTGGATTCCACATTGCTCCAGCAACCGACATAACATAGTCCGCTCCTGCATCGATGTATTCGTGAAAGTCACTCGCACTTGTCACGCCGCCAATTCCGATGACCTTGTAGTTCATTCCTAGTTGGTCGCGCAGCCCTACCAGTGATTTCGTCATCTCTAGGCCTGCCCATTTGATAGGAGCACCACTGACACCCGCCTTCGGACGGCCAGGGAACGCTTCTTTGCCGTCATCGTCGACTACAGCGGTCGCCATTGTATTAATCGCGCTAATTCCATCGAGCCTTGCACCGACCGACTCTACCAGTCGTCGTAAATGCTGTTTATCTTCAAAATACGCAAGTTTAATGAGCAGCTTGATATCAGGGAATTCGTCCCTAACAGCATTTACGATTCTAGTAGTCATGGGCACATCAAAACAAGCTAAGTTTTCTTCACCCTCGTTTGGGCAACTTAGATTTATCTCTATTACGTCCGCACCGGTTTCTACAATCATACGCACGCCATCCACGTGGTCTTGCACAAAATCATCTGCGCCGGTGCCACGCGCAGTGCCTTGAAAGGCAACCAGCAATGCCTGTCCAGGCTGCGTCAATGCAAACGATTTCTTCATCATCGGCTGCCAGACTTTTGGTTTCACGGATGGAATGCCAAACGAATTGGCAACTGCTACAGGCCATGTATACTCGTCAGCGACTTTTAGTGTTTCGTTTGGGTCAAGGTTACCGGTCACATTAACAGGTCGTACCTGCGGAAATAGATTCAGCGGAAATGTATCTGTACGTACAGATTTTAACGTCACAATGTCAAAACCTTTTTTCAACGCAGCGTCGATAAACTTTGGGGTTGGTAGCGGGCCAGCTGCAATACCGAATGGACTATACACAGGTGTACCGAAAAAATCGTATTTGGGCTCGCCAGTATTGTTATATGGCTCGTCGATGTTCGCGTAGTCGCCGTATGGCCCTTCAGCCTTATTTACCTCGAAATCCTTTGTATCGTCGTAGAGTTGCACCTGCTGTATCATGCCTATAGTATACTATAGCTAGTATGGTAGACCCGTCCCGAATCATAGTGGCACTTGATGTCGATAGCTTCGAGCAAGCTACGCCAATCGCCGAATCTTTGGCGGGCACGGGAGTAACCTACAAAATCGGTAATCAGCTGGCAACTACAGAGGGATGGAAAGCATGTATCGAATTTGCACGCGCTCACCAGGCGCGTATTTTTTGTGATAGCAAATTCAAAGATATTCCCGAAACGGTAAAGCTTTCATCACGCTCCATGACACATCTGCAGCCAGACATGTTCAACATCATGGCAGATACCGACCCTGAAGTTCTAACCGCAGCGATAGATGGTATACACGAAGCAGCCGAAGAATTTGGCGTCGTAAAGCCAATCGTTCTAGGCGTAACTGTATTGACGTCGATGTCTGACGAAGTTGCTAACAGCATTTACGGTGCAAGCTCGGCTGATAAGGTGCTACAGTTTGCCACCGCTGCCGCAAATGCCGGCCTAGATGGCGTGGTCTGTTCCGCCGAGGAAGCCAAGGCTCTACGCGGGAACCCTGATACGAGCAAACTTACTTTGGTTACGCCTGGCATCAGGCCATCATGGGCAGTTAGTGGCGACCAGTCACGCATAATGACGCCGAAAATGGCAATAGAAGCAGGCGCTGATTATTTAGTAATCGGCCGGCCTATTACACAGCCACCGCCTGAAGTCGGCTTGCCGAAAAATGCTTTTGAGAAAATAATGGAGGAAATAAATGGGAGTAATTGAAAAACTTAAAACAGATGTGCTAGAAAACGGCATCCTAGACTCAGAAACGATACATCACGAATTTGTTAGTGGCGTACATGGGCGAAAATTAGATTTCGATAAAATACCGACAGGTAGTGACCTGTACGAGCTCTGGCTCGATGCGCTCGTAGAGCATATCAAAGCAAACTACAATCCTCTACCAGATTTTTATATAGGTGTTGCGAACGGTGCAAACCGACTCGCAGTGAGCATCGCCGCGAGAATGGGTAATGGAGCAATCGGCCTTATGACAGATAAAGAAACGCCAAAATCGGTGAGGTTTTCTACGTCGGCCGCAGATGTCATAAGTTCCTACAAACCCGATTTTGCACTCTTTCTCGAAGACGTAGGTACTTCGGGCACAACATCATTAACTGGTGTAGAAAAAGCCTTGGCGCTGGGCGCGCAACGCGCAGAAGTGCTGAACACATGGCAAAGAAACAAGAAACTTGCGAAGTTAGAGGAAGCTGGTGTACCGTATCAGTCAGTCATATTTGAGCCTCTCCCAAGTTTTCCGCCAGATGATTGTGACTACTGTAAGGCCGGCGTAGAGTTTGTTCCTCATGACTAAGCACATCCTCAGCATCGACCAATTCACTCGAAAAGATATAGAGAAACTCTTCAAACGCGCTGAACACTTTAAAGCAATCGTCGAGAAAGACGGTGGCACCGATCTGCTAAAAGGCCACGTGAGCGCAAATCTGTTCTACGAACCATCGACTCGTACGTCTAGCTCCTTCGCCGCGGCAATGTACCGACTCGGTGGCAATGTTATTCCCATCAACGATGTGCAGTATTCATCTGTTTCAAAAGGCGAAACGCTTGAGGACACAGTACGAACGCTAGAGCAATACGCCGATGTAATCGTGCTACGCCACCCGGATGTGGGCGCGGCCAAGCGCGCGGCAGGCGTAGCTAGTGTGCCTATTATTAACGCGGGCGACGGTGTAGGCGAGCACCCAACCCAAGCTTTGTTAGATCTCTTTACTATTTTCGAAGAACAGGGCAGGGTAGACGGACTAAGTGTTGCGATGCTTGGTGATCTCAAAAACGGTCGTACAGTGCACTCTCTCGCAAAATTGCTCGCCCTATATGATGTCGAGCTCCTGGCTGTTGCACCGAATGAACTGGCCTTTCCACCAGAATATGGCAAGGTGAAAACCTACGAATCGCTGGATAAAGTAATCGATAAAGCTGACGTGCTATATGTAACCCGCGTACAAAAAGAGCGTTTTGCCAGCCTGGAGGAATACGAAAAGGTACAAGGCAGCTACATTATTGATGGAGATGTCGCCAATAAAATGAAAAAATCTGCGTCTATCATGCACCCGCTGCCACGCGTTGGTGAAATTCATTTCGATGTCGACGCCAACCCACGCGCAGCGTATTTTCGCCAGATGCGAAATGGTCTGTACGTGCGCATGGCACTCCTAGAACAAGTACAAGCTAACTAACCAGAGTGTACTATTGGCGAGCGGCTCGACGTGCCTCTACTAGGGCTCTTAGTCGGGTGTTCTCAACTCGTTCAATAGTAGCCTTTAGCCTCTCGGCCGCAGCATCATGCAACAATTCACATGCCGCTTCTAAGAACTCTGCGGTTTCTTCCGCCTCTTCGATAGTAGTAACACTGTTCGAATCTATCTGAACCGGATCGCATTCTAAAAATATTTTTGTTGAGTCATCATTACTATATGCATTCTCGAGTAAAACTCTAAGCGTGCATTCCGAGCCGCACTTTTGACGAAGATCATCCAAATCCCTGTTTAGTGTATCTTTAAGTCTACTATTAATGTCCTCAGCTGTGCCCATATGACTAACAGCGCCACTTCCTACTAGGCTTGATCCCCATGTTCGTAACTCGGACTTTGAAATTTCGTCTAATTCTACTGGTGTTGACACGCACGCTTCAGTAAATATTCTTACCACAATGTACCTCTTTTCAATATTGAATACAATATATAGTGACCAATAAATGATAGTCTGTCAACTATTTGCGCATGCTACAATAAAACAGATGTATGATGAAGCAAAAAAATTGATTTCTGATGCTCAGAAAATAGTTGTCATCCAGGCCGAAAACCCAGATGGCGATAGCTTAGCAAGTGCGCTAGCATTAGAAGATCTATTACACGACAAAGAAGTCACACTGTATTGCCCTGTGGAAATTCCAAAGTACATGCGCTATATTCCCGGCTGGGATAGGGTAGTAGGTGATTTCGATACAAAAGCAGACCTGGCAATTATCGTTGATACCGCAGCAGATGTGCTGCTGTCAAAAGTACTCGAAACTCGTGGTGTGCGTCACTTCCTGGAAAGCCATCCAGTACTGGTAATCGATCACCACACGACAGAATCAAACCTGTCTTTCCCGCATACTATGTTGTCTGGCGATGCCATTTCTACTGGTGAGGTCATATTCAACCTAGCCAAAGATGCTGGTTGGAGCATTTCTAAAGATGCCGCAGAGCTACTACTCGCTTCGCAACTAGCTGATAGCCTCGGACTCTCGACACAAGGTGTGACGCCTGATAGCTACCGAATTGCCGCTGAGCTAACAGAGCTAGGCGCACATGTTTCCGCTATAGAAGAGCGCCGTCGTGAATTTATGAAAAAGGCGCCTGAGATTTTGAAATACAAAGGTGAATTATTGCAGCGAATTGAATATTACTTGGACGGCAAGTTAGCACTCGTACACATCCCGTTTGGAGAAATTGAACAGTACAGCGACAAATACAACCCGAGTGTTCTAGTGCTGGATGAAATGCGCCTGGTAGACGACGTGGAAGTCGCCATCGCTATCAAAACGTACCCCGATGGCAAACTAACTGGCAAGCTGCGTAGCAACAAGCCTGTTTCAGAAGCCATCGCGGGCTACTTTGGCGGAGGCGGCCACCAATATGCAGCAGGCTTCCGTGTGTATGATAACTACGAAACAACGTTGCAAGAACTCCTCGTGGCGACGAGCAGAGCATTAGAGGACACTTCAAAATGAATCGGCTTGTTGAACTAAAAAAGTCAGTCGCTAGTTTATATGCTTCAAAACTGCCGACCCGAGCAGATTGGGCCGATTGGTTGTACGATAACCACGTCATTGTGGCTGCAGAATTTGCTGAAATATTAGCCAAAAGACACGGTGCGAACATAGAGCTGAGTGTCGCAGCTTCACTACTTCATGACGTTGCTGATGCAACTATGAGCCGATTTGATCCTACGCATGCCAAGGAGAGTTTAAAAATTTCACGGAAACTTTTGAATCAGGCAGGGTATTCCGACAAAGATATGGCTATCGTTGTTGATGATGCGATTCGCTACCATAGCTGTCATGATGGAGAAATGCCGCAATCCATCGAGGGCAAAGTGTTAGCAACCGCGGACTCTTACGCTCATTTAAAAACCGATTTTTATATTTTTGCGGCAAATCAGCTAGGCAAATCTTTGGAAGAATTGAAGAATTGGACCTTGAAAAAGATAGAACGAGACATTAATGATAAATGCTTTTTTGACGATGCGCGAGAAGAACTTATGCCAGACTATCTTATGATAAAGGAGCTGTTCTCGCGATGAAACTACATAATACGCTAACTGGGACAGTTGAAGAGCTGAAACCCCTGGGAGACGGCAAAGTAAAGCTCTACACTTGTGGCTTGACTGTATACAGCCAACCTCATATCGGCAACTGGCTGGGCTATATCTATTGGGACGTACTAGTGCGCGTGCTGAAACACGAGGGCTACGAGGTTGAGAGGACGCAAAACATCACCGACGTAGGTCACCTGGTTTCAGACGACGACAGCGGTGAAGACAAGATGGAAAAAGGCGCCCGCAAAGAAGGCATTACTGCGTGGGACGTTGCTAAAAAGTACTCTGAAATTGCCGAGCATGAAGCATACGATCTGCTGAGGCTCACCCGTCCAGACCACTTAGTATCTGCCACTGGCTGTATCGACCAACAAATCGCCTTTGCCAAGGAGTTAGAGGACAATGGCTACCTGTACAAAATCGATGGCGATGGTATGTACTTCGACACCTCGAAACTTAGTGACTACGGCAAACTAGCCAAGCTCGACATAGATGGTTTGCAAGCTGGTGCCAGAGTGAGCGTGGAAGGCAAAAAGCATCCAACCGACTTTGCTGTATGGAAATTCAGCCCGACCGATGCAAAGCGCGATATGGAATGGGAAAGCCCATGGGGAACTGGCTTCCCAGGCTGGCACCTTGAATGTAGTGTCATTGCTCGCGAAACATTAGGTGACCAGATAGACATTCATACTGGCGGAATAGACCACATTCCTGTACACCACACCAATGAAATTGCTCAGACAGAAAGTGTGACTGGAACGCAATTCTCCCAGGTATGGCTACACAATAACCACATAAAAGTAGATGGCCAGAAAATTTCAAAAAGCCTGGGTAATATATACACCCTCGATGACATCCAAAACCGAGGTTTTGATATCATGGCCTTTAAACTAATGGCCCTCTCGAAACATTACCGTACCGAGGGTAATTTTACGTGGGAAATTCTAGAGGCTGCACAAAACAGGCTAGATCACTGGAGAATGGGAGCATGTCTTGTATGGCAAGCAGAAGCTCTGAAAAAATCAGATCTTAAATATACCGACGAAGACGTAAAGACTGGTATCCATCAATTTGAAGTAGCGCTTGAAAACGACTTGGATACCCCAGGCGCAGTCGCTACGGTAGATGCAGTTCTTAGCCATATCGAAAGATGGGATTCATTAAATAGCACCGAGTCACTGAGTAGATTGTTTGACATGGTGCGTGAGTTGCTAGGTATTGATGTCAGTACTTCAGACATCACAGATGAGCAAAAATCGCTTATACAAGACCGCGAAACAGCGCGAGCTACGAAAGACTGGCAAAAGTCAGATGAGCTACGAGACTCATTGTTATCGCAGGGTATAGCCCTGCGCGATAAACCAATCGGCACACAGTGGTATAGAGTAAAGTCTAAAAACTAATCTTTTGCTATCAATTTTTTGACAGCTTTTTTATGTAGCTTTTCGTCTTGTTCTGGCTTTTTGTTTCGTCGCTCAACATAAGACTCGAACAAAATCTGCACACACCCTGCAATTGGGATGGAAATAATCGCTCCAGCTAAACCAAATGTGTAAATACCTATCGTTACCGAAGCAAGAATCGCCAGCGGAGTAAGGTCGTTTCGTTTTGACTGGATAGTGGGTGATACGTAGTTGTTTTCAATCTGCTGGTAAATCACGAAGTAGATAAAGTAGGCGATAGCAGCCGCCACAGAGTTGAAGCCAAGCAGCAGGACAATTAGAATGCTTCCAATGGTTGCCCCAAACATCGGTATCAACGAGAAGATAAATGTAATTGCCGCTACAGGTACAGCTAGATTGGCCGGAACATTCGGAAATATGACACTCAAAATGAATATAGTGATGCCGGCGAACGCTGCGCCAATGGCCGAAACTGTGAGTTGCCCGGTAACATACCCAGCAACTACCGCATTCATACGACGTGCAATATTTCTGTGATGTTCCATACGCTCTTTGTCACCATACAAAGCCCATATGCGTTTCATCCAGCTTGGACCTTCAATAAGCATCAGGAATGAGAGAACTAGCACGATTAGCATACTTGCCAGCACAGAAAGGACTGAGCCGACGCCTGCGAGTACATTTGAGCCGACGTTACTGGCCCATTTCGAAGCGTTATTGCTCATTGCATCTAGTGCCGCATCTACCTGTGGCTGCAGGTTATACTTTACGATGAGTACATTCAACCCTTGCCACTGACCCCTTGCTGTTTCAACCACTGTCGGCAGCGACTGAGTAAACCTGGCCGTTTGTTGCGCAATAGGAGGTACAGCCAAGAATATAAATGCACCCAGAAATGCTACGACAACGACATACGATATAGCAGTACTAACCACACGACTATTACCAGGAAGGTGCTTTGCCAAACGACTCACCGGGCCGTTCAAGGCTAGCGCTAAAAATAGGGCAGCGCCCAGTAGTATTAGCGCAGCGCGTGCACTATATAGCGTTATGGCAGCAAGCACAAAGCCCAGCAGGACCAGCCAAAAGCGAATAAAGGTGTTGTTGTCGATTTCAATACGGACTTTCATACAGCTATTGTATCACTACTACCGCCCGCTAATAGCACTTTGACGTTTTTTACTAGACAATGTATAGTTATGTACATGAAACCCGTGGGCACACTCGATGCGGCAACAGATATTCTTGGCGACAAGTGGACGCCACGTTTGCTACGGTTTTTCATGGACAACGAAACAGTGCGCTTTTGCCAGCTACAAGACCTTGCGGGTGACATTAACCCCCGTACGCTTTCCGCCCGTTTGGTCAAGCTAGAAAATTCAGGCATTATCATGAAACAACCAATGTCAGGGAGTCGCTGCGAGTATTCCTTGACCGAAAAAGGCCAAGATCTGCTGCCGGTGCTGGAATGCATGCATGATTGGTCGAACAAGTACACCTCAGCATAATTTCAGCTTGGGAGTATACTATATAGGATACTATGCGTATTTTAGTTGTCGAGGATGAACACAAAATTGCCCGTGCCGTGCAACGGGCACTCGAGCTAGAACACTACGCTGTAGATGTATGTTATGACGGTGACGAAGGCTATGCTATGGCCACAACCGAACCATACGATGTTGCAATCATCGACCGTATGATTCCCGGAGATTACAACGGCATAGAAATAGTAAAAGAAATGCGTAAAGAGGGCATTCACACTCCTGTATTGCTTTTGACCGCCCTTGGTCGTACACAAGACAAAATAGACGGCCTAGATAGCGGGGCCGACGATTACCTGCCAAAACCATTTGCACTGGAGGAGTTGCTGGCAAGAGTTCGCGCTCTTATGCGCCGCCCAGCCGAGCAGCAGGCAACCATACTGACTGCGGGCGATCTTTCACTCGATACCACTACATTTAGTGTCACACGAGCTGGTAAATCTATTACGCTAACATCAAAAGAATTTGCATTGCTAGAATATCTACTGCGCAACCAAGGCCGCCCTATTTCGAAAGATATGATTATTGCCCATGTATGGGATTACGATGCAGATATTTTGCCCAATACCGTTGAAGTATATATGCGCTATCTTAGAAAAAAGGTTGATACGCCATTTAAAAAGCCCCTTCTGCACACAATGCGCGGGTTTGGCTACAAACTCGAGGCCTAAAGATATATGCTGCGTATTTTTGAATCTGCCACACTGAAACTCACAGGGTGGTATTTGTTAATTCTGATGATAACTACCATTTTGTTTAGCGTAGTAATCTATCAGCTTGCTGCAGGTGAGCTAAGCGGTCGCCTAGAAGGAATGGAGTTACGACTTGAAAACGATCCAAATTGGATCGTAAACAGCGACCTACTGCACGCATCGCGCTTGCACCAAGAGGCCGAGGCAAAGGGTAGTATATTTTTTGGCTTGCTATACACAAATATCGTTATCTGGATTGCTGGCGGTGTCGGCAGCTACTGGCTAGCCAAGCGCACGTTACAACCTATTCAGGAAATGCACGAGGCGCAAAGCCGATTTGCCAGCGACGCCAGCCATGAACTAAAAACGCCACTGGCGGTCATGAAGTCAGAGCTCGAACTGGCACTACGTGACCCAAACATGAAAAAGGCAGACTATAAAGAAGTTGTCAGTAGCAGTCTCGAAGAAGTAAATAAATTGACCGACCTTACGCATACCTTACTGCAAATGTCGCGCCTTGAACATGCTGACATTGATATGTCAGGTGAGGTGAATTTGTCTGAACAAATTCAAAAGGTCGCCAAGCTGCTTGATCTTAATAACCAAATAGTCATCGATGTTCCTGCGAAACCAGTTCTAGCCCAGGGTAATGAAAGCATGCTACGAGATGTTTGCATGGTGCTAATAGATAATGCGCTGCGGTACAGCCCAAAAGGCAATAAAGTCACTGTAGCTGCCAAAAACACCGCTAAGGCAGCCGTCTTACGGGTTACGAATGCAGGCAAGGGAATTAGCCAAGAAGATTTATCACATATTTTCGACCCATTTTACCGTGCAGACAGTTCACGAACTTCAGATGACGGTGAAAAGAACTATGGCATGGGCCTTGCTGTAGCAAAAAAGATAGTTGACCTGCACGATGGTGAGATAACCATCACTAGCAAGCCTGGTGGCGAAACCAATGTGCAAGTTTCATTACCAAAATCGAAATAATATTTAATTTTTAAGACTTCTCTCAGATTGCTATGGCATAGTAGTGTCATAGCAGCAACGGCACCTCTGGCTGCAGTAAAAGATAAGGAGGAAAAATGAATACGACATCAACCATCTTGCTTAGTAAAAAAGGCATGAAAGAACTGAAAAAAACGGTTGCACGGCTTGAACGTGAACGCCAGGCAGCAATCAACCGATTACGCGAGCTCGACAAGACAGACAACCACGAGCAGCGCCTAGAGCGCATGGATCGCCTGGCAGAGCTCGACACAGTAGAGGCACAGCTTGCCGACAAGCAATTACAGCTTAGCCATGCAAAGCTATTCCCACGCAAACGTGATGCGCTAAAAGTGGCACTTGGCTCCGTCGTAGAGCTCATCGACACGCAAGGCCGCCTATTTAGCTATCAATTAGTCGATAGCATCGAGGCGAACCCAAGCGATGGCCGTATTTCGGCAAACAGTCCGCTAGGCCAGAGTTTACTAGGTAAAACCATCAAAGACACCATCCGCTGGGGCTCCTCACTCCAACCCCGCCAGCTCACCCTAGTAGCAATCCGCTAGCCCCTGGCAATTCACCCTCAAATTTGCTACAATACTCGAGGCTCTTTCAACAAGGAGCCTCGTGTTTATTGGGTGTGGCCAAGTGGTAAGGCACATGGTTCTTTACCCCAGAAAGCAGGCTTTGCGGGGACCCCATTGGTCCATGCATTCGGGGTGAGAACTGCCAGCGGCAGCTCGCAAGGAAACCTTCCGTTGCATACAATGTTTGCAAACGTGAAGTTTCGGGCCGGCGCTAGCGTCGGGCGAATCCGTCATTAACAAATCGAGATTTCTTTCCTGGCTATCGCTGGGGTGTGGCCAAGTGGTAAGGCACATGGTTTTGGTCCATGCATTCGGGGGTTCGAATCCCTCCACCCCAGCCAGGAAAGAGTTCTTGATTTGACAACCTTTAGTCGATGCGGCGCTAGCATAGCGCTAACATACAAGCGTTCACCCCCTTACAATGGGACGATTATCTACTAATCAGATTATCCACTTTTTGCTACAATATTCTCATGACCGAAAGCAGCCATGATCTAGACTTCAATGAAGAATCAGCGGACGCAGTCGACTACGGTGCAACCACTCCACTCACAACAGAACGATTGACGCTTCGACTTTTAGATACAACTGACGGGATTCCATTACAAGCCGTACTAGGCGATCCTGATGTTATGAAGTTTAGCGACGATGGGCCACTGGACAATGCAAAGATTGATGGATGGTTGAAACAACAAAAACAACAATACGAAACTTCAGGGCACCCAGTCATGGCAGTTACTGATCGGGAATCTGGTGAAGTCATCGGCTACTGTGGCCTTTTTGACTGCGTAATTGATGAGGTATCCGAAGTTGAGGTTGGTTTCAGATTTTCATCAGCAAACTGGGGTAAAGGCTATGCTACTGAAGCCGCAGCGGTAATGCTTGATTATGCTCATCGGAATCTCGGCTTAAACCGAGTTGTAGCCATGATTGACCCTGGAAACGAAGGGTCACAACGCGTAGCGGAAAAACTCGGTATGGCCTACGAAAAAGACTTCATGATGCCTGGGTACAGCTACCCAGATAGATTGTACGTTTCAAAAAGATCCGCATCTTAAGTAGCTTTGCCATACTCGGGGCGTATGAGTACTCATGAAAAAAGCAGCACAGTATTCAACGTATCGGGAACAAGTTAAGAGTTTGCATATTATCTTCCACTCGATTCTTCAAAATAGAACAACGCTCGATTGTCTCTGGCTCATCACCAAGATTTTTTCGATCTAACACAATATAGCTTTTCACATAGGAGCCCTGTGGAAATTGCTGCCATGTAAGATCAATATGATACATACGATCGTCCACTTCCAGAATATTCCAAAAATGCGTTTCTTCTTCGTTGCCGTTCCACACTATACCTTTGGCAATCTCTACTTCTGGAAAATACTGCTGTACAAGCCAAGACGTAGGGTAACATTGGCCCAGTGCAGGGTTTCCCGTTTCTTTTACCGCGCGATAGGAAGTTTTTTCGTCCCAAGATGCTTCAAGTGCTTGTCGAAGTTTTACCATATCTACCATGGAGTAATTATCCCACAGTCTTCATTAAGCCCCATAACTACATAGGTCTCCACGGGTCACGGTTTAAACGAATATTGACTTTTTTACTATTTTGTGCTATGATGAAAATATGACTCAAGTATCAAAGCTTAAAGGTTATGGGGAAACCTTCCTCATTGAACCACCTGTGGAAGCTGGATCAAGGACCGTTGACTCACTTGGTAAGTTGGCTGCTATTGCTGCCTATGGCCCAGAATCCAGCCCAGAAAGACTTAATGCCGTCACTGAATCCGTAAACCATACACTTGCGGTACTGCATGATCATAACCTTAGCGCACCTGAAGGCGGCCTAAGCCCAACTAGTGGTTTTGCGGAATTTCTATCTGGAGCCGCCTCACAAGGCGACACAAAATACACAGTTACTATTGAATAATCATACAGAAATGTCACGAGGCTTGTGTACCTTTGCACAAGCTTTTTTAGTTACTGTTTGCATGCTAGACTATAGTCACAATGGATAACCAAAATACAAACCCCCAGCCTGAACAACCAACACAACCAACTGAAAAATCCGCAGCCGAAATGCCAAAAAAATCACGCAAAGTATTGTGGGTAATAGTGGCTGTCGCCGCAGTGGTAGTACTAGCAGGCGCTGGGTTTACTGCTTTTACGGTAGTTCGTACCATACAGCAACAGCAAAAAGATTTTCAAACAGGCAATCGTATTGATGCACTTGCCACCTACACAGACAAAAAGTCTGGCATTTCCATAAAAATCCCCGAAAATTGGGATGTAAAACGTTCTACCCCAAGCCAAAAGTCTATTGTGCGCCTCAGCATAACGCCACCTGCGGGTTCATTTAGCAACGCATTCGACCAAGGGCAGGGAATCGACTTGTTGTGCGAGTCGACCAGTGGCAAAGTAACAAAAGATAGCTTTACACAGGCAATAAAGAAAAATGTTATACCAAGCCAACAAGCCAGCGGGCTAACTATCAGCGACCAATCAGCAAAAACTATCAACCAAATACCTGCGTATCTATATAATGCTACCAGCAAAACCGGCGAGCTGCAGACAGCCTACTATCACGGCTACTACATGCTAAACTCACGAGCGATTTGTGACATATACGTCCTAGTCATTCGCGCAGATACTGATAAACTGCCTGTTGAAACATACGCAAATGACATTGTCAGGTCGTTCAGTTACAAAAAATAAGTCACCCGTAAGTGGTATACTAAAAGTACTGAAAGAGGAGGGGATATGACGAAAAGTAAAACTGTCTATCAACACGCACCATCTGGCTACGTAATGTTCGTGGCGTACTTCGGAGCACTGGTGTACTTTATCAACAATGCCGACGGCTTTTGGCAAGTCGTCTTTAGCTTTCTGCAAGCAGCTGTTTGGCCCGGTATTTTGCTGTACCACGGCCTGCAAGCTTTAGGTGTCTAGCCGTTTTCGCTCTTGCTTTTTCCTGTCCAGCATTTCTGGTTTAATTAGAAGTATCCTAGTAACACGCCCCTCGGTGCCGTGCGAACGGTGTACCGAACGACCCTGGAGGAATGCATGCCCCAGCTCACCGAATCACCCGTTCACGCCAACACGGCCAACGGCGCCATCTTCTTGTACCTGCATCCCTTCAAGCAAGGGGTGCGCGTCAGTCGGGCCAAGAACAGCCATCTGAACAACTTCTGGCCATTCTGGCTGCGCCAGCTGATCCTGGAGAACACCGACCCGGCCGACCAGTTCGCCGTCGAGGTCGCCGGCACCTCGGTGCTGGTGCGGTCCTCGCTGTCGTCAGCAGGAACCGTCGAGACGGTGCGTCACTTCGCACAGCAGATCGTCCCGCTGCCGCTCCCGCCACTCAGGTGGAGGCGGCGGATCGGGACGTCGATGTCGTGCCACTGGGACTGCTTGGATGGCTTCGACTCAACCTGGCTGCAGACGCTGACGCTGCCCGACGGCGCACGCGTGCTGCACAGTGGGGACGTCGTCGAGGGCAGTCTGACACTCCGACGCAACCAGCGCAACCCCTTCAAGATCGGGGAGCTGCGTCGGATGGTGGAGATGCACGTGGCACTCCACGCCAGCGGTCGTTCCTGATGCCAGGGCCGCTCGTACACGACTGTACGGGCGGCCCTGGCGGGAACACTTTTTTTGTAATTATCGTTTAAACGTCTTTTTCTCAGTAATTACCATGTCCATTGCAACGTCTACAGGACTAATCGGTACTTGGGCTACTTTTTGCAGTGAAAAAGCGATGCCCACCTTCAAGGCGCCAGGTTGAGACGCCAAGTACTCGTCGTACCAGCCGCCACCCATTCCGATTCGATTGCAGCTGCCATCAAAGGCGACAAGGGGAACTAAAATAATGTCGAATTCGCCATCTGGCTGTGCGGCGTCAATTTTGAATTTTGAAACAACAATATCTATATCGGGATGCTCAAGCCCGATACGCACCAGTAGTGACGAAGGGTCAACTTCGTGCAAACTTTTCAGTGCCTTATACGCATTGAGCCGTTTTACCGACGACCAGTCGATTTCATCGTAAACTCGCTGGCATATTTTCAGCGATGCCAACGTCTGTTCGCCAGGAGAAAGCGCAGTTCTACGCTTCATGCTGGCGATGCGAAGCGCTTCTTTGCTAACCATAGTTTCAGTATACACCCGCGTCAAGCCCTAAGCGAGTGTGAGTAAGCTACTATTCTACTTTTTCGACTTTTTCTCTGAGGCCATATGTACCACACGCTGCGGGAACGGAATCTCGATGCCTTCTTTATCGAAGGCTTTTTTCAGTTGGCGCAAAATTTCACTTTTTACCTCCCACTGGCGAATCGGCGCCGTTTTACAGACAATCCGCACCGTGATGGCGGAATCATCAAATGAATTTACACGGAGCATGTGCGCTGGTTCTAGCACTACGCCTCGCCATGCTTCATCTTCATAAATCTGCTCACCAACCGTGTCAATAATTGCTTCAACCTTGTCGATATCGCTGTTATAGCTAACTCCCACATCTGCCACCACCTGGGCATACTCCATGGTCATGTTTGTAGCAATGGTAATCTCGCCGTTTGGAATGTAATGAACATTTCCGTCAAGGTCGCGAAGCTTCGTCATGCGTAAGGTAATTTTTTCAACCACACCGGAAACCCCTTGATTTACCTGTAAAACGTCACCTACACGATACTGATTTTCGCCTAAAATGAAGAGCCCGGCTAAGAAGTCCTTCACCATAGTTTGGGCGCCGAACCCAAGCGCTACACCTGCGATACCTGCACCAGCCAGAAGCGGTCCGATATTTATATTCAGCATGGTCAACGCTATAAGCACTGCAATAGTCCATATTATGGCCGTGGCCGCAGTATTTAAAATCGAAATGAGCGTGTCTTCGCGTTGCTCTTCGTCACGTTTCGACTTGAAATTCTGCGGCTGCAACGCTCGTCGTATAACGCGAGCAATTATACGCTTGCTAAACATCGTTAATAGATACGCCACTAAAAAGGTGATGGCTATAGTGATTAGCTGTTTATTAATACTCAAAAAATAGTTGAACAGTGTGCTTGAATCCATACTGTATAGTCTATCAAGCTTGTCTGTTTCTGCACAGCCTCACTAAAATACTGTATACTTTAGGCAGAAATTGGAGGTGTGACATGGCAAAACGTATCTCGTCAGCAAAAAAATCTAATACAGTTACTAAATATCATCCCTATATTAGCTGGTCCCTATTGGCGCTAGCAGCACTATTACTGCTACTGGCACAAGGTTCTGCATGGGTGAAAAACACCTTGTTCGACCAAGCCGACTTTAAGTCAATCGCCATTACCACGCTTTCCCAACAGCAAAATCGTGATGCAATCGCAAGCAAAGTGGTGGATACAGCCCTCCAAGATCGTCCAATTATCAAACGAATTGCTGGTGATCGACTATCTGCCTTCACTAGCGGACTGCTGGCAAGTGATTTCGGTGAACGCGTGCTCGATGGCGTTGTCTCGAAAATGTATGGCTATGTTACAAACCCCAATCCAAAGGACGTCGAGCTTCAATTAACCGTCATTAAACAGCCGCTGAGTATTCTAACGCAGATTGCTCAGACCTATGACGCAGACATTAAACTTGAAGCCGATGCGATACCGGATACATTAGTGCTCGTGCGTGCCAATGAGGTACCAAACGTGAGTGGAATATATCGAAGCTTTATCTGGCTCGCACCCTTGTTTTGGTTGCTGACCTTAGCGGCATTTGCAAGCTATCTTTACATAAACCGGAAAGATTACGCAAAACACGTATACCGTGTATACGGCGCGATTATCATCGTGGTAGTTATTGGATTATCAACTGGACCGTTCGTTCCACAATCGGTTGGTGCTTTGCTGGCCGATGCGAATACAAGCCAGCTAGTAACAAATCTCGTTTCGGCGTATCTTGCGCCCTTTACGCAGCAAATGTGGACAATGGCAGCGATAGCGTCTGTAGCGGTCATCATCTTTTCACAGCGTCAACGAATTGTTACTACTTCGCAATCACTACTAGCAAAACTGCCTAATCAGAAAGCCAAAAAGTGAGCACAAAAGCGAAAACTCAGCCAGAGAACCAACCAAATTGGTTGGTAATCGGCATCGTTTGCATCGTTATTGCTTTGGTGTTTTTCCAGCCGTTCCTTGCTCCTATGGCATTGAGCGCAGTCTTTGCATCGTTGCTATTTCCTCTATACGAATGGTTCAGGAAGCACATGAAGGATAAAATCGCCGCCAGTCTTACAATGATAACGAGTATTCTTATCTTTTTGCTCCCACTGCTATTTATCGGAGTGCTCGCTATTCAGCAAGCATTCAATCTAGCAGAGACAGTATCGAACTTGAAATATGAACCAGGCTCGTCTTTCTACGAAACCGTCCAAACTATAGGCGACAGTGTTGGCACAATCCTGCCAGCTGAAGCAGCCACCGGAACTGAAACAACTATAAAAGAGTTTATCCAGCAAACAATTCCATTCGTTGTTAGTCAAACGATTAAGGTTATCGCTGCTATCGCCGCCTCAGCGCCACAGCTCATCACGTCTGCAATTATTTATGGCTTCATGTTCAATATATTTTTGCTCTATCACAGAGACATCCGAAACTTTGTTATTACCGCTTCGCCATTTTCAGAAGAAGATAGTGGAAAATACTTACAACGGGCTAGTTTGATCGTTACCGCCAGCTTAAAGGGTCAGTTTATCATCTCTTTAGTTTCCGCCGTCAGCTCAGCATTACTTTTATTTATACTAGGTTTACAGCCATACTTCTTGCCACTTGTGATTCTCTTTACGATCCTCGGCATGGTACCTCTTGGCAGTGGCATCGTAGTGGTGCCGATATCACTATTCGCTATGGCCAGCGGTAATTTCTGGCCAGGCTTCTGGGTGTTCATGATCTATTCATTAGTCATTTGTAATTTTGATAACGTCATGAGGCCACGACTAGTTCCAAAAGAAGCTGGCATGATCCAAGCGCTCGCGATAATCGCGACATTTTCGGGAATCTACTATTTTGGCTTAATGGGAATTGTATATGGACCATTGGTTGTTATTCTACTGATGACGACAGCACAAATTTACCTCGACCACAAACAGCCAGCCTTAGAAAAACTTTAATTTTCTGCGCAACGGGCGTATAGTATGAGGCAAGGGAGTCATGGCATGAAATCTTCTGCGAGAATCTTCCATCTTATTGCGGCCTTGGCGCTGCTAGCTGTGGGTTTTTTGCTCGTATTCGACATTCTTAACGTACCAGACATGAACTTTGTAATAGGGTTAGGATCCGCCGTATTTGGCCTATTACTGCTGGCTGTGCCTATTTCACTAGTACGGCGCATTGGTTTTATCGCATTAATCCTCGGTACATACATCACGCTAAAGCAGGCAGACATACTTCGTATGGATTATATCCGTTACTCACTTGGTTTTGTTCTCATAGCCGCCGGATTACTCGGTGTTTTTCATGATGTGAAAGGAGGCGAACCCGAATCAATCCCAGATGAACAAACAGAAGAAGCTACTAATTAGAGAAGGAGTAAATTATGGCTGCAAAAGTTCAACAAACTAATGGTGTATGGTGGCTCGGCGCCGTGGCAGGAGTCGCGACAATGCTCTTTGGCATCGCTGCGCTGTTCTGGCCAGGTCTCACACTAGCAACGTTCGTGTACATTTTTAGTGCATACGTATTGGCGTGGGGTGTAATATCAGTCGTTCGTGGATTCATGAGCGTGTCTACTGACAGTATGTGGTGGCTCAAGCTGCTATTCGGCGTTCTGGCGGTTGGTGTCGGTGTATATTTGGTGCGTCACCCTGGCGTATCGTTCGCAACGCTCATTCTACTAACTGGATTCACGCTAGTAGTCCAGGGCCTATTCGACGTTGTTGTCGGACTGTTCGGTGATGTAAAGACAGCCACTGCTCGCACGTTCGCGCTTATTGGTGGTGCGCTGAGTGTGCTAGCTGGTGTGTTTATTCTGTCACAGCCAGTTTCTGGCGGAGTAGCCTTCGTATGGATCATCGGTCTGTACGCGTTGCTCTTCGGTCCGCTACTTATCGCGGCATCGATGGATGAGCGAACACTCGAACAAGCATAGGTGAGTGCCCATATACAATGAAAAGATCTGTCCTAGAGGCGGATCTTTTTTATGCTTTAAAACCAAGTTGCACTTTAGCCAATATCTTGCTATGGTAAATATTAATCAAAACAGTACGTGCGAGGTAAGTCGTGAAAAAACTATTAGCATTCTTAGTAATAGCGGTGGCATCAATAGTAACTTTAACTACTGTTCGGGCGGCAGACACCGACAGTATCTATGTATACGATTTTAGGGACGCTACCAGTCCAGTCCAGAATGCTGCACCCACAAATCAAACGGCATCTATACAACTGGTAGGCGACTGGGTATCGACCACAGACGGCGTCCAATTTAATGGAAATACGTCATCGTTGCAGTCTGGTGGACACGCCGCGCCAGCTAGTGGACCAGTGATAAACGCTAGTGCCTCTCAGTCAGTAGGAGCTGCAGTAATCTTTAGCCAAACTGGAGGATGCGGTAGCGATTCTCAGAATATTTCGCAGATCGGTCCTTTCGCCACCTCCACTTCGCAGATCAAGCTACAGCTCAGTAAATGTCGCGGCGGCAACATGTACCCAGAGTGCCGCATCGCAGGACAAAGCACTCCTACAAAACAGTTCGCGCTGCGCGGATCACCGCAAGTAGCTAGCGACACCGACTACCGACTTGAATGCGTGAAAAGCCCAGATCAAGGCAGCAGCGCAACAGTTACGATGCGTACAACTGACCTTACAACAAGCACAACGACCATCGATACATTTACCATACCCGCTACCGGTACCATCAACTCTACCCGCGACGTCACTGCGGGCAATAAGTATCCCTTGCCAGCACAGGGCTCAAACACCGACCAATACACAGGTGTTATCACACTACTCGGCTACTGCGTTAGTAATAATGTTGTCCGGGCGCAGGCGTGTCTAGACAGTGAAGTGAACCTAGAAAACACACCACCTGTCGACCCACCTGTAGACCCTCCGGTCGACCCACCGGTTGATCCGCCAGTTAGCAGCGGCAGTGCAGATGAAATCAAGTATTCATACGGCGACACACGAGACGAGGTTGTCTTCAGCTGGCGAGGAGAAGCAGACGTCATCTACTATGGCCTCGACGAGTCATATGGTAGTTTCGCAACCGCAAATGAGAGCGACATAACACCAGTTGATATTGACGGACCGTTCATGGAGGCACGATTAAGTGGTCTATCGCTCGGGGAAACCTATCATTATAAAATTGGTAGCGACGGCACTGACCATAGCTTTACCACAGCAGCAGGAGACGACGGCAGTTTCTCTGCCGTAGCAATAGGCGACACAATAGCCAGCGACTGCCGCGGCTATCAACAAGAAATGAATAGCCTCATAAACTCAATGCAGCCGAGCATGGTCTTGCACCACGGCGACATGGCGATCGCCAATGAATGTGGCGTGCCGGCGGTTCATCAGTTTTACATGGACCTTCAAAACAGCTATTCAACCTACGCAGCCTTTATGCCTGTGTGGGGCAATCATGAGTATGGAAAGCCGACTAGCCATGCACCTGCAGGCACACCTCGTGACAGCTTGGCGAATTACAAGGGGCGAAGTGCAGTTCCAAATGCTCAAACCGTTCCAAATGACAAAACAACAAAGACATCACACCCTGGATGTGGCCAAGAAATCGGCAGCAGCATAAATACATGTCGTGGCGAAGACTGGGGCTGGTTCCAAAGTGGTCGAGTACTCTTCATTTCTTACCCGGAGCCATGGTGGAATGCAATTATGGACTGGCGAGCGAAAGCAGGTGCTTTGATGGCTCAAGCACAAAGCGACTCATCTATAGATTTCGTCGTAACGTACGGCCACCGACCAGTCATTAGCAGCACTGGCTATACTCCACCGAAAGATTGGAACACCGCATTTTCTCAGCTCGCAGCTAGTTATAGCCCGTCAAGCTCAAATCCAAACGGCAAATATGTGCTAGACCTGACTGGCCACCGTCACAACATGGAAGTATTTGCAAATTGGAACAACCTTACTCAGGTAGTAAATGGTGGTGGCGGGCAAGGCCTGATTAATTTCCAAACTGTACTCAGCGGCTCTACGTTCCGCGCCAAGCATCTTGGATTTACGACACTATTATACGATGGCCAAGCGCGAACGCTGACCTTCGCAATGATCTGTGGTCCTCAGCACAACAGTCAAAATACTACCTGCACCCCTGGCTCAACGCTATATAGCCAAACATACTCAAAAAACTAGTTGCATTTGCACAAAGCGAGGCCTACTATAGACGTATTATAAGTGTCATAACACAGGGGGTGTAACTATGACGAAGAAATTACTTATACTAGGGGTCGCAGTGCTACTATCAGTGTTCGGCATTGCCACTGTAAACGCGACACATTCAGACAGCTTGTTTGTGTACGATTTTCGGAACGCCACCTCGACCGTTGCCAATCAAGCAGCTGCGAATAGTGGTGTTGATATGGTACTAAGCGGCAACTGGAGTTCCAACTCGGAAGGCGTCAACTTTACAGGTGACCTCGTGTCGCTACAATCTGGTGGCGCCGCAGACCCACCATCAAATCCAACCATCTCCGTACCTGGTAGCAACGCCCTTGGCATGTCGGTGGTATTTTCCAGCAACGGGGCTTGTATTAATGATTCACAAAATATATCTCAAATCGGTTCGTTTGGAGCTGGGGCTTCACAGCTAAAGCTTCAACTGAGTAAATGTACCGATGGCTACGTCTACCCAGAATGTCGTGTTGCAGGCGGCAATACACCCACTGGCACCGGCCCAGAACGCGGCACAACGGCCATCGTAGCTGACACACTATACAGACTTGAATGTATCAAAGGGCCTGATGTATCAAATGTTGGGGCAGAGCTCACAATGAGACTAACCGAGGTTGCATCAGACCATACATACACCGATACCTTTACTATTCCGGAAACAGGAACTATCAGCACAAACAAGGATGTGACAGCTGGCAACAAATCTCCTCTGCCAGCGCAGGGTAGCAACACAGACCAGTTCACTGGCATGGTTCAAGCACTAGGCTACTGCTCGTCAACTAGCGCGGCAAACGCTCAAACATGTGTAGAGAATGAAGTCGTGGCAACACTTCCGTCAACAGGCGAGGAATATAGCGTGTACACGTATGACCTACGCGATACCACAGGAACCGTCAGTAATACAGCAGCTCTTAATGCAGGCGTCGACCTCGTATTATCGGGAGATTGGAATTCCGACTCTACAGGAACCACCTTTACAGGCGACACTGAGTACTCTCAATCTGGAGGAACAGCTGTACCAACTAGCGGACCAACCCTGGATTTCACTGAAGATCAAGCCGTGGGCACTGCAGCGGTATTTAGTCGGTTAGATGGTTGTCTGAACGCCATGCAATTACTGACGCAGACAGGCAATTACGCAAACTATCAGTCACAAATTAAACTGCAGCTAAGTAAGTGTAACTCGTCGTCAAACAACGAGGTTTTCCCTGAGTGTAGATTTGCTGGTGAGAACACCCTCGGCAGCGAGCTTGCACTTCGTGGTACAACCGCTATCATTGCGGACACGCCGTATCGCCTAGAATGTGTCAAAGGTCCAAATGCGTTTTCAAGCAACAGCGTCACCATGCGACTCACCAACCTAACAACTAACCAAGTGTCAACCGATACATTTAGCATCAGTAACACAGGCGACATGAGCACCACTGCTGCTATGGGCGTCGGTAACCGCTCGCCGCTTCCGTCTCAGGCTAACAATGACGTACAGCTAAACGGTACGATTCAGAAACTAGGTTATTGTGCTTCAGATGAAGTAGCAACGACAGAACTATGCTTAGAAACCACTGTTAGCTACGTGGCGCCACCCGCACCAACCGATGTTGTCGATGAGATTAAATACTCGTACGGCGACACTCGTGACGAAGTCGTCTTTAGCTGGCGCGGCAGCGAGGACACGCTGTACTACGGAGCAACCAATACGTACGGACAAACCGCAACTGCTTCAGCGAGCGCGATCACTCCTGTTGACACGACTGGACCTTTTATGGAAGTACGTGTTTCAGGACTTAGCCTCGGTACTACCTACCATTACAAGATAGGCACTGCCGGCCTTGATCATACGTTTACCACCGCAGCAGGCGACACTGATGATTTCCAAGCCCTTGCTGTAGGTGATACGATAGCCAGCACGTGTCGTGAGTACGAACAAGACCTGTTCGACCAAATGGGAGCACTATCGCCAAACTTTGTCTTACACCACGGCGATATTTCAATCGCGAATGAATGTGGTGTATCGGCCGTGCACCAGTTCTTTATGGATGCAGAAGCAAGTTTCGCGACCAATGCAGCCTTCATGGTGACATGGGGTAACCACGAATACGGCAATCCGACCTCTCACGCTCCTGAAGGTACACCACGCGACAGCCTAGCAAACTACAAAGGACGCTTGGCAGTACCAAACCCACAAACTGTACCAAACGACACAGCAACGAAAACAACACACCCTGGATGCGGAGAAGAGATTGAAAGCACAGTAAACACTTGTCAGGGCGAGGACTGGGGCTGGTTCCGCAGTGGACGAGTACTATTTATATCATTCCCAGAACCATGGTGGAACGCTATCACTGACTGGGAGACGAAGGCCGATGCTCTGATGACCGATGCACAAGAAGATTCTACTATCGATTTCGTTGTGACATACGGCCATCGGCCAGTTATCAGCAGCACCGATTATACTCCACCAAACAACTGGGAGTCTGTCTTTGGAGCGCTTGCGGCAGAGCACAGCCCGTCCACATCTAACCCAGACGGCAAGTATGTGCTTGACCTAGCGGGCCACCGACACGGCATGGAAGTGTTTGAAGACTGGAACAATCTCACGCAAGTAGTCAATGGCGGCGGCGGACAGGGCCTCATCAACTTCCAGACCGTCTTGCCGGAATCTACTTACCGGGCAAAACACCTAGGCTTCAGCACGCTTTCCTACGATGCCAGCGCACACGAGCTGACATACCAGATGATTTGTGGCCCAGCTCACAGCGGTGAAGACATCACCTGTACACCAGGCGCAGTCCTTTATTCAAAGACATTTAGCGCACAATAGCCAGCATCACCGTACGCAAAGCTCCGCACATGCGCATTGCTAGTGGTTAGTGACAGTCTACTCTCGGCTAATTTGCTAAGCACGACAAATTACTAACCACACAACGATGGTAGTGCAACGTAGCGAGAACTGATACCATAGGTATGATGTCTAAAATATACTCTACTGCTGAGGTACGTCTGGAAAAAATTGTGGGTGGCGGGCAAGCGCTCGGAAAGCTTGAAGATGGCAAAAAAATATTCGTATGGGGTGGCTTGCCTGGCGAGCTAGTCTCAGTCCAGATAACCAAGAAGAAGTCGTCTTACCTTGAAGGAAAAGTCATTGAAATCATCGAAGCAAGCGACGAGCGCATTACGCCGAAAGATCCCGAAAGCTATCTCTCAACCAGTCCCTGGCAGATCATGAAAGCAGAGAGCGAGGCACACTACAAGGCTGCGCTTATTGAAGAGGCTTTCGAGCTACACGATATTGTCTTGCCAAACCCGATACAGCTATATGGCGACACAAAAAGATTTGAATATCGAAACAAACTTGAATTTAGCTGGTATGGTCATGAGGTGAATGGTCAAGAGCTACTAGACTTAGCGTTTTTTATACGTGGTAGTAAAGGTAAGGTGCCTGTTACTCAGATGTCTCTTGCACATCCTAGTATCATGCGCACGGCACTGGCAGTCCGTGACCTACTGCGCACAAAGCCTATCACCGCGCGTAACCTCAAAACTCTACTAATACGATGCGATAGCGAAGGCAATACCGTCTGGCAGCTGTACGTCAAAGATGCCTTGCCTGAGATCATCACCAAAGACGAAGCAAACTCGCTAGCTGCACTTGGTGGGGAAGTTATTTTTTCAGACCCGCGCAGCCCAGCTAGCAAGATAACAAAGCGCCTGGCGCAGTTTGGCGATACATCACTATCAGATACTATACTAGGGGTTCCATTTCGCTATGCCACCGAGGGGTTTTTTCAAATCAATTTACCCATATACGAAGCAGCTTTGAAAGAAATGCAAAAATGGGTTGAGAATAAACAAACTGTTGACCTATACAGTGGTGTCGGTACTATCGGCCTTACCATTGGTGGAGACGGTACGACACTTGTAGAAATCGACGAACACGCGGTACGAGAAATGCGTCAGAATATCATGCGACTCGACGTAGACGCACACGCGGTGCTCGCACCGAGCGAAAAAGCGCTCGACTACATAACTTCTGATAAGACGATTATCGTAGACCCGCCCCGAGCAGGCCTACATCAGATAGTTATTGAACGACTGCTCGAACAACAACCATCTCGCATAATTTATCTTAGCTGTAACCCCGTTACGCAGGCACGTGATGTACAAAAGCTAGGCGATATATACGGTGTTCGCGCCCATCAAGGCTATAACTTTTTCCCTTGTACACCACATATTGAACATCTTGTCATCCTCGACCGAAAAGCATAAGCACCATTGACGCTACGCTCCGGCTTTATTACAGTAGTAACATGAAACAACGTGGCTTTACGCTTGTCGAATTACTCGTGGTAGCTATTATTATTGCGATCATTGCCGGCGTGTCTGCTGTTGGCTACATTCAGTACCAAAATAAATCCAGCGACTCCCAGGCATCAACACTCAGCAGGGTTATCGCGAATGCTGCCGACCATTATTACAATCAAAACCTCGAGTACCCAACCGCAACGCAGCTACTTGGAGCCTCGCCAAGCAACAACGCACCAACCAGCGGCCAGTACGCCAACATTGCATCATTTTTGAATATTCCACAAGATTCAATCAAAAATGGTAAGTTCAGTATCTTCCCGTGCTCTGGCACATGCACACTTTCGAACACAAATGGCGACTACGTATTTTATATAACAAAAGGTACTGCGGCCGGCTCTGCCAAAACGTATCCAATTAGCGACAATGGTTGTGTATTCACTTTCCCAAGCAACGAAAATGATGGCGTGTCCTACTTCATAGCATACAAACCAAAAGAAACTGGCAACTGGGTATACATTCGTAGCTCGAACGGTGATGTGGCTACAAGCGATAGTTTCTGGTGTCCGTTTAAATAGCTTTTATACGACGGTACGTAAACTTTGCCCCAACACGCCAACCTCCACTTGCGTCAGGGTCAAATTGTTTTATTTCGCCATGTTTTATTTCACGAATTTGCACCAAGGCAGGGTTGTACGGCGCGAGCGTACGATAGTACTGCAGGTCCTCTGGCAATGGGTTATGCCTGCCAGGAAATACCGTCTTGAATTTCTCGCTGCCGATGTCATCAAAATAGGCAGGTCGGCCTTTTGGCGGAATATATGTTTCAGCGGTCAGATCCATTCGCGATACAATTGTTTTAATATCTTTTAGCAGCAAGCGTGATGTACCTGAGATATACACATATAGCTGTTTGCTTTTGGTTAAAAACACCGTCGCGTATGCCACGCGGCTCACTGGTACATGCCGCACTATCACATGCTCAATTTCTAATGGAATACCAAATTTGTCTTTGGCAATCTGCTCCAAGGCAATATCATCATAGATTTCACTGTCCATTACCTCATATTTTAGCACATTATTTATAAAAAAGTATTGACATTTTAGCATATTTGGTGTATAATGATATGACCATCGATTAGACGCACACGTCTGCTGCGTCGGCGAGCCCGGTTCGGGAATCGGTGGCTGCAAGATAGGTGGGTCCGCGCTCGTCGCGCGGCTCTTGTGCCAGGTCAGGCACCCACCTCGGTACGGCGACCCCTCGTGGTTGGTGGTCGCCCTGGATGCCCCCTCGAGGGGCAAGCCGGACGCGGGACCCGAGATCCCCGTCCGCCGAAAAGCTCCAGCCCTTGACTGGGCAAGTCGCGGGCGACGCCGCATGCTAGACTGGAGCTACCGCCACGGAGGTCGTCGATCACCTCCATGCTCCCACCGTGGATTGCGTGTCCCCGTGCACGTACGATCGGTGGAGCAGGGGCGAGAATGGCCGCAAGGCCTATGCCCCCGTCAAGGCCCCCTGGGCCCGGAGCCACCCGCAAGGGTCGGCACCGGGTCCAGGGCGGTCTAAATCACTCGAACCACCATCTGGTGGTCTTTTTTATTTCCCGTATACTAGATAGAGAATGGATTTTGATAGCAGGTACAAAAAGCTCAACGCCAAGCAAAAGGAAGCAGTAGACCACATTGATGGTCCGCTCATGGTAATAGCAGGGCCTGGCACGGGTAAAACAGAGCTACTTAGTATGCGCGCGGCAAACATTTTGCGCCGTACCGACACGGCTGCACAAAACGTGTTGTGTTTAACATTTACCGAGGCTGGGCAAACCGCCATGCGAAAGCGCTTGGTAGAGATCATGGGCCAAAGTGGCTATCAAGTGGCCGTTCACACCTTCCACGGCTTTGCTGGTGATGTTATGGCCCAGTATCGCTACCATTTCTTTGGTGGTGCATCGTTTCGTATCGCTGATGATTTAGTAAAATATCGCGTTATTAGTAGTATTCTAGATAGTTTGCGCTACGACAACCCCCTAAAAGTCAGCATGAATGGTGAATATACTGGCATAAAAGATATCCTACAAGCGATTTCAGAAATTAAGCGTAGCGGCTTGGTGCTCGAAGAGCTTCGAGGCGTGCTCGACGCCAATGACATTGCTATTGGCGCAGCCGAACGCGAACTCGCCCCAGTGTTCGAACCGCGTATTTCGGCCAAAACTATCCCAGACCTAGAAGGTGTAATACCAAAAATAGAGGCGATCGACGAACCAAAGCCGCTAGAACTTATTCCTCGTTTGTCCGACACAATCATCGCCAGCCTAGAGCAAGCACTGGCTGAATGCGACGTACTAGGGGGCAAAACTCCTCCTATTACCGCGTGGAAAAAGTCATGGCTTACGAAAGACAGCAGCGGTAAAACTATACTGAAATCACACGCCCAGCAGGCAAAGCTACGCGAGCTATTGCCAGTCTATCAACAATACTGCGAAATCCTGGAAAAAGCTCAGCTGTACGACTACGACGACATGATCGTGCAGCTGATTCACGTACTTGAAACTCAAGATGATGTGCGATTCGACCTGCAGGAACGCTACCAGTACATAATGGTCGATGAATTTCAGGACACCAACCTCGCTCAAGCTCGCATACTACGCAACCTCACAAACAACCCCATAGTCGAAGACCAACCAAACATTATGGTCGTGGGCGATGACGATCAAGCTATTTATGGCTTCCAGGGTGCGGAAGTAGGCAATATCATCAATTTCGACCATTTATATCCACGCCGTGAGCTTCTTACACTTACCGATAACTACCGTTCAACCGAACCGATACTCAGTGCCGCCAGAGAAGTCATCTCGCAAGGGAGTGAGCGCCTGGAAGCACGTATTACCGAACTTGATAAAACACTGCAAGCCCACGCTACACATACCCCTTTGATGCCGAAGTTAGTAGAGCTGCCAACTACAGCAGGTGAGCGTAGGTGGGTAACGCAGCAGGTCGCAGCTGCACTAAAAGCTGGCACCGCACCAAACCAGATTGCAATTATTGCCCGTAAGCACGCCGACCTAGAAGCTATGGTGCCGTACCTCAGCGAGCACGACATAGCCGTAAGCTATGAGCACCAAGACAACGTGCTCGATATCGAAGTCGTACGCATAGTATTGCTGCTTGCCAAGACTATTCATGCAATCCACGACCAGCGCCATCACGACGCGCAGGCATTGCTACCCGAACTACTAAGCCACCCGGCCTGGGATATCAATGCAAAAACGCTATGGGATATAAGCCTCAGCGCCTACAAAGAACGCACAAATTGGATAGAGACTATCCTTGAGAACGCGGAAACTAGCCAGCTAGGCGAATGGCTGCTTTCCGCAGCGAAAGCGTCGGCCCATACACCCCTCGAGACAATGCTCGACGTGCTTTTGGGCCAAAGTACACTCGAAGAATCTGAGTATACTTCGCCATTGAAATCATATTTCTTTTCAGACACCAAGCGCGAGCAAGAAATCCTAACGTATACTCGGTACCTAGAAGCGCTACGAACTATTCGCACCAAACTCCGTGAACACAACCCCGAACAAACCACGTTACTGCTGCCAGCCCTTGTCGAATTTGTGAGTTTGCATGCAGCTACCAACACATCAATTACATCTATTTCGCATATTGGTGATGCATCTACGTCTGTTCAGCTGTTGTCAGCTCATGGTGCAAAGGGACTTGAGTTTGAATCAGTGTTCATACTCAATGCGGTCGATAGTGTGTGGGGTGAATCGGTGCGTTCGCCATCTTCGCTCATTTCTTACCCTGAAAACTTACGACTTCGCCAACACAGCGGCAGTGTAGAAGAGCGCCTTCGGCTCTTTTTCGTCGCAATGACTAGGGCAAAACAATCATTAGTCATAAGCTACAGCACGCTTTCCGATACCGCCAAAGAACAGCTTCGCCCTAGTTTTTTGGCTGACCAAACTACGCTTGATGTTGAAATACCTAGCATCGACACCAGTGCCGCAGCCACACTCGAGAGCGCGCAACATATGTGGTATGACCCTGTTGCGAGCTTGCCACCAGGCGACATGAAACGTGCACTAGCAGCAAACTTGGAGAAGTTCCAGCTTACCGCAACCAGCCTTGGCGCATTTTTAGATGTTACGAAAGGTGGGCCAAAGGCGTTCCTTACCGAACAGCTGCTTCATTTCCCAAGCGCTAAATCTCGGCATGCCAGCTTTGGCTCGGCCATTCACGCCACCTTGCAGTACATGCACACCTTTGTTGTTCAAAACGGTCATCTTCCGCCCGATGAAGACATTTTGCAACATTTTCAGCACACGCTTGATGAACAACAACTCTCGAAAACAGATCACGACCATTTCCTTCATAAAGGCTTTGACGCTCTGAATGCATTTGTAAAAGCAAAGGGTGGCGATTTTAACGCCAACCAGCTGGCTGAATTCGACTTTTCGCACCAGGGTGCTCAACTAGGTCAGGCTCGCTTAAAGGGTAATTTAGATGTTGTAGAGCTCGATAAAACAGCCAAAACCGCGCAGATTATAGACTATAAAACAGGCTCAAGTCTCAGCGGATGGGGTCGTGGTAGTGTATACGACAAAATTAAATCCCACCACTACCGACAACAGCTGTTGTTTTACCACATTCTCATGAACCGTAGCCGCGACTATGCTAACTACCAGGTGTCGAATCTAATGGTACAATTTGTCGAGCCAAACAAAGCAGGCGAGATAATAGACCTTGGTTTAGAAGTCGATAATGAGGAACTAGCCCGTCTCGAACAGCTAGTACAGGTCGTATGGCGGCATATCATGGCACTAGATTTTCCTGACACATCGCAGTATGAACAATCTGTCGAAGGCATCAAGGCCTTTGAAGAAGATTTGTTGACAGAATAGTACATAAAGTGTTACAATAGTAGTAGCTTTAGGTGGTAGAGATGAGTAGATAGTGCTGTAGGAACCACCGTTTCATACACAACTATCTGCTCATTTCCTGTCTAAACGCACATTAAGAGACAGGAATGATGCTAATAAAGGTAGCGAGGCGTTGAGTCCGCCATCTGGCACGGGTCGGGCCGTAGGCTGGAGCCGCCGTCGCACCCTCCGAGTGTGGCAGCATTTCGGAGAGTGCGGACACGAGGGTGGTCACCTCAGCCAGGTGCCTCGCACTCGTGTCCGCACAAGCTTTGGTGCATTTTCGCACCGACAAACCTCGGCGCGTTTCGGCGCTGTGGTACTCGCACTCACGCACCTCCTTCCGCCCATCGCAACGTGGATGGTAGCGAAAATGCGAGCAGACCAGGCGGCGCGGCGTGTGAACAGCACTCGCGCCGTCTGGTCCAGACTTGCCGAATTTTAATTCGGTACAGACTCGGTGTTCGGGGTTCCACCGAGCATCGGCGAGCCGGCCCCCATGACGGCAGCCGATGGGCAGGGCACGGGGTGAAAACCCGTGCCCTGCCACCCCAAAGCTTGAATGCACCACCCTCATGCGGACCGTCCGCGTGAGTTTTCGACACCTCGAAAGGGGGTGGATTGCTATGTGCAAGCCTGGCTGCAAGTCGGCCTACGGCAAGGCCTTCGAGGTGTTGTCTGCGAAGACCGACATCTCGACCAGTGACAGCTACTACAAGTTCCTCCAGACCAAGACCAACATGGCCTGTGTGCGCGCCTTCCTGGCGAGTATCGCCAGCAAGGTCAAGTGAGTAGCTGTTCGTGACGGACGCTACGGCGTAAAATCAGGTCTCTGTAGCACACCAGCTGCAACGCATCATTCCTGTCCGTCTCACACTTTACAGAACTAGCTTGTGTACAGTGTGAGACGATATATCATGCGTGATATAATTGTACAGATTCAAACCTAAATGGAGACTACTTTTGGGCGACACATACCGACCTCCCGTCATCATCCACCCACTAACAGGCCGCGAGATGCCTACTCCTAAGGTTGATCCTGAAACAGACGAAGTAACGCCAGGCTTCGTGCTGACAATAGGCGAAGAGGGTACGCTACGCGTCGTGGCTTTTCCCGATAATGAAACGACCCCTGAGAGTGAAACAATTGATATGGGCTATCGTCGCGCAACGCGCACTTGGTAGGCAAATCGTATGTGGGCACACCTTCCGAAACCATTTTTTATATTAGCCCCCATGGAGGCAGTGACCGACGTGGTGTTCCGTCACGTGATAAAACAAGCCAGCCCGCCAGACGTATTTTTTACAGAATTTACCAATGCCACCGGCTGGGTGCACGCGGGCGAGAAAGCAATTGGTAGTCGACTCATTCGCACAGAAGACGAAGACCCGATAGTCGCCCAAATATGGGGCGGCGAACCTGGCGACATGGAGCAGCTCGCCGCACACTGTAAAGAATTAGGTTTTCATGGCATCGATATCAACATGGGTTGCCCAGCTAAAAGCGCCATTAAGAGTGGCGGCTCGGCACTGATTCGTAAGCCAGAGCTCGCTGCCGCGGCAATAGCCGCTGCAAAGACGGCAGGCCTGCCCGTCAGCGTAAAAACACGCCTCGGCTATACACATATAGATGAGTGGAAAGATTGGCTGTCGCATCTACTGCGCCAAGAAATCGTGAACCTGACCATTCATCTGCGTACAAAAAAGGAAATGAGCAAAGTGCCTGCGCACCACGAACTAATTCCAGACATCCTAGCTCTGCGCGACGAAATCGCTCCAGGTACGCTGATTACTATTAATGGCGATATAGAAAATAGGGCAGAAGGACTAGCACTTACCAAAAAACACCCCGGCATCGATGGCATCATGATAGGAAGAGGAATTTTTCATAATCCGTTCGCCTTTTCGCCAACGGAATTTTCTGAAACGGCTTCGAGCCGGGCTTTCGTAGAGCACGCATCTGCGAAAACTCGGTCTGCAGATGTTTCTGAAAATTCGTCAGCGAGCGGCTCTCCCGATGCTGCGCCAGCCGTCACTGATTCAGAATCTCTTTTGCACGGTGGTAAAAGCGTAGTGCAACCTGAGTCGCCCGATGAAATCGGCGAGACCCAGCGTGTAACGCCATCTGCAAAAGATGGTTCTGGAGCGATGACGGTATCTTCCACCGAAAAGGCGAACAAAATGAAACTAATCAACTTGCTGCACCTCCACCTCGACCTCTTCGACCAATGGGATACACCTGAACATCCACGCAAATTCGACCCATTAAAGCGTTTCTTCAAGATTTATGTAAACAGTTTCGAGGGCGCCGCCGAGCTGCGCGACAAACTGATGCATACCAAAAACACCGCCGAAGTTCGGGCGGTGCTAAAGGATTGGTCGCTGTAGTTTAGCGCTTGTGTCGTCGGCGCAGGCCGGCAACATTCAGGCGAACTTGGTGACGGTCTATCAGGGCCGTTGCTTTTTCTAGCTCGACTTGGTTTTTCGCGTTGTCGCGTAGCTTCATGGCTTTTTCTAGTGCAGCTTTGCTTTCTGCTTCCACTATATCGTCGCCACGATCAGCTTCGTCTACCAGCACGCGTACGCCAGCAGGCGTTATCTCTACCACGCCACCACCAATGGCAAAGTATTCCAGCTTACTATCGGCGTCTTCTTTTTTATGGCGTACGGCAATCGCACCTGGTACGGCAACAGAAACCAGTGGCTCGTGCCCAGGAAACACACCTATCGGCCCATCGGCGGTAGGAATCTGCACTTCATACACCTCTTGATCTAATTGCACACCCAGTAGAGTTACTAATTCAAATTTCACGCAGTGCTCCTTTGGTTTATGGAACCGCGTTCTTTAGGCGAATTTAGTTCGAGGCAGCAGCGAAGCCCGAACAAGCGGTACTGAATGGTACCGTGAGTGAGGACTGGAGCTGCTAACGAAGGAATAAATCGCATAAAGAAGGCGCCTATTTGTCTTTCTTCTCGCTTAGAGGGCCAGGAGCCATGTAGAACCAGTTCTCAGGCTTTTCGTCGTACTTACCAGCCAAAATATCGGCTACGTCGTTGACAGTATCTTCTAGCTTGATATACGCACCGTCGTTGCCAGTAAACTGTGTTGCTACGAAGAACGGCTGTGCCAGGAATCGCTGCAAGCGGCGAGCACGAGAAACAGTTTTCTTTTGCTCGTCGTTTAGCTCGTCCATACCGAGGATAGCGATGATGTCCTGCAGGTCTTTATATTCCTGCAGCACACGCTGTGCTTCACGTGCAACAGTGTAATGCTTTTCACCTACTACTTCTGGGTCGAGGATGGTACTACTAGAGTCCAACGGGTCAACGGCAGGGTAAATACCAATCTCGGTCAGTGCACGGTTCAGTGAAATAGTCGAGTCCAGGTGAGCAAACGTTGTTGCTGGGGCAGGGTCGGTCAAGTCGTCTGCCGGCACATACACGGCCTGTACAGAAGTAATCGAGCCTTTTTTGGTAGACGTAATACGTTCCTGCAAGCTACCCATTTCTTGCTGCAAGTTTGGCTGGTAGCCCACTGCAGACGGCAAACGGCCAAGTAGGGCAGATACCTCTGAACCAGCCTGGGTGAAACGATAGATGTTGTCGACGAATAGCAGCACGTCTTTACCTTCGTCACGGAAGGTTTCAGCCATAGCAAGACCAGTCAGCGCTACACGAAGGCGTGCTCCTGGAGGTTCGTTCATCTGGCCGAAGACAAGGCTGGTTTTGTCTAGCACGCCGGCTTCTTTCATCTCGTAGTACAGGTCGTTACCTTCACGAGTACGCTCACCAACACCAGCGAATACAGAGTTTCCGCTGTGGAATTTCGCAATGTTGTTGATAAGCTCCTGAATAAGCACGGTTTTACCCACACCAGCACCACCAAACAGGCCAACCTTACCACCCTTGGCGATAGGAGCGATGAGGTCGATGACTTTGATACCTGTCTCGAGGATTTCAGTCTTGTTGGTTTGCTCAGATAGGGCAGGTGGTTCGCGGTGAATTGGTGCTTTGGTGCCCTTTGGCGCAGCCTTACCATCAATAGGGTTACCCACCACGTCGAACATGCGGCCTTGGGTTTCTTTGCCCACTGGCACGCTGATCGGCGCGCCGGTACTTTCTACAGACTGACCACGCTTCAGGCCATCGGTGCTTTGCAGCGAAATCGCACGCACTGTGTGTTCGTCGAGGTGCTGCGCTACCTCTAGGGTAATCGTCTTTTTGTCGTGTTCTACGTGTAGCGCGTCGTAAATCGCTGGCAAATCCTTGCCATCGAACTCTACGTCTACCACCACACCCACGACTTGGGTTATTGTTCCGGTTTGTTTAGGCATCTGTCTCTCCTTTATTCCGTTCAACTATTTCTTCGTCCTCATTTCTGGAATCTGCTGCGTCATTCCCGTATTGCCAAGCTTCCTCGGGCCTACAAAGTACCCATTTGCCAATAGATGTGTCGTAGGCATCAATCATTCCCTTAGGCAGTGGAGCATCGAAATCAGAAATGACTGTATGCTTGTTGCGATTAGTTTCCGTCATTTCATTGCCTCCGATCCACCGCTTATTTCTGCTAATTCTTGGGTAATCGCTGCCTGGCGGGCTTTGTTCATAGCCAGGGTCAGGTCGTCTATCAAATCTGTTGCGTTGTCGGTGGCGTTTTTCATCGCCATCATACGCATACTGTGCTCACTGGCACGGCCGTCTAGGAATGCTTGGAATAGTTGCGCACCCAGTAGACGATAGACCACGTTTTGCAGTACTACCTCAGTACTTGGCTCAAACAACGCTTCGTCGATAGCATCATTGGTTGGCTCGCCAGCCTGGCCAGCAGGTAGCAGGCGCTCAATTTTCGGCGTTTGAGTGATGCTTGAGACAAATTCGGTGTAAATCATATCAACAGCATCTACTTCACCAGCTTCGTACATCTTGTAGGCTGTATCTAGCACGGCACGAAGTTCGTGGCCCTCCAGTACATCTGGCAAGTCCTCGTACACACCTACAACCTTGTCATCCTTTAGCTTGGTTGCTAGCTGTGCAACTTTTCGGCCAATCGCAATGGTCGAGCTGTGAATACCAGCTTTGTCATCTGCCAGCAGTTCTTTCAGGTAAACCTTCGAGACATTCGTATTGTACGCACCAGCCAAGCCTTTGTCGCTGGCAATCACTATCAGCAGGCGGCTTTTTACCTCGCGCTGTTCAAACAATGGGTGATTGCGTGTTGCGCCTTGTTTTGCCAGGTGCGCCAAAATATCACGTGCCGTCGCAGTGTAGGGTGCAGTAGCTTTGGTGCTATCTTGCGCACGGCGCATTTTACTAGCAGCAACCATTTGCATGGCCTTGGTAATCTGCTTGGTGTTTTTCACCGAGCGAATACGTGATTTTAGTTGACGTTGACTAGGCATCTAGCAATCATCTCCATCATCAGGCATACGGTATCGATTCATCTCCTCAAGCTGTTCAGTAGAGAGAAACGGCAGTCTATCAGCAATCTCTCGAATTAGCCGCAATCTTCGCTCAGTTTTTTCATCAGTAGGGATTGGTTCTGCGACACGAAATGCATGCGGTGACGTAACGAAGCCTGGCGCATCGACAACGATTCTATCTCCCATGTCTTAGCCTTCAAAACCTTTCGCTGCAGCCTTGGCAGTCTTTTCAATCAGTTTTGCTACGGCAGAATCTTTTTCTACTTTTTCAGCGCCTTTATTTAGCTCGGTCATTTCTTTCTTGCTATCTTTCGAAAGCTTCGTCAGCATCGCAGCTTGCGCGTCTTTAATTTTCGCGACAGCTACGCCGTCGAACGAGCCAGAATCTACCGCCACGATAGACGCAACTTGCTCCCAAATACTCATTGGCTGGTACTGAGGCTGTTTCAACAGTTCAGTCAGACGCTGACCACGGTCAATCTGTGCCTTAGTGTCGGCATCTAGGTCGCTACCAAACTGAGCAAAGCTAGCCAGCTCGCGGAATTGTGAAAGGCCAAGCTTTAGGTGACCAGACACAGATTTCACGGCCTTGGTTTGGGCGTCACCACCCACACGAGAAACAGATAGACCAGCCGAGATAGCCGGGCGAATACCTTGGTAGAATAGGTCGGTTTCCATGAAAATCTGACCGTCGGTAATAGAAATCACGTTGGTAGGAATGTAGGCAGAAATGTCGCCAGCCTGCGTTTCGATAATCGGCAGAGCAGTCAAAGATCCAGCGCCGAGGTCGTCTGAAAGCTTACTTGAGCGCTCGAGCAGGCGAGAGTGCAGGTAGAATACGTCGCCAGGAAACGCTTCACGTCCTGGTGGGCGACGAAGCAGCAGTGACATCTGGCGGTAGGCAACAGCGTGCTTTGTCAGGTCGTCGTAGACCATCAGCGCGTGCTCGCCTTTGTCGCGGAAGTATTCACCCATAGCAGTACCTGCATACGGTGCGAGGTACAGCATAGACGCAGGGTCAGCCGGGCCAGTCGCCACCACGATGGTTTGATCCATTACGCCTTCTTGTTTGAGGCGCTCGACCAAACGAGCAACCTTTGAAAGCTTCTGACCAATTGCCACGTAGACGTTTACCACGCCAGTCTTTTGCTTGGCTTGGTTGATCATCGTATCAATTGCAATGGCGGTTTTACCGGTCTGACGGTCGCCAATAATCAGCTCTCGCTGACCACGACCGATAGGGAACATGGCGTCGATGGCCATAATACCGGTCATCAGTGGTTCATGCACGTGCTTTCGGCCTAAGACTCCGATAGCTTCGCGCTCTACTTTACCGGTTTGTTTAGCCTTGATAGCAGGGCCGCCATCGATAGCAACACCCAATGGGTTCACCACGCGACCAAGCAACTCTGGACCTACTGGTACTTCTAGCACTACACCTTTTAGACGCACTGTGTCACCAGCAGAAACCTGGCTGTCATCACCCAGTATCACCGCACCAATTTCATCTTCCATTAGGTTCAATGCGAATGCTTCTACCACGCCACTTTTCGTGTCGATTTCGAGCACTTCGCTGTAGCCAGCCTTTGAGAGGCCGTGCACCCATGCCACACCGTCGCCCACGCGAATCACCACGCCAGCTGATTCAAGTCCTTCAGATTGTGAAAGGCCAGCAATAGCCGCTTGGAGTTCGCCGGAAAGTTCTTTTACTTGTAACTCTGCCATTTCTATACTCCTAATTTCTCTAATTTCGTTTTCGCCGTTGTGTCTAGCTGTGCGCCTGCCAGTGAAACTTTCACCCCAGCTAATACGCTCGCATCTATTTCTTCGCGTAATATCACGTCGCTTACCTGTGAGAATTCACTGCGAACCAGCTGTTCTACCGATGCTTTGGCATCGCTGGTAAGCGCACGCGCAGAGGTAACCGTTACCAGCGCAATACCTTTAGCTAGCAGTGCGTCTTCGATAGAGCGAACTACCAGCTCGGCTTCATTGCTTCGGCCGGTGTCCAGTAGGTACGCGGCTAGCTCTTGCATTACAGTTGAAGCCGCATCACCCTTAGTGAGGCGCTCGGCAGCGTGTTCAGCTAGCTTACGGCGTGAAATCATATTATTTCTTCGCCTCCGCTACGGCTTTCTTTACCACTGCAGCGTCTAGCTGACTATCGGCCACGCCAGCAACAGCTAGGCCAGCCGCTTGTTTCACCAAGCTTAGCGTGTCTTTTTCCAGTGCTTTCCTGGCAGCCAGTACGTCTTTGGCAATTTCTTCGTGCGCCTCTGCCACGATTCGTTCTGAACGAGTCTTGGCATTGGTTTCAGCTTTTTCAACCATCTGAGTTGCTTCGGCTTTTGCGGTCGACACTATATCTGACGCTTCGCTGCGAGCCTTTTTCAGTAGTTTCTCGATGTTTGCTTCGGCCTCCACTGCTTTTTTCTCGGCTTCAGCGGCGACTTTGGCACCTTCCTCGATATTTTCCTGACGAGCATCAACTGCCTTCATGAGAATAGGGTAGACGAATTTACCCATAATCAGCACTAATACGACAAAGCCGATTACTTGAAAGAGCAGCATCTGCCAGTCGATGCCGAGCGCACTAAACACACCGCCGCTGGCGGCTTCTGTCTCCGCGCCATGCGTGGCTGCTTCTGCAAATTGTGTTAGTACCGTGTGTATCATCTAAGCTCCTAGATAAACTTCGCGATAATAGCCACGATAATACCGATGATCGCTAGTGAGTCAGCGAACACGATAGCCGTGATCATAAGTGTTCGGATATCTGCCAGTTTTTCTGGGTTACGGCCCAGCGCGTTCAACGCACCGTTACCGATG
>JAUIBD010000005.1 GCA_030427525.1 bacterium
GGTTACGACTCTCGGTCGTGTCGTGGATAAGACCGTAAACATCCATCTGTCCGTCGGCGTTGATATCACCAATTGCCAAGCCCCAGCCATACAGCGCTTCGCCTTCATTAAAGTTATTCCAGTAAAAGCGCGTTTGTGTCGGGTCAAAGCCTGTTTCTGTACCTGCGTGATAATACAGACCCTTCTGATCAGACGCAACAATATCTTCTATGCCGTCACCGGTAATATCAGCGTATTCTGCATCAGTCATCGGCTTCAGCCGCGACAAGTTCCATGAGCCTACTTCTGTAAAGCCATTGCCGAAATTATTTCGGAATAATTGACCACGTGTATTTTTATAGTTGCAGGCAAGTAAGTCGATCCAGCCGTCTTTGTTATAATCCATAGGCACCGCACAGTTAACACCTGTCGACGGGTTCGGTGTGGCAAATTGCGGTGCGTATACAAATCTTTCGCCATCGTCGTTTAGGAACACTTTCGAGTAGCTGTGATGCTCTGTATCTTCAAGTGGGTCACATTCTGGGCTTGCAACGTCACGTGGTTTTTCGTTACCGACAAATAAATCCTCCCAACCATCGTTATTCAGGTCTAGAAACGCCACGAATCGTCCACGTCCACAGGGGTCTCCTACGCCCCATTCGGTGCCAGCTTCAGTAAATTTACCTCTGCTTACTTGAAGCCATAGCTCGTTGTCTTTTTCAGCAGTTTTGTAATAGTTTTCGAGATTACGGCCGCCAGAGCAGTACATGTCCTTGAAGCCATTGTGGTCCACGTCCGCCCACGCACAGTCATGTCGATCTAAAATGCCACCATCATCGTTTACACGAGCAGTTACATTGTGAGCAACACGGGTGTAGGTACCGTCTCCATTGTTGCGCATAAGTTTTGAGTCTACTTGCTGGTGATAGCCTAGCCAAATATCTTCGAGACCATCGTTGTTAAAGTCAACTGTGTTCGCCGACCACGTTCGCTGATAGCCGTACAAGCCCGAACCTTTAATACCATCTTCAAGTTCAGCAGAAGCAGCCTTACTAATTGTAGCGAATCCAGCAACCAAGCTTGCAATGGTAAGAACGCTAGCAAAAATAAACTTGGTGTCGATGGACTTCATGGTGAACAATCTCCGAATATATGCTTTATTAATTAAATTTACTCTAACCTCTTTTTCGAAAAAACGCAACAGCAACGGTAAAAAATCGCTGGTCTAAGCCAGCGATTTTTTAATGGTCAGTATAACTTAGTTTTCTGCCCAGCTAATCAGCTGAACTGGTCCCGGCGCTGCTTTTTCGTCATTACCACCATTAAGTACGACAAACTGCGCACGGCCGTTTACTAGCACTGCCTCGACATCGTTTGCGTCCCCACCAGCACTTGGAGCTGCATGTGCTACAAATGTGCCGTCTGTTTGGCCAACATATACTATGTCATTTGGGTTAGCGCTGCCCGCTGTCGCAGCACGGACTAGGCCGTAAATGTCATTTATGCCATCTCCGTTAATATCGCCCACAGCTACTCCCCACGCACGTTGGCTAGATGGCAATGAAGCGATTCGGTTTACTGACGTACTGACACCAGTCGCGGTACCGCGCATCCATGCAAAGCCATTGTTATCTGCAAATACCACATCTGTGTAGCCGTCGCCGTTTACGTCACCGGTGCTTGCACCGTTCATCAGCGGAAAGCGCTTCGTACCAGCACGTGACATTTCAGTAAAGCTAGTACCATTGTTGCGGTAAAAGTATGGTCGGTTGTTCGCAAATGCTTGTGTCAGTAGGTCTGGGCGGCCATCGTTGTTCTCATCCCAACTTATCGCAAAGCGATTACCTGTGTTCTTTTGGCTAACGTTATATTCGCTCGCAATGCGGAAACCTGCCCAGCCACCATATGAATTAAGGCCGCGGTTGATAAAGATTTTAGACTGTTCATTTGTGGGGGAGTCTGGCAAATTGTTACATACATCAGCGCTGTCTGCTCGCTCATACTGTGCGCCTAGGAACATATCTACCCAGCCGTCGCCGTTAAAATCGGCGAATACAGGGAAGCGACCACGTGAACATTCTTCACCAACGCCCGCTTCAGTTGCCGCGTCTTCAAAAACTCCCGGTGCTGTCTGCAGCCATAGCTCGTTGTTTATTCCTTCGTCCTTGAACTTGTTGCTTGCCCATCGACCAGCAGCGTTATATAAATCCAGCAAACCGTTTTGGTCTACGTCTGCAATCGCACATGCGTGTCGGTCAACATAAGAATTCTTTGCGAAACCAGGCGTTGGCCTGGGTGAAATGACACTAGATGCTACTCGCGTGAAACTACCATCACCATTACTCTGGTATAGCGGTCCAGAATTCTTCATATGTAAACTAACATGGAAATCTTCATTTCCGTCGTTGTTAATATCGCCAACACACACGTCCCACGATGGGGTAGATGGGTAGTTTACACCGGCTAGTACAGCACGGTCCTGTAGGTTCAGCGATGCAGCCAGCACGCCGACAGCTGCTACCAGCGACAGCGTCAGTACTCCGGCTACGCCAGCTGTAAAGCGCTTTGATTTACCCTTCAAAAATCGAAGTTTACTAATAGTTTGTGACACTCTGGTCTCCTTTATGCCTTCCACCGAGGTGATTACTAATTGATATAAGTGTATAACTTTTTTTAAAAAAGTAAAGATTAAATTTATCTGACTATTTTTACGTATTTCGTCGTTCACGACTCGTGAGTAGAACTTAAAAGTTTACACTCAATTGATGTAGAGCTGAGACGATGGAGGTCTTTGCTAAAAATTGAGTATCAGTTGGACTAGTTTATGTAGCGAGTCGAAAGATTTACACATCAAGATAAGTGAGACTACAGATCAATTTGATCAGTTTGATCCTGGATCGATGTACTAAAACTGTTTACAAAACGCGTAACGATTTCCAGTTCGTCATCAGAAAACTCTTTCAGTAGCTCTTGTTGAGCTGCCTGAGCACCCGCCAGAAAGGGTAGAATCATACTTCTTGCCTCGGGCTGCAGCTCTATCATAGTCCCTCTGCGGTCTTTAGGGTTTGGTACTCGGCGAATAAATCTCAATTTTTCTAGCCTGTCCAGCATAGAGGTTGTTGCGCCCGATGTAAGCCCCGTGTAGCGCGATAGTTCACCAGGCGTTGATTTCGTTTTTATAAGCATATAATTCAAGCAGCCAATATCTGTGATATTCAGACCTAGTTTCTTTCCGATAGCATTACGAAACATCACAGAGTTTACTCCGAATGATTGCATTGCGCCAAATACTTCGTGTCGGGGGTTATCTTTATTCATACAGTTGTTGACATTATCTTGAATATCAAGTATCTTGATAATACAGTAATATTATAAAAAATGCAAGTAGGGAAGTATATATGCCAAGTAATACCAGCAAAGAAAAAGCAGATGAGGGGTTAAAAGAAGTTCTTGCGGCAGTGGACTCTATGCCAGATGATGACCGCGCTATAGGACAGCGATTACATGAGATTATCAGCTCCAATGCACCCGACTTAGTACCTCGTACATGGTATGGTATGCCAGCTTATGCTGATAGCAACGGTAAGGTTCTATGCTTTTTTCGTAGCAAGAAAAAATTTGGCGAACGATTCATGACGCTTGGATTTAATGATGTTGCAAAATTAGACGACGGTAATCTTTGGCCGATCAGCTACGCGATAACAAAATTAACAGACGATGAGGAGGCTATAATTGCTGAGCTTGTTCGAAAGGCGGTCAGTTAAAGTGGCAAATATATTACAGACCATTCGCAAACGACAAGGCTGGTTTCTCGCCATTATGATACTAACGCTCGTTGTCGGCGACTTGCAGATACCGTACTACATAGCAAACCCAGACGAGCTAAAAACGATCTATAGTACAGTGCCTTCATGGTACTCGCTCTATGCAGTTGTGGGCTTGCTCAGCAATATCGCTATTATCATCGGTATGTGGCGTATGAAGAAATGGGCGGCTTATCTGCTTGTAGTCTACTTTGCTTCAAAGATAGCTGTAGATCTCGTGTATGTCGTGCCCGAGATGCAGGCAATGGTATTTATCACTACCATAGCAGGTGCAGGACTATGGTTTTGGGCTGTCTACAGAAAATGGAAATTGTTCACATAGGTCGCCATGGATAAAGTTGCTACAGGTACTGTTCATAAATTGCCAAACGATTTGCGTGATGCGTTATTGTCTAGCGACCAAGCCTTTGTTGTATGGCAAGACATAACTCCTCTTGCTCGTAATGAATGGATTTGCTGGGTAACCTCAGGTAAAAAAGAAGAAACCAGAAATATTCGTATTCAAAAAGCGTTGTCCAAGTTGGGTGGTGGCATGAGACGACCATGTTGCTGGATTGGATGTCAGCACCGAAACAACTAGCACTTAATACTAATTAAAAATAAGCGCAGCTGCGCTTATTTTTAATGATCTAGTCGTGGTGCCAGATTTCTGACATATTTCAAACTCTTCGAACAGAGGAAGTAGATTATTACAAACTATCCGGACTAGCTCAGCTTTGCAACTTCGATGGTGGGTTAATAGAAAAAGTCGATGTTAGTCATCAAGGGGTAAGCGCACAGTAAATATCGAGCCTTTCCCGCGTGTGCTGGTCGCTTCTATTTGCGCATGAATCTTTTTACTAATTTTCTCTGCGATTGCTAGACCAAGTCCGTACCCAGAGCTTTCATCACTTGTTCGTGATTTGTCGGCACGGTAGAATCTCTGGAAAATATGAGGAAGGTCGGAGGCACGTATCCCATAGCCTGTATCCTGTACGTGCAGACTGAGAGTTTTGCCTTGAACGGTGCTCGTTAAAGTAATTTTGCCACCAGAGGGACTGTATTTAACTGCATTGTCGAGTAGTACGCCTAACAATTGCTCTAGCAGCGACTTATTGGTTAGGGCAGTTGTATTCTCGACTCTGTCGTCAACTGAAATGTCTTTTGACTGCGCTAATGGAATAATGGATTGCATAGCATCTCGCACAACCTCTTGAATATCGATTGGTTCTAGCGTCACGTCTGATGTTTCGTCACTCAGTAATTCAAGCAACGTGTTCGATAAATCACGAAGCTTTTTTGTTTCAGTCACATTATGCTCTAAAATCTCAGTCGTTTCGGCCGCTGAAAGTTTTTTCTTCCGTAATGCAACTTCGTTGGTTGTTTGAAGTACTGTCAGCGGTGTGCGGAGTTCGTGAGAGGCATCTGAAATAAACTGTGCCTGAGCCTCCATGGTCTGTTCAATTGGCTCAAGTGATTTGCGTGCTAGGAAATAACTAACCCCAGCACCCACCAGCAAAATACACCCATTTATCCATATCAAACGAATAAATAGTTCTTGTCTGGTTTGTTCTAGCCGTTCCGTGATTGCTTGTCGTACTTGTATGTCGAAGACACGTGGGTCGGTAAAGGGGAGATTTACTTGGCTGCTCGCGGGAGTGTTTGGTCTGTCGAACGGCCGCGTCGTCGCGTTATAGAATATTACGCTAAAAGAAATACTCATTAGCATGATAATAGCGAGGTAAGTAAGCGCAAGCCGGTAGGTTGGCGTCTTAATAATTGTCATGAACTGTTCAGTTTTGCTCATGCTATGTCTCTATCTTGTACCCAAAACCACGTACCGTGTGTATGAGTGGCTTTGCTTTAAACGGTTTATCAACCTTTGCTCGCAAATACGTGATGAACACTTCTAGGTTGTTCGGTAAAATGTCAGAGTCAAAGTCCCACACGTGTGTCATAATATTTTGCTTGCTCAGCACTTTGCCTTTATGACGCATCATGTACTCAAGTATGGCGAATTCCTTGCTGGTCAGGTCAATTTGCTTCTCTAAACGGGTCACTATTTTTGTAGTCAAATTTAGCCGCAAGTCACCGGCGACCAGTTCGCTATCGAGCGACTCATGAGGGCGTCTAAGGAGTGCACGTATGCGGGCTAGTAAAACCTCAAACGAGAATGGCTTTGCGAGATAATCATCGGCGCCTTTGTCCAAACCTAGCACGATGTCTCTGTCTTGGTCTTTTGCCGTCAGCATCAGGATGGGTGTCTGGTTGCCCTGTTTGCGTATAGTGGTGCACACCTCAACCCCATTAAGGCCTGGCAGCATAACATCAAGTAGTATCAGGTCGTAATCATCTGCCAATGCTGCATTTAATCCATCTTCGCCGTCAAACGCTAGGTCCACGGCGTAACCTTCTTGCTCCAGGCCTTCTTTGATTGCGCGAGCGACTCGATGCTCATCCTCGACTACTAGTAGTTTCATTGCTAAAAGTATATCTATTAAATACTTAAAGAAAGATTAAAAAACAAAATCCACAGGTGTTAGCTCCATAAAATAACGTTTTTAAGTCTCTTTTAAAACTTCCTTATGCATACTGCTAGGGAAACTAAATTCATAAGGAAGGACTTTATGACACAAAATCATAATGACGATAATGAGTTTGAGATGCTCTATCTCAAGGAGAGGAAAAAGAGTTCAATCTTACTAATCGTAGCTATTGTACTGGCCGTAGCCACCGCAGGAAGCGTACTATGGGCAGTGAACAAAGAACCAGCTAGCTCAAGCCAATTCCCGAGCGGAACACCTGGACAAGACTTTAATGGACAAGGCGGATTCCCCGGTGGCGGTCAAGGTGGCCCTGGCTTTGGATTAGATGTCACATCATTCTTTAAGGACGATGGGTCTGTTGATACAGACAAGGTTGATGAAACAACGAGTCGATTCCCTGGCGGTGGTGATTCAAGGTTTACCGACCTTATGCAGCAACGTGTTGACCAAGCCGTGGAGGATGGCGATATCACACAAGACCAAGCCGATAAGCTAATGGACGCATTTAGCACTGCTACGGAGTCATCGAATGCCAGCTAGTACACCAGTCATTGAGCTAAAAGACATTCAAAAAACGTACCGCACGTCTGCTAATGTCGAAACACAGGCGCTAAAAGGTGTCAGTATGTCAGTACACAGGGGAGAATTCGTTGCCATTATGGGTTCAAGCGGTTCAGGCAAGTCCAGTCTTATGAGCATCATTGGCTTGCTCGACAGGCACTTCGAAGGCACATATGAACTCGATGGCCAAGATATCACTGAGCTGTCTGATAATGACCTAGCCGAAGTGCGAAGTCAGAGCATTGGTTTCATCTTCCAGCAATTCAATTTGCTAAAACGTACGACGGTGCTAGAAAACGTGTTGCTCCCAACAACCTACAAGAGCAGCTCAGATGATGAACACCGTGCCCTGCAAGCAATTAAACAAGTAGGTCTTGAAAAGTATATTAACAACCATACTAACCAGCTTTCAGGTGGCCAGATGCAGCGTGTGGCTATTGCCAGAGCGCTCATTATGAATCCATCGATTTTACTAGCTGACGAGCCGACAGGAAACCTCGACCACGCCACAGCTCATGAAATTATGGAGCTGTTTAAGGCTATCAATCGACAAGGCACGACCATTGTTCTAATTACACATGAAGACGACATTGCCGAATACGCAGGCAGGAAGCTCTCGCTCTATGACGGCCAATTTAAAAAGGAGACCACGCGATGAAAATTACCGCACTAATCAAACAAAGTCTCAAAAGTATTTGGTCAAATAAAATCCGTAGTTCATTAACGATTCTTGGGGTTGTTATAGGTATTGCTGCGGTTATTTCGCTTGTAGGGCTTGGCAAAGGATTGCAAGATAACGTTACATCAAACATTAGTAGCCTAGGTACAACCGACGTCACTATTAGTTCGCAAGACCCAGACCGACAGACATCTGAGCGTGGCCCAGGTGGAGGCGACGGTCCCATTGGCGGTGGTGCGCCACGTGGTGGATTCAGCTTTGGCGGCGGCACCACGGCCACTATTACGACTGCAGAGTATGAATACATCAAAAACCTTGATGGAATATCAGAGGCTTCACCCAATGAATCAACACAGATAGCGGTCACGAAATCGTCAACCAGCGACACCGCTTCACAGTACCAGGTATACGGTGTAGACAGCGACTACTTTAGCCTTGAAGACCTGCAACTAACAGATGGTAAGAATCTTTCAGTGTCACAGATAGCCAACGCATCAAAAGTAGTTCTGATAGGTAGCGATGCAGCCGAAGAACTATTTGGTGACGAATCGCCAGTCGGCAAGCCTATCTACTTCAGCGATACTAAATACACAATCATCGGTGTGTTTGAAAGTAGCGATACGTCTAGTAGCGATGGTCCTGGTGGTGGATTCCCCGGTGGCGTGAATCGTGTCACTAGCAGTTTTGTGACAGGCTACGAGGCGTGGTTAAAATTAGCAGACAAGAAAAAACTGAGTTCGATTACTGCAAAGGCTAGTAGTGAAGACGTGGTAGATTCAGTTGCAAGTACCATCGAAACAAAACTATATAGCGACCATGACGTTACGGAAGACGACGCAGATGTGGCTGTAGCGACTAGTAAAGACCTGCTAAACACGGTTAGTAGCGTGACTTCGGGCTTTACAACGACTTTGGCTGGTATCGCGGCTATATCGCTGGTTGTCGGCGGCATAGGCATCATGAACATTATGCTCGTAACGGTTACCGAACGAACCCGTGAGATTGGGCTACGTCGTGCGCTTGGCGCAAAACGTCGACATGTCGTGTACCAATTCTTACTTGAATCGGTCCTTCTTACGCTGATTGGTGGTTTGATAGGCGTGGCTATCGGTATTCTATTCGGCTCAAATGCAACCAGCCTCATTAGCTCTGGCTTTGGTGGGGGACGACTTGCAGGAGGCTCGGACACGCAGGTTGTCATAGATATGACGACCATCCTGATTGCGGTAGGGGTATCATGTGCAATTGGAATCGTCTTCGGACTATTTCCAGCACTAAAGGCGTCCCGCCTCGACCCAGTAGAAGCACTGCGCTACGAATAGACGACGTGTGCACAATAAATCAGAGCCCTAAGGTGGGCTCTGATTTTACATTACAATCATGGTGCAAGATAGTTGAAGCATTTCAAACATCGGCTATCAACGCGCATAACGATTTTAGACTAAAACATTTAGTCGATGTCTTTAATTTATCTGGCGACTTACTAAATACTTAAAAGCCTTCACTTTTATCAATAGATATTCTTAACCTACTCTTACTGTCATCAACAATAATTCTGCTCATAATCTCGTTTCTCAGATGCTCGGGTAGCTCCCGTTCTTGCCATTGTAACTCTTTCTCTACTTTTTCCTTTGCATTTTTAGGGTTAGCAGCAGCAACTGCCTTGAGAGCATAGTATGAGCCGCCATATGCGTGTTGCGGTACGTGGGCAGTTGCAACAGCTTGTCCCGCCGCGTGTGCTGCAAAACATTCAGCGTCACTTTGTTTTACATCTTTAGCGGCTGCGTGTGCACCAAGCGAGACAGCACGAATAACCGCCATACTGAATATGCCGGTTCGCACCCACTCCCTACCAGCTTCAATTGCTTTTCTGGGTCTTTCATCGTCAGGATTGGCTGTTTCAAATAACGGCAATACTCGCTCAGCACAATCCAGCGACCAAGTTGCCATTAGTTTTTGGTCCTCTTTGGTGTATTTTTTATAACTTCCCATATATAAAGATTAACAAAAAAGAGCCTATAATAGGCTCAATTGTTTGAAAGCTCCCTGCTGAAGTATCGTTTGGGTTGTATTGGTGCAATATCTAGAGTTATTTTTACACGAAATTAGGGATGAGATGGCCAAATGGAGAGTGATCTTAGCAGTACCATATAGGGAGTATCTTACAAATAAGTAGGTGCTTCGACTCACACTTCATATTAGACTTGGCATCTATTCATCCAAGAGGCGTGTATACAGCTCATCTAGCTGTTGATCTATCACTTTCATTTCATCGAGATTATCGTATGAATTATGTGCGCTTCTCGACAGATCGGCGAGTTGATTCTGAATGTCTGCTCCAGTATATACTGGGATCTTAAAAGGTGGGCGAATCTTAAATGTTCTTGAGTCGGAAGACTGTCTAATGAATGCTTGCACTACAGGTGCGTTCATTACAGCGCAAATGTAATGTGCTTCGGTTTCAGTCAGTGAGCTGCCGTCAGGCTTTTGAGAAATCGAAACGGCGTGATTCTGAAAAACCGGCTGCTTCAATCCGAACCATTCATCATTCGCAGAAACAACAGCAGCCTGCCACTTCGTGTTGTCTCGAAATGCGACGTGATAAGGTTCGAATGTATACGCGCCAACTCTTGCAAGAGCATAGAATTCAGCCTTCTTTTTGCCAATTATCCTGTCGTTGTAACTCGTTTGCGCTTCCATTACAGACTGATGACGAGTTAGATAACTAGCAAGCTTAGGTGCTTTTTTTGTCAACTGGCTAAGTTCGATTGGAAGACGTGTATCTGAGCTTTCATAAGGAAATGGCACAACGAACTTCGGAGCAGAAATATGAAACCTTCCTATATTCACGCCCTTAATTAATGGATGCAGCTGACTCTTCTCTAAAACAAGCTTCTCAACAGCAATTTTATGTTTTGATCGTTGACTCTGATAGTTCTTCAATAGCATCGTGTCGTGGTCGGGTTCGGAAATCGGCTCTAGGAGGAATAGTTCTTGTGGGTAAAACTCGATACCCTCACGACCCTTATAATCACTCACACCTGCAAGACGCGAGAATCTTTCTTTTTCCTCCGCACCTGACGCATAAGAGAATGCAGTTATAGCGGGGTTGCTCTGGACGGCAACGCCATCGACTTTACTGAAGACATCAGCGAGTTCATTAAATGTCGACGCTTTACTATAAGCTGCAAGGTTTTTACCATTTTTTTTCTGGAAACTGACAACTGGGATACCTTTGGCATAATCTTGCGCCCTAGCACTTACGAAGTATGTTAGAAATTCTTGCTGGACTGGTTTGAATGGATGTCCAGCTTTTGTCCAGTCATGAATTTCTTCAAAGAACATTCTATTGCCGTCGTCTAGATACAGATTCCTAAAGCCCTCGTATGACTGCTGAAACAGCAACGGCTTTGGCATTAGAAATGCTAATACGCCATCCTCCTTAAGCCAGTTTTGAGTTGCTACGTTACTGATAAGCGCACATATGTTTAAGTTGATACCGCCAGTTACTCTGTCTCCTGAGAAGAGATGCCTAGATACGCATAGACCTTTAATTCTCTCACGGTAACCCGCCGGAAGAGTTTTCCAGTCAATCCATGGTGGATTTCCTACGATTATGTCTACCCGATGTAAACTAGCTGTCGTCAAGAAGTTCGTAACGATTCTAGCCCAGATACCATTCCAATGATTTCGTTCGAGATCAACAAAGTCTTCAGCAAGTTGTTCGATGCTTTGGTTTACCTCTTTTAGTTGCTTTTCTGCATCAGGCACTAAATCCATTAGCCTTTCGACAATTGCTGGGGCATTGAGCTGCTTAATATCTAATTCAATACTTGTCATCGCGTTAGAAAATGCACCTGGTTGAGTAATGATACTCCTTGGCATACGAATTTTCAGTTCTTTCTTGAGGGTATTTATGCTGTATTGATAGAACTGAACACCGCCATCATTTACCAACTCTGGCACGTAAGAAGCATCTCCTAGGTATACGGGTATATCGATATTCCTACTTTTTGATAAAAGACCAGAAATATTAATAAAATAGTTAACTCGAGCAGTTAATACCGCGAGTGGGTTTAGGTCTATGCCTTTAACCCTATCCAGTACGGCATCAAGCCTGTCTTCCTCCTCGAGTTCAGTTGTTTCGTTTAATACTTTCTGTATCATTACGTTCACAAAAGTACCCGAACCTGCGCATGGGTCTAGCCCTGACCAGTGTTGATTACTTTGTTTACTAATCGCTTCTGATACTACGTGTTCTGCAAGCCAGGTTGGGGTGTAGAACTCGCCAAGGCTATGCCGCACCTTATCGGGCATAATCTGTAGGTAAAGCTCCCTAAAGAGATCTTGAGCGCTATTCTTTGAACCAAAGATAGCAATGTCCTCATAGCGGCTCAAGATTCGAAAGGTGTCCCTGACATGCTCCGCAATGTCCTCATCCCACTGGTACTCCTCGCAATACCATGAGAAGAAATCACCCTCTAACAAGTTACCTATTCCTATTTCACGAAATACTGCACCGTCTTCAAGCCTGTGCATTACTGAACGCAATGTTGCACTTTTTATACTTGAGTAGGAGCTAAATTCAAAAAACTTGTCATCAAATTTTGCGTTACATGCAACCTTATAAGCAATTATTTTGACTATAATAGCGTAAGCCGTTTGAATGCTGTATAGGGCTTTATATTCCTCATCATTGCTTTTTAAATTTCTGCCGATCGCCTGCGCAAGTGCTTCGCTTCGCTCAATGATAGCCTGTTGTTTTGATGAGTCATCATGAGCAAGTTTGAAAAGTTCTTTCCATTCCTGGAATAGCATCAGCGTTCTATCCGTAGGAGTAGTCTGTAGTTTATTGTAGAGTTCGGCAACCATACGTTTGACTACGTTATTACCAAATGGTTTACAAAAGCTATCTATAAGATTTTCGGGCGTTAATGCTAGTTTGTCGAGCAGGACAATACTTTTGATCATTTGGTCTAGATGGAAAGATTGCAATGGAGATATGCTGCCTTCTGTAATCTTACCGAAGTGCATTTCTACGAGCTTTGCATTTACACCGTCAGTAACAAATCCTATGTAATCCGCCTCGTGATTGGCGTACAAGCCCTTTAAGTAGTCTTTGAGTTGTTCTGTTGCTTTAGTGATATCGGATGCAGTTCTAAGCTTGCTTGGCTGCTTATATTCAATAACTAAAGCGCCGATTTTGGAGTCAATCTTACCCTTGGCAACATGACGAACCGTATCAACACCTTCCTCTTTGCTCGGGTAATAGTCTAGACCAAAATGTTTACGCAAAAATATGAATAATTGAACATCAAAAACATTAACGACCGTCGCCTCATTTTGGGCGTCTATACAATGTGAGGTTATCTCTTTAGAGAGTAGAGAAAGTTCAGAGATATAGTCGTCGTCAACTAGCGTTTCTTCAATTCTTGTTTTTTGCTCGAAGCTAGCAAGCTGCACTATATTGGTCATGTTATCTGCCTACTCTTTTGGTCTTTTTGTGTTGATTATCTTTGATATTATTATACCATAAGCACAATCTACACAGCTAAAGACACGAAATAATCTATAAATTGAATCAATTATATCTCTAAATAACGTATTTATGAGCTATATTTGCGACTTTTTAATTAGTCTATCAATGAAATTTGATTACTTAAATATATAGACATAGGGGGGGATGGGCGCTCTCCACCCCTGATAATTAGACTCCGCCCTATAAATACCGAAAATGGTTCCAAGGACAATCCCTGGAATAGATAAAGCATTACATAGTTAGCCATTTGCTAGTTCTGCCTTTATGCTATCGCGTTCACGCTGGAGTTGCTCGTAGTCATCTACGAACTCAACGTATCTTTCAATACTAGTGAAGAGGTCCAAGATAGGTTGTGTTTCCAACCAGTCTTTGTCTGACGTGTAGATGTAGTCGAGGTAGCTACTATAGGGCCATGCACGGAAGTCTTTGTGGTTTAGGTGGATGTAGCGGGTTATATGAAGCAGCTGCTCGTCTTTTACTACAGGCACGGCCTTGTATGTGCTTTCAAATAATGAGCCTCTGCGATGGTACTTTTTGTTGAAGTACATGGTATAAGCGGTGAGTATACTTGCCATTAGTTTAGCAATCATATTAGGTTCGTCAAACTGGTATACCAACAGATGAAAGTGGTTTGGCATGAGACAATAGGCTAGTATGCGAACGTCGTTGCTGTAATACGCATACTCACGACCTTTGCGATCTTTCACTGGCTCTGGCGAGCAGTGACGTGATAGTAGCCACTCAAAGTATTCATAGTCATCATGTTCTTTGAATATTTCTGTACGATTCCAGCCTCGATTGTAGAGGTGGTAGTAAGTATTGGGGATGTATACTTTAACCCTGTTTCTAGTTGGCATTATGCATAGTATATACTATTTATCATATTCCAGGGATTGTCCTTGGAATCCCTTGGAATCTTGGAATCCAAAAGAAAGCCGAATTGTTAAGCAAAAAGAAGTCGCTGGAGGAGCAATCTGGTAAGCAAACGCTTGCCGCTAATGCGTGGCTCAAACCTGCGCGCCAGTGGCTTACGAAAAGTAATTCAATCTGTAAAATAACAGCCAGTGATGATTTACTTGCCAAAAAGGAACTTTGCCAAGAAATCTTTGGCTCAAACCTCATTCTAAAAACCAAACAGGCGCAGCCTACGGCTGCCCATTATTCTTTTTCTCCCCCTGAAAACATCTGGCTGGCGCTCCGCGCCACCATAAAAAATGCCGCCCTTTCGGGCGACAAATTTCTAGAAAGTCAATTTCTGGTGCGGGTTAGGAGACTCTAACTCCTGGCCTCTTCCATGGCAAGGAAGCGCTCTAACAACTGAGCTAAACCCGCATATATTGAAATGTACTTTTGCGAAACTTAGCTTAGTGTAGAACAGCTTCCTTGGCCTGGCAAGGGAAGGTCACATTCTGCGACCCCGCAACTCAGGCAAATGAACCAGTTCATTTGTGAGGTTACCTTGCGAACTGCCACCGGCAGTTCTCACTCTAAAACTGAACTAAACCCGCATGTTGTTTCCAGATGATTATAAGGAATTTTGGTGAATATTTCAACAAGGAAGACGGAAGAACTCAAACCGCTTAACGTTTACATTCACCAGCGACCCACCTATGATGGTATACACAATAACAACTGGGTGGCGAGAACTTTACTTTAATACTCAAGCGAGGGGAGTATAACAATGAAAAAGTTGAAGCAAATAGTAGCCACGGTAGTTTTGGTGCTAGCACCATTCACAACTGCAGGTATTGCAGCAGCCGACACATGTGAAATCGGCTACACAGGGCCAAATTCTGAAAACCTATGTGTGTCAGAGCAAGAATATACCTGTACAGTAACCAACGAAAATGAAGTTACTATCGACCAAACAAATCAACAAATTACGGTAAGCGGCGATGCAAACAATACTGATAACACAAACGGTGGCGGCGCCCAGAGTGGTTCTGCTACAAACGAAAACAATGTTACATTCAATGTTACGGTGGAAAATGACGAGGTATGTACGGTAGTCGCAACAGTACCAGCAACACCGACGCCAACGACTTCAGAACCAGAAGTCACGGTAACCCCGGAAGAAACTTCAACACCAGCAGTACTAGCACCAACAGCGAGTGATTCAACCGCAAAGCTACTTGTTATGCTCGGTGCAATTACAGGTGTCGCGACACTAGCGACACTGGCTATCACACGTATCGTTAGGCGATAAAAATCTATGCGACCCGGCTTGCTGGATCGAACTCAAATTGTAGCAGCCGTCTGCGTCAATGCTCTAGTGGCATTGATGCTGACGGCTGTTTTGTGGCAGGTCCCGTCGGTTACGTACGCCGCACCGATTCGCGCTGTAGCCCAAAAACAGAAATTTATTCCAACCGTCGGCACACCGTCAATGTTGCGCATTAGTTCTGTGGGTATACAGCTTGCCGTTGTAGAGGGTGATTACCAGGCAAAAACAAATAGCTGGACACTTAGCGACAATGATGCAATGCATGCAACCAGTACTGTACCGCTGAACGATTCAAATGGCACGACACTACTATATGGTCACGGCACCGCCGCTGTATTTGCAAATTTAGTGATGTTAAAAAAAGGTGACATAGCAAATGTGCAGGCACGAAGTGGCGATACCTACATCTACCGATATGTACAAAAACGTGATGTTTTGCCTGACGATACCAGCGTGTTTCAAGTGACGGGTAAACCAAAACTGGTACTTCAGACGTGTTCGGGCCCTTGGGATTCACAACGCTCACTGTATACATTCGAATTTGTGAAGGTGAATCATGAACGAGTTAGTTAATGGCCTGCTGCAACAAGGCATGCTATTTTCTGCGGTAATTATTTGTCTAGTAGTGCTAGCAGCAAGTCTACATGAAATAGAAACAACGCTAACAAGTGGTAACACGAAAAATAAACGTGCAAAACGTAAACATATTACGGTCATTATTGAAGCTCGTACGGCTTCAACCACAGAAGTCGTGAAAACGATAGATTCTCTAAAAGCGAATCGCTACAGGTGGTACGACATTGTGGTAATAGCAGCTCGGGGTACAACACTACCGAATGTTCGTATCTACCAGCCAGCACCAACCACTAAAAAGGTGAAAATACTGAAATATGCCTACAGCCGCAGTCGAAAAGGCGAGTATGTGGTGTATCTAAACGGAGGCGGTGAAGTCTTGTCTACTCTACTACAAGACCTAAATCGTACATTCCACTTTTCTAAAAAAACAAATACGGTTGCGCTGCAATCAAATCTACCGGCAAGCAGCCTAGAGCACTACCACCACATTATAGCGACGACATTTTTACATTTAGTACAAGGCGCTTTTGCCTTATTCGGTGTCGTGCCACGTTCCTTGGCTGCAAATTACGCCGTACGAAGTTACGCTAGCAAACGCAGACACGCAGTTATTATGCAAAATGCATTCACGAAAAATGCACACTCTTACACAAAGTTCGGATGGTTTGTGAGTATGGCATACCTATTAGCAGTCGTAGTCGTGGTCGCAAGCTATCTATTTTGGCAGGCAACTGCGCAGCTTGTAGCGCTGACTCTTTTCATGGCAGTGGTTTCCATAATTTTCGGTATTTTACAGCAAAACCGTGCGCGCCGAATGTTATTACTATTTTCGCCAAGTGCTATATTTGCTCTCTTCGCAGCTATTCTTATAGGAATAGCTCAACAGGTATCTCCCATTACGCCAGCAACTAGAAAGGAAAAGTAGTTTTTCATTTTAGACATTCTCGATTATCATGAATAGAGTATATGTTTAAACAATTTGTCCAAAAATATCTAGAAAACCAAGTACAAGCGTATTTTAAAGCCCATCCCGATGTAAAGCTGGTAGCTGTAGGTGGAAGTGTCGGAAAAACCAGTACCAAAACTGCTATCGCAACGGTACTGAGTGGCCAATTTCGTGTGCGCATGGCTGAAGGTAACTTAAACACGCACATGAGCGTGCCGGTAAGTATTTTAGGTATTGAATACCCAGAAAATATACGTAGTATTGGCGCTTGGCTGGCGGTGTTTAGGGCAGCTAGGAAGCGAGTAAAACAGCCCAGTGACGTCGATGTGATAGTACAAGAACTCGGTACCGATCGTATAGGTGAAATGGCGCATTTTGGTACATATTTGCAGCCCGATATTGGTGTAGTGACGGCCGTTGCGCCAGAACATATGGAGTATTTTAAAACGTTAGATACTGTTGCCGAAGAAGAAATGAGTCTGGCAAATTACAGCAAAAAAGCAATTCTAAACCGCGACATGATAGACAGTAAATATGCCGAAGATTTGACCAATGCAAGTATGGTGACCTACGGTCGTACCAGTGCCGCTGAATATCGAATAGAAACAGAAGATTTCAGCCTAGACTACGGCTTTAGGGCGAACTTGATTGCACCAAACTTCAAAGAACCCAAAGCAACCTATGTGCGTGTGGTAGGCGAGCATAGCCTATTGCCGCCAACTGCTGCGCTTGCCGTTGCGGGTGAACTCGGCATGAATGAAGATAAGATTGCTGAAGCAGTCGAAGACATCATACCTGTAAAGGGACGCATGAATGTGCTTCGTGGGGTCAAAGATTCAGTACTAATTGACGACACGTACAATTCTAGCCCAGATTCTGCTGCGGCTGCGCTACAAACGCTATATAGCTTTGATGCGCCACAGCGCATCGCGATATTAGGTAGTATGAATGAGTTAGGTGAACTAGCGGAAACAGCGCACGAAACTTTGGGCGAACTATGTGACCCTGGTCTGCTGGCATGGGTAGTAACCGTAGGCGAAGATGCTGAAAAATATCTAGCACCTGCTGCTAAAGCTCGCGGTTGCCAAGTGAAATCATTTTCAAATGCTATCGATGCAGGTGGGTTTGTAAACGGAGTATTGGAGGAAAAAGCGGTAGTACTAGCGAAAGGTTCACAGGGTGGAATTTACTTGGAAGAAGCCTTGAAAATATTGCTTCATGAAACGCACGAAGACCACGAGCTGGTGCGCCAATCTGCCGCGTGGCAAAAAATAAAGCAAGATTTCTTCAACAGCGTTCATTAGGTTCGCTTTTCTACCTCTAGAAACTCTGCTATACTACCCGTAGTTATGAAACGTTTTACTCCAAGCGAGATTGAGCCCAAATGGCAAAAAATCTGGGCAGATGATGAGCGCTACCGTGCGCCAGATGAATCGGACAAGCCAAAATACTATGTGACTGGCATGTTCCCATACCCTAGTGGTGCTGGTATGCACACGGGGCATTTTTTCGAGCATTCAATTGTTGACGCTGTGGCACGGTACAAGCGAGCAACAGGCCATAACGTGATGTACCCCATGGGCTGGGATGCGTTTGGTTTACCGGCTGAAAACTATGCGATAAAAACCGGCACAGCCCCAGCTGTTTCGACCGAGCAAAACATCGCCAACTTTACCAACCAGCTACAACGCGTCGGTGCCAGCATCGACTGGTCGCGCGAAATCACCACTAGTCACCCAGACTATTACCGCTGGACACAATGGGTATTCACGAAATTTTACGAGCGTGGCTTGGCCTACCAAAAGGAAGCTAGCCAATGGTGGTGCCCGGTAGATAAAACCGTGCTAGCGAACGAACAGGTAGAGGACGGCAAATGCTGGCGTTGTGGCAGTGAAGTCGAAAAGAAATCTATGAAACAGTGGTTTTTCAAAATTACCGACTACGCTGATGCGCTGCTAGAAGAAACGCCAGCTCTGAACTGGCCAGAGAAAATTAAAACCGCGCAAACTAATTGGATCGGAAAGTCAGACGGTATTATTTACAAGAATAAAGTCCGCGACACTGATCTCGAGATTGAATCATTTTCTGCACACTTTGAAGCATTTACAGCGAATACATTTGTAGTCATTGCGCCCGATCATCCATTTCTGCCAGCGCTAGTTGATGGTGTAGATAATGCAGATGAAATATTGGCTGCGGCAAAAGAAATGGTTATAAAACGTGACTCAGAAGGTCCCGGTAGCCTGGCAAATGTTGAAGGCATATTTACTGGCCGCAATGCGATCGATATTTTTGGTGATGAAGACTTGCCGATTTGGATAGCGAACTATGCATTGGCAGACTATGGAACCGGAATTGTACTGTGTTCGGCACACGACGAACGTGACTTTGAATTTGCTCAAAAATACGGCATTCGCTTGAAACCTACCATGGTACCAATCGATCCGATTGAAGCCGAAAAAGTAAAAAACCTGGAGTACTGCTTTACCGACATGGCCGATGGCGTACTAATAGAACCAAAAGCCTTTGAGGGAAAGATTGCGGGCAGTCATCGCCAAGAAATTGTGAAATATCTCGAACACGAAGGCTACGCCACCTCAACTATCAAGTACAAAATGCGTGACTGGCTAATTAGTCGTCAACGCTATTGGGGCGCACCGATTCCAGTGATTCACTGTGAAAAAGACGGCGCCGTGACCGTTCCTGAAAAAGATTTGCCGGTACTTCTACCAGAAGTTGAAGATTACGAACCAAAAGGCGAAAGTGTACTTGCTAGTCAGCACGAGTGGGTAAACACAACATGCCCTACTTGTGGCGGGCCTGCCAAGCGCGAAACCGACACTATGGACGGCTACGCCTGCAGCAGCTGGTACTTGCTACGCTATACCGATCCGCAGAACGACCAAGCAGCCTGGGCGCCAGAAAAAGCCAAGTATTGGACACCAATCGATATGTACGTGGGTGGCGACCACGCAGTAGCGCACCTGCTGTATGTGCGATTCTGGAACCACGTATTTTACGACATGGGCCTGGTGCCAACCAAAGAACCGGTCGGCCAACTGGTGTATCACGGTCTAATTCAGGCAGAAGACGGCCGCAAAATGAGCAAGAGCCTGGGCAACGTAGTTGACCCGCTTGAAGTCATCGATGCCGGCTATGGTGCAGATGCACTGCGTACATTCGAACTATTCCTCGGGCCAATAAACGAGAATAGTAACTGGAGCAGCAAAGGCATTGCGGGCGTCCACCGTTTCCTCAACCGCGTCTGGACGATTACGCAGGAGTACATGGAAGCCGAAAAAGGTGACGGCGAAAATACAGAACTAACCGCTTTGCAACACAAGACAATCAAGAAAGTTACCCGAGATATTGAACGACTCAGCTTTAACACCGCCATTGCAGCGTTAATGGAATACGTGAACGATCTGTACAAGCTAAAAACTAGTGGATTTAGTAATGAATGGCAAGCACCGATTGAAAGTCTGGTACAGATGGTGCAGCCCTTTGCACCGCATCTTGCTGCAGAGCTATGGCAGCAACTCGGCCACGACGGTCAGTTGGATTTTGAGGCATGGCCAACCTGGGACGAAGCACGGACAGTGGCAGACACCATCACGGTAGTTGTGCAGGTAAACGGCAAAGTGCGCGCCAAGCTAGAGGTCGCGGCAGATGCCAGTGAAGACAGCGTGAAAGAAGCTGCGCTGGCGGAAGAAAACGTGCAGAAATTCATTGGCGATAAAAAACCGACCAAGGTGATATACGTCCCTGGTAGATTAGTCAGTGTAGTCGTGAAGTAAACGACCCTATCTTCTAATTATATCACAAAATATATAAAAAGTCAATGTTCTATTGAGTAAACAAGTATTTTTCGCTATAATAAGCAACAAGTTTATATCAACCTGAAAAGGAGAACATTACAATGGGACAGCCCAAAAAGCAAACCAGTATGCGAAAAACTGGTCTACGCCGTAGCCATTTACGCCTGAAATTGGCTCGTATGGTCAACGCTAAATCACCAGTAAAAGTTCACACTACCAAGCGTGAAACTGGCAAGAAAACAGCCTAACCCTAGGCTTCTATCAGGGTGGATTTAACATAATAACGAAAGAACCAAACCATGGCTTCTAACCGACATCTAGGAAGAATCGTTGCCTTACAATCGCTGTACGAATTCGAGTTTCGACAGCAAGCAAATGATGCTGATGTTGATGTAAAAGATATTCTAGAGCGCAATGTTGATCGCTATAAAGAGGCGATTGAAGACCGCGGATTTGTGGAAGAGCTAGTAAGTGGCGTGCTAAAACAGCAGGCCAAGCTAGACGAACAGCTGCAACCGCTTGCACCTGGCTGGCCACTTGATCAGATTGCCCGTATCGACCGCAATGTTTTGCGCATGGGGCTCTACGAACTGCTGCATTGTCAGAAAACTGTGCCGCCAAAGGTCGCCATCAATGAAGCTGTCGAATTAGCAAAAGCGTTTGGTTCTGATAACTCAAGCAAATTCATAAACGGTGTATTAGGCACCGCATATCGAACGCTTGTGGAGGAATCAGCCGATGCAGCCGCCTCAGCTTGATAAGTTTAAGAAATACTTTGGAAAAGGCAAAAAACCTTCCATACAAGAAATAGTGCGCGAACCGACCGCAGGTGGGATTATTTACAGGCGCACAAAAAATGATGAAATTGAAATACTACTCATCCAAGACGCGAAAGACCGTTGGACAATACCAAAGGGCCACATAGAAGAAGGTGAAACTGCTGTAGCGACCGCACGTCGAGAGATTGGCGAGGAAGCCGGACTTACCGATGTGGACATGCTTGGGTGGCTAGGCAAGATTCACTTTCGCTACCGTCGCATGGATAAACTAGTGCTGATGACAACGCAGATCTACCTTGTACGGGCCAAAGGCGACACCAACTCAATTCAAAAAGAAGAGTGGATGAATGGTATTAAGTGGTTCAAATTCAATGACGCTCTCGATGCGATCGAGTATGAAGATATTGCTAAACTTATGCTAAAAGCAAAAACGAAAATTCGAGAGGAAAAGCTGTAGTGTCTGGCATGCAAACCGCGCCGTACCAGGAATTTTCAAAGGAAAAACTCGGTTTTGAGTTCGATAATATTCAACTGCTGGTCACCGCCCTCACTCATCGTAGTTATGTAAACGAGCATAAAAAAAGTGTTTCTGAACACAATGAACGTTTGGAGTTTCTGGGCGACGCAGTGCTAGAACTTGTCGTGACAGATTATTTGTTTAACAATTTTTCTGAACCCGAAGGTACCCTAACAAGCTGGCGTGCTGCTCTTGTGCGTACCGAAAGTATTGGTGATGCTGGCGCAACATTAGGTTATGAACCGTTGGTTCGCATGAGCCGAGGCGAAAAGCAGGGTAGTGAACGTGCTCGCATTCAAATTCTCGCCAATGCATTCGAAGCGGTAATTGGCGCAATATACCTGGAAAAAGGCTATGCAGCAGCAGAAAAATTTATCACCGATACAATCATCGCAAAGCTCGATGGAATTTTAGAAGCTGGCAGCTGGCGTGACCCGAAATCGCATTTGCAAGAGGTATCACAGCGCATTGATGGTGCGACACCTCAATATAAAGTGATTGAAGAAGACGGCCCAGACCACGACAAGGTGTTTACACTAGGTGTATATGTCGGCACGAAACTCATGGGTAAGGGCGTTGGTCACTCAAAGCAAGTTGCTCAGCAACAAGCCGCTCGCGCTGCTCTGAAAAAATACGCCAAGCAAACAGGCGATGCCTAAATTCCTCTATCATTGACATCAGAGGTGAAATAGAGTAGAATCATACAGAAGTAACAAAATAACTTTAAGTTTTAAAAAGGAAGTTTTATTCATGCTCGCAATTCGTTTGCAACGTCTAGGCCGTAAAGGCTACCCGGTTTATCGCATCGCCGTTCAAGAAGCGTGGCGCCACCCTAGCAGTGGTCGTGTAGTTGCCTATGTTGGTAGTTACAACCCTCACACCAAAGAATCAACTGTTCAAGCAGAACTGGCTCAAAAATACCTCGACAATGGTGCACAGCCAACTCCTCGTGTTGTAAAACTGCTAAAAGATGCAGGCGTAAAACTGCCTAACTGGGTGAAAGAATCAGCTAACGACAAGCAAAAGTCTGCTAAAAATGCCGAAAAACTTCGTAAGAATCAGCCCAAAGAAGAAGCTGCTGTAGAAGAAGTTCCAACTGAGGAAGAAGCTCCTACCGAGGAAGCGCCAGCCGCTGAAGCTGAAGAAGTTGCCACGTCAGAAGAACCTGCTCCTGCCGAAACCGAAGCAGACGCTCCTAGCGACGAAAAATAGAATACCTCTGTATGCTACAATGACTACATGCATAAGCGTTTTGTCGGCTTTACTGTAGTCGAACTACTGATAATCATTGTTATTATTGGCATTTTGGCGGCTATTGTTATCGTAGGCTACGGTTCTACAAAGTACACAGCAAACGACACTGCTGTTCAGCAAGATATCTCAAAGATAGCAGATGCTCTAAACGTCTACTATACAGACAGTGCCTCATATCCTATCAACCAAACACAGTTTCTAACTCTTACTTCTGCGACTATTTCACCTGATAATTATGCAAGTTCTGGTGCAAAGGCAATGTTGTACTGCGTCGACACAAACGCGTCGAATAATGGAAAATCTATGGCAGTGATTGCTAAAAGTCTTAGTGGTACGGTGTATTATGTGCGCGATGAAAAGCCAATCGCCGAATTTTCGGGGACATTCCCAAGTGGCAATACCACGACAGATTGCCAAGCGGCAAATAGTGCGATTACCACAGTGACAGCGGTGTGGATACACGATAATACCCGTGCAGACTCCGCGGGCGTTTCGGCCGGCGGATGGCTAGTCAACGTATTGTAGCGTGGTATAATAAAGCTGTACGATACTTAGTGACCGAAAAACCGAGGAGGGCATATGTCGAGCATCGATCAGCAGTTTGTAGAATATATCGTAAAATCACTCGTTGGAAACCCCGACGATGTTAGCATAGAACGCACTATCGACGAGAAGGGCGTACTACTGACGCTCACCGTCAACCCTGAAGATCTAGGACGAGTAATTGGCAAGCGCGGCATGACCGCACAAAGCCTGCGCACGCTTTTGCGTGCACTTGGCACGAAAAACGATGCGCGTTACAACCTAAAAATTGTCAATAACGACGCCGACGCCGATAGCTACACAAGCACAAGCAGCAAACCTACTACGACATCAGACGACGACTCAGACCAGCCTGTGGACGAATCTACAGATGAACCTGTGGAAAACGAAGAATCTGACCTCGCGAAAAATACTCGAAAAGAGCTTGCAGAGCTCGATGACCTCGATATATAATAAGTCTAGTTCTGAAAACTGCGAGAACTAAAGCTCATGCGAGCAACTTTATAAGAGTTGAGAGCCTTATATGTCTAAGAAACACCCTTTCCGGGTGTTTTTTGGTTGCTGTATAATAGCAACAGATGAGAAAACTTCAAGTAATAACACTTTTTCCGGAGATGTTCACAGGTGTATTTGGCGCATCTATGATGTGGAAGGCGCAAGAGGACAAGCATGTGGAGCTAAGCACGATTAATCTTCGTGACTACGGCATCGGGCCACGCAAGCAGGTCGATGACACGCCATATGGCGGTGGTGATGGCATGCTGTTAAAACCCGAGCCACTGTTTGCTGCTGTCGAAGCTGCCAAGGCTAATGACCCTAGCGCAAAAGTCCTGCTAATGACGCCACGTGGCGAGCGCTGGCGACAAGCAACGGCGCAAGCGTACGCAGACACAGACAACGGCTACATTTTTATATGCGGTCGTTATGAAGGCTATGACGAGCGTATAGTATCTTTGGTTGATCAAGAGCTGAGTGTGGGTGACTATGTATTAACAGGCGGAGAGCTGCCAGCTATGACTATTATCGATAGTATAGTGCGCTTGATACCAGGCGTACTGGGTGGTGAAATGAGTGCCGAGATAGAGAGTTTTTCAGACGGAAAAACGTTAGAATACCCGCAATATACACGACCAGAGGAATTTAGGGGAATGAAGGTGCCAGATGTGCTTTTGAGTGGCCACCACGGTGAAATCGCCAAATGGCGCAAAGAGCAATCGATACGAGCAAAAGATTGATTTTTATATAAAACTATGATATAATAAATATATGGGCATCAGTAAAACCCAGTTTGCAGATATATTAGATGCACCAACGCTCGATACAGAACGCGTTGGCGCTATTCAGGCCGAACTGACCGCACGATTATCTCAAACAGGCTTACTAGGTGCATCCTTAGAGTTATTACCAATAGGCTCACAGCGCAATGGCACTGCGGTTGCGCCAGCTAGCGACCTAGACTTTTTTGTACTACCTACAGATCATTTTGCGCCAAGATTCTTAGATCTAGACAACGAACGTGATGAAGTGCTGGTACGTATGAGAGAAGTCGTTGAAGGCGCTTTTTCTGGCATGGAAACTACACGGGCACGGGCTGCAGAAAAATGCATAAAGTTAACGGGTGATTTCGGCGACGTGGACCTTACTCCTGCGATACAAGCATATGGCTATGATGCGCATGGTAATTGCGTTGAAGGTGTTGAGTTTATCACGGGTTCTGGCGAGCGTATATTTAGTGCGCCGCGCACTCATATTGCTAATGGTGAAGACATAGATCGCGCAACGAACGGTGCATATACCGAAACTGTACGTGCTGCAAAGGCTGCTCGTAGTGAAATGGTTAAAAAAGGAGTTGGCGATTCATCGCTTGCACATTCATTCCATCTAGAATCATATCTTCGCACCGCATCGAATGAATTTTTTGAAATGCCCAAGACAGATCGTTTACGCCAAATGGCTGTCTGTATTCTCTCAGCTCCTTCTACAGATCTTGTAGCGATCAACGAGCTTTACTCTATATTTGGCCCTGGCAAACTACAGTGGCACGTAGGCGATGCACAGCGCTATTCGCGTAGCTTGCTAGAAATGATTAAGTAAAACTAATACGCCTCGAGACAATGAGGCGTATTAGAAAGAGTTGTGGTGGATATCGTATAGCGATATTACAATGTTTGTTTTTGGAGTTTTTGTTTTTGTAATATTCGCTGTCATTACTTTACCCTCTGAAGCAAGAAAAAACAAGGGTTATGTTTAAAAAATAATAAAAATTGTAATAGCGCTATGGCACCGGTCGTTCTTTGCTTGTATCTCCATTAGTTTGCGGCTACGGTAGCGATATAACACAGGTGTGTGTCGGGGTCTTCGCTGATCGAAGCGCTACCAAATGGGCTTAAAAATGTTGTTGGGCACTGGTTACCACTTGGTGGAGCGTTAAAACCGATACCTCCACTGCATGTATCGATGATGTACGTGGAAGTAGAGTTCGAAGACACCTTGTATACTTGTACAATTGCAGCGCAGCGAGGAGTTGACGGTAATTCTGGTATGAGTATGCTTATATGGGAAGTCGCAGGGTCACCACCACCTGGGCCTACAACAGGTTCGCCCCAGGAATCAACGAGCAGCCCGCTTTTATACGAATTCAAACCTTGCCAGTTAGAATCTGCCATCTCTGTCTCGGTGGGGAATGTGCCGTTGACGGTCATATAGTTTTGAAGAAAATCTCTAGTGCCCTTCACACTTGACTCGTTGCTAGCATCGCGAGAGCGTGTTTGAATTCCGTTGAAGGCGACAATCACAATGGCAGCCAATATACCAATGACAACAATTACCATCAATAATTCAACAATCGTAAAGCCTGAAATTCGAGTATTTCGGGAACGAAGCATACTAGAAGTATACGTATAGGATTTTTATATTGCAAATACCGCTTATGGCTAGTGTACACTCTGGTACTGGTAATAACGGCGGACAGTATCTATACTGGCAGTATGGACGACAAAGAGATTGCAAAAATACGTACAAATTTTAGGCTCGTCTCGATTGCAGCCGCAATCGTACTAGGGGCGGGCATAGTGTTCTATCATTTTGTCGAGAAGCTCAGCTACGTCGATGCGCTTTATTTTAGCGTTATTACATTAACTACGGTTGGCTACGGTGACATATCACCTCAAACAACCATAGGCAAACTCTTCACGGTAGGCTACGTACTAGTCGGCGTTGCCATTATTGCAACCTTCGCGAATTTATTACTAAAACGCACCATGGCGAACAGACACGAAAAGCGAAACAATCGCAATGACTAGTATCGTGCGACAACGTGCAGTATTGCTGGTAGGTTCAGCGTTCGTTGGTGTGTTTATTGCACTGGTGTATCTTGGTTTCGAAGGCCTGCTGCATGTGATGCAACATTTGGTATGGGACGATATATTTCACACCGAAACGAATAAGCTATCTGTGCTGCTACTTAGCATCGCGCTAGGCATGGCATTTTTTGGCGCCAGGCAATGGCTCGATACAAAAAAAGCCAAGGAATCTCGGCCAGCCTGGCTAGAATTCTTGGTAATACTACTAATTGGGTTTCTGTCGCTCTTTGCTGGCGCGGCTTTGGGTCCAGAGGCTGTCCTGATACCCGCGGCGCTACTGGGTGGCCAGCTGGTGGCAAAACGGCTGAAGCTTCATTCGCATGTTGGCTTGTTTGGACTGGCTGGTTTCGTGGCGTTGTTTGTTGCGTTCTTTAGCTCGGTTTTTGGCGGATTACTAGGCCTGTACCTCGCCAATAAATCTAAGAAACTACAGCTTTCGCTTCTTGATTATGTTGGGCTGGCACTTGCATCCGTCGCAGCGTTGTTTACTCTTGCTTTGTTTGGTCACCACGGCGCCTTCAACTACCCCGAACAGTCTATTGGCTTTTCGTTCACAGCGATTGCGATGCTACTCGTATTCTTCGCAGCAGGGTACTTGTACCACGCGCTATTCGCCGCACTATTTCGTGGTATCAAGCAGTTGTATGGCAAACTGCAAGACAGCTGGTACGTGCACGGGTTCGTGGCCAGTGCAGGCTTAGGACTACTATTTATCGCAGGTGGGTACTTGGTTCAGTTCACCGGCAATGAGGCTATAAAGCCTATATTTCAACAGGCTGCAGCCATCGGGCTGGTAGGTGTAATATGGATAAGTCTGGTAAAGGTCGTCACGATCGCGTGGTCACTGGGTATGGGCTACCGCGGTGGGCTTATCTTTCCGTTTGTATTTGTCGCTAGCAGTATTGTCGCAGCGGCCAGCTTGCTCACGACAGACATCTATTTGATTCCTAGCATCTTCGTATTCCTAGCAGGGCTGCTGTTCGCAGATCGAAAAGCAAAAATAATCACAGGGCATAGCGGGGAAGACTAATTCACTACGCGGCCTTTTTTGCCGCGGTTGAAAAATGGTTAACAGCACGCAGTAGCGGAATCGCTTCTTGGCCAAGTGCAGTTAGACTATATGCCACGTCTGCACGCGATTTCTCGGTGCGTTCCAGCAGGCCACTCGCCTGCATATCCTTTAGTCGCTTTGCTAGAGTTGCCGTGTTAGCGTCGTCGATCTTTCGTTCGAGTTCGTTAAACCGTAGCGAATCGCCGTCTGAAAGCTCGTCAATAATTCTCAGCGTCCAATAATCGCTCAGAATCTTTAAGCTTGGCAGGCAAATTGGCTGTTTTGTATTCAAAGTTGTCATAAAATACTTGCTTTAGTTTCTAAAGTACTTTATATTAGATAGTACTATATAAATTATATCAAAAAACCATCAGGAGGGTCAAATATGAACGTAACGATTATTGGTAGCGGCAACATGGCAAAAGGCATCGCCGCTCGATTTGTGGGTGGGGGACATACCGTGACAATCCATGCGCAAGACGAAGAAAAAGCGAAGGAGATCGAAGGCGTACGTGTGGTAGCAGTGGGCAGCGAAACAGATGAAATAGTCGTACTTGCTACACCATACACAGAAGTTGAAAACATCGCGAAAAGCTACGGTGGCTTCGCCGGGAAGGTTGTTATCGATATTTCAAACCCCGTCGATTTTAATACGTTTGAATTACTGCCAAAACCAGGCGAATCTGGTGCTCAGCACGTCGCAGATGTACTCTCTGATGCAAAGGTAGTAAAAGCGTTCAATACAACGCTAGCTGGAGCACTCGTTGCAGGCGAGGTCGAAGGCAAGCAGCTCGACGTATTTGTCGCTGGCGATGACGACGAGGCGAAAAGTGCTGTGAAGGAACTTATCAACACTAGCAGCCTGCGCGCAATTGATGTTGGTCCGCTATCAGAATCTCGCCACCTCGAGGGCTTTGGCTTGATCCAAATGAAAATCCAAGACCAAATTGGCACCAATTGGATGAGTGCGTTGAAATTCCTAGGCTAGGAATTTCTCCTGTGCATATACCCAAGTAACTTGAGTGCCCACTGAGCCGACGGGACATATTTTTCGGGTGTTTCTTTGGATATCTATTCCAGCTCCGGTTTTGACATCCAGCAGTAATCTTCAATTTCTTCACCCTGAATAGCAATGACGGCTTCGTCTTTGTTTGTGATGGCACTTTACCACTGTATAATTTTTTACGAATCAAAATCCTCTGGCACCGTAATGCCATTCATACCTAGTTGGCTAGCATATTTAAGAATCGTAGTTCTGATTTGCGAGTGAAGTGGCTCAGGAAAGTTGCTTGGCTCAAACCAACCTAAATCAGTAAATTTGTGAGGTTCGTTTATTCGCGTCTCTGCTGGGTGAAGTAACGCTAAAAAATCAATACCAACCCAATGAGTAGGGGTGCCGTCTTCAAGTTTTCTAAAAATATCACGATACCCCAAAAAGCTGATCTCTTTTGGCGTGGTGGCAAATTCTTCCTCTATTTCGCGGCTAGCGTTATCAATGGCTGTCACGCCAAAATCTAAGCCGCCACCACCAATTTCCCAGGTTCCTTTTTCATCTCGCGCGTTTTCGCTACGTTTTGCTAGTAGCACGCGACCGTTGCCATCGTGGCAGATAAAACAAGTTGTTATACCTACGAAATCAACTCCCATTTGGTGTGTCATAGCTAAAGTATAACAAATGTTCAGAGTCTCGCTCGATTACTTTTCTCCAGCCTATCAAAGAAAACTAGTTTGATTTATAGTCTATAGAGTATGGACAATAAAAAAGCTATTGTGTTTGATTTCGACGGGGTAATTACAGACGGTATACCTTTTCATGATCAAGCTTACTCAAAAACATTTGAAACATATGGCTTAAATGTACCTCTCGAAGAGCTACATTCGATGATTGGCTCAACGAGCAAACAGGTCTTTGAAAAGATATTCAGTAGTCGTGACCTTGCGACAGATCCAGAAGAAGCCAGCAGAGAGCATGCTGCGATGTTATTTAACCTATATAAAGAAAAAGCCGAGATGCCTGAAGGTTTAGTGGGTTTTCTACAGCATTGCAAAGAAAAAGGCCTACATATTGGGCTCAGTTCTTCTACTCATTCCAATATTCTAAAAGCTGTATTAGAAAAATTTCAAATAAGTAATTATTTTACGGCAGTTGTCGGAGGTGAAGGAGTGTCTAAGGGTAAGCCAGACCCTGAGATGATACTAAAAGCGTTAGACGTACTAAACGTACAACCTGAAGATGCAATTGCCATTGACGATGCGAAAAGCGGTATCCTGGCGGCGAAGAGCATAAATATGTATGCTATCGCGTATCTAAACTACAGCAAAATAGAAATTCCTCAGGCAGACATCAATGTTTATAATTTTGAAGAAATTACCTCGAAGTAACGCCATACTACATTGCTACTCTAGTGATTCGATTACTTTTCTCCTGGCTGGGGATGAGGGATTCGAACCCCCGATCATGGGACCAGAACCCACTGCCTTACCACTTGGCTAATCCCCAACAAAAGCCAGGAGAGAAATAATCGAACTCTCAAGCATTGTACCCTAAAAGCACGTTTACCTCAAGAACTAGTCTTCTTTTGGTGGCCAGGGCACAAGTGCATTTGTCTTTTTTGCGTAGGCTTTCCAGCCTGGCTTGGTGCTGGCGCGTTTCTCCGCGGGCGGAATACCCGATACAAATACAATCAGAAGAGTAATGGCAAGTGGTCCCATAAAGCCAATGAGTGCGTAAGGCGTGCCATACGTCATGATTCCGATACCCCACCACAGCAATATTTCGCCAAAATAATTCGGGTGGCGCGAGTACGCCCATAGGCCATCTTGCATAATCTTACCCCTGTTTTCAGGAGCAGACAAGAATATGCGTAACTGAGCATCGGCAATAATCTCGATACAGAAGCCAACCAGCCACACAGCGATGCCTAGCGATGCAAGCGTAACTAATGGCAAGATGGTGCCACCAATAATTAAAATTACTGGTAGCGACACTAACGTAGCCAATACTGCTTGCACTAGGTAGATGCGAAGGTAAATTTGCAGAGGAATAAAGCGTTTCGGCCATTTTTTACGTAGTTCAATATACCGCGGGTCTTCGGCTTCTGATTTTCGAAAACGTGAATAAATGTGGTACGACAATCGTATTCCCCACGCGCTCACCATCAGAAGTAGCGCCAGTGTGACTGGTGTGAGGTTGCTCTCACGTACAACTAAACTCAGCGCAATCACTATAAACGCAGGGCCCCAAGCGGAGTCGATGATATCGTAGCGTTTTTTCGTGTACCCATAGGCGAACACCAGGGTCAGAAAACCAAGTGCGGCAACAAAACTCCACACTATATCGTACAAAAACGCGCTCATGCTACATTCCTAGTTGTTTCAATGCGAAGAAAGAAAGCGTAGTAACGGTTCCGGTAAGTACTGCTCCCCATAGCAGGTCAACAATAACAAGTTTCAGTGGCCAATCTTTAAGCGTGGCCAGATTTGTCAGGTCGTAGGTTGCATATGCTATAAATCCAAACAGTGCACCGAGTCCCGCTGCTAGCAGCCAAGAGTCTTTCTCGAGTGCCGGTGTGAGTGCGAACACCACGATACCCACCACGTAGATGACATAAAAGGCAACCGCGGCCACCATGTTTGGCTTTTCCAGTAGCAGCTGGCCTATTTGGCTTTTATAAAATTTGTTTGCGACAACTGCCAGCCAAAACGCGTCTAGCACGCCCATAATACCGCCAGCTATCAATATTCGTAGTAAAAATTCTCCCATACCACTAGTATACAGAATGCCACAATAATTCCATATATGTTTATAGAAATAATGGCACAAATCAGTGCCTACCTAGATGTAATACCAGTTGCATTCATTGCACGTACTACTAGATGTTGTCGGGGTGTAGTCATCGCCTGTAAAGATATAATGGGTGCCAGCGGGTGATTCACCAAAACACGATGTCGCATCGAAAACAAAAAGCTGATACAATAGGCCTAGTCAAATAGGGAGAAACATATGGCAAAAATGATTGAGGCGCGAGATCCTCGAACCGTGTGGGCGACAATGAACTGGCGTGCGCTGGTATCGATAGGGCTAATTGGCCTCTTGGTTGGCGTCGTTACCTATGCACTGTATTTACTGCTTTTAAATTTTGTTTTCGAACCAATCATGTGTCGAGCAGGTGATTTAACGGCACGCTGTGGCAACAAAGAAGGCTTCGCTAGCGCTGTTGCTATTATTCTAGGCTCAATGGTAGGCTTGGTATTTCTTGTACGTGAACGGGTATATAGGCCGCTGCTTGTTATTCTTGCGGTTGGTCTTTCTATGTGGGGCGTGTTTGGTGTCATCACTGGCCTCGCTTGGTTGCCAGCAACGTTGGTAATTGCAGCAGCCTTTGGCCTTAGCTATATGCTATTTGCTTGGGTAGTGCAACCCATCAGCCTAGTGATTGCCTTGGCGTTAGCCACACTTGCGGTTGTTATCGTGCGACTCGTGCTCACCGCCTAAGTGCTATACTAGAACCATGACTACAGAACTTATGGTTATGTTGGTATTAGCGGCTATTGTGGCCGGTTTTGGGCTGGTTATCTTTGTCTTAAACCAGCGCCTCAAAGAACTAAAAAATGCTAGTGCGGTAGAGCTCATGAAGAGCGACGTGACCGAGTTGACTCGTAGTATTGGTCAGCTACAAACTGCCATGGGCGACAAATTAGAACGTTCAAACACGAATATTCAACAGTCGGTACAAAAACAACTCTCAGAAAGTGCGAAGTTGGTGGCAGATGTTACTCAACGCTTGGCAAAACTCGATGAAACCAATAGGCGAGTTGTTGATGTAGCTGATGAACTAAAAACGTTGCAAAATGTACTGTCAAACCCAAAACAGCGAGGTGTTTTTGGCGAATACTACTTGCAAACAGTTCTCGACAATGTGCTGCCACCTGGCAGGTTTCAAATGCAGTACAAATTTAAAGATGGCGAAATTGTAGATGCGGTGATTTTTCTTGAAAAAGAGCAGATTTTGCCAATAGACAGCAAGTTCAGTCTAGAAAACTATAATCGTATGATTGAGGCCAGCGGTAAAGAGCGTGAAGCCCTTCTAGGCAAAGTAAAGAGTGACCTAAAGCTGCGAATAGACGAAACCAGTAAATACATTCGGCCTAGTGAAAATACAATGGACTTCGCGTTCATGTTCATTCCTAGTGAGTCGTTGTATTATGATTTGCTAATAAATAACATTGGGGAAGGCGGCAGTTCGCGCGACCTTATAGAATATGCCTTCCGTGACAAACGGGTGATTATCGTTAGCCCAACTAGCTTCATGGCGTACCTACAAACCGTGCTTCAGGGCCTACGCAGTTTGCAGATAGAAGAACAAGCCAAAGATATTCAAAAGCGCGTAGGGAAACTAGGCCAGCATATTGGTAAGTTTGAGGTGTTCATGCAGAAACTTGGTGCTAGTCTGTCAACAACGGTCAATCACTATAACTCGGCACATAAAGAGCTTAGCAAAGTAGACAAAGACGTCGTAAAAATTGCGGGGAACGATTCCTCTGTAGATCCACTACAACTTGATAAGCCGAGTTCAGACTAAACAAAAAGCTCCTCAGTGGAGGAGCTTTTAGCTACGTTAGTTCCTATACCCAGTCTTCTACAAGAACTGACTTCTTCAGATCAAATAACTGGAATCCAGTAGACGGCTTGTAGTATGTGGAGATGCCCTGTCCCGTAACAGGATTCGGCTCTAAGGTAACACGCCACTCTGGGTTGTCTGGTGTGAAATACCACCACAGGGCACCGTTTACATTACTTGTTTGAGTTAAATCGCTATAAGTTGTGCAGCCACTCGCGCTCAGTGCGGGACTCTCAGTCGTCCAACTAGACAAATATGCATGAACATTCCCCCCATTCGTCTGATCCTGAACAACTAAACTAGGGCTTAGCCCTGTATAATATGGGTCACTTGATTTGTTGATGGAGTTCACGCAAACAACAATAGCGACGGGCGCAACTTTTCTATATGCGGTTCCACAGTTGCCGTAATAAAGTTGTACTGTCGCGTCTATAGTACCACTGCCGGCATACTGCTGATTGGCCGTAGTGCGTACCCAACTGTCCCACTCAAGAGGTACGGTTTGTTTAAGGGTACGAGCATTCGTAGATGAACACGTAGCTGCATATGCAGATGTGCCCAGTGATGAGATTGCTGCTACGGCTAAAATGAGCGCAACCGCAAAATGTTTAAATTTTATCATTCTTTCCCCCTTGCACCGCTGTGGTGGCATTATGGATTTGATGTATCATATGGACCTCCCGTGGTGCATATACCCTGATAGTATTCTGAGAATTAAATCATGTCAATATAAAACGTCCGCTTTGCTATAAAGCGGACGTTTTTGAATGCTAGAAACTAGTATTTAGCTTCAGATTCTTTGGTTACAAGGTCGTTTAGAGCAAAGCCGAGTACACCACCAACGAGTGGTGCAAGTACATACACCATGATTGGCCATAGGTCCCATTTAACAGCTTGCAATGCACTGGCAACAGCTGGGTTTACAACAGCGTTTGCACCTACGTAGCTTGCTGCGCTACCTGCTAGCAGCAATGCTACGTACAGACCGCCACCTACGGCAAGTGCTGCCGCACCACGTTCCTTCATGCGTAGTGCACTGGCTACTACAAAGCTGAACACAACAGCACCCAGTAGTTCTGCTGAAAGCACAACCCATTGCTTACCTTCAGGAATTTCAGCTGCCTTGAATAGTTCTGGAGCAGTTTGTCCAAACTGAGCAGCTTGGCTGCTAACTTCAGGAGCAGCGTTTACAAATGCATTCATGACAACAAGTGCCATCAAGGCACCGAGTACCTGTGCTACAAGGTAGCTTACAGCGCGAACGCCACTAATACGTTTAGTAGCCCATGCACCAACTGTTAGCAGTGGGTTTACATGCGCACCAGACATAGCACCAATAGCAAGTACTACTGCTGCGAGACCGAACAGAATAAATAGCGGTTGACCTGATACAGCTAGTACTACGGCTGCAAAGATAAAGGTACCGATAAATTCAGCAACTGATGCGGCTAGCAGTGGCGAGCGGCTGAAGTTAAACTTCTTTGCTGCGCGGCTAGATGCACTAACAGTTTTTACGGTAGTTGTTGTTTTCTTGGCGACTGGAGCCGACTTCGCTTTTGCGGTCGTCTTCTTTTTGGCAGTCGAGGCAGTTTTTTTCGTTGCCATAGAATATTTCCCTCCTTATATGAAAATATGGTTTCAGTATAGCATAGTCAGCCTGAAAGTAACCAAAGCCTAGTGATATAATAGAATAACTATGTCGATACTTATTCCGAAAACAAACGAACGCACCGAGCTACAAAAGCGCATCGAGGCTGAGCTGGTTGAAAAGGCCAAAAAGCGTGCCGAGGGCGGTGATAGTGAACTACCAGATGGCGTTACGGACTCTGCTTACATAAAAGACACTAAACAAACCACATCGCTTGCATGGGTGTGGCTACTCATTGGCATAGCAGCAGTCGTTGCATTGGTGTGGCTTGTCGTTGCCACTAGCTAAAGGTATACTTACTAACAGATGAGTTCTCACGATGACATTGCTGCCGTGCGCGACCAGCTGCTAGCGCGCTACGAAACGCTTGAAACCAAAAGCGACATCTTAAAATCTGCAGAACTGAAACAGCTATTTGGTAAAATTCCATCTCTTCCGCCCGCAGAGCGTGGGGCTTTTGGCCAGGCTATAAATCAGCTTTCAAATGAACTAAAAGAAAAAGTTGCGGCCGATGCTCACGCGGCAAACGAACTTCCCGCTATTGATGTCACGGCTCCATTCGATACAAACGCTTCCAAACCAGACTTATTGCCAAGCCAACACGGCACCATACATCCTCTTACGCAAGAGATTGCAAAACTCAGCGATATTTTCGGACGCATGGGCTACGTAGTAGAGCAATCTCGTGAAATTGACGACCAGTACCATATGTTTGAAGCGCTCAACTTTCCAAAAGGTCACCCCGCACGCGACGATTACGACACCTTTATGACTGAAGAAAAAGATACAGATGGCGAGCCGTTTGTTGCGCCAGCTCATACTAGCACCATGCAAAATCGTATTCTGAAAAAATATAAACAAAATCTAGCAGACGGTGAAGCTATCGCCGCCATCGTGCCAGACCGCGTATTCCGCAACGAAGACCTCGACGCTCGCCACGAGCACACGTTCTATCAGCTAGAAGGTATTTATGTTGCCAAGGGCGTACACGCAGGCATGCTAATTGCCACACTACAAAAGTTTCTCGAAGAATACTACGGCAAGAAACTCGACGTTCGTGTGAACCCATTCTATTTCCCGTTCACCGAACCAAGTTTCGAGTTCGCTCTCAGTTGTCCATTCTGCGAAGGCAAAGATGATAGCTGTAAAGTTTGTAGTGGCGAAGGTTGGGTAGAGCTACTAGGGTGTGGCATGATTCACCCGAATGTATTAAAAGCTGCCGACATTGATCCGAATGAATACACCGGTTTCGCATTTGGCTGCGGTATCGATCGTTTGGTTATGATGAAGCACCAAATCGAAGACGTCCGCCATTTCGAAAGTGCTAAATTAGATTTCTTGAGGCAGTTTTAAGATGAAACAAGCAATTCTTATTCACGGCTGGAACACCAAAGCTGAATTTACGGATCCGCAAGAAGAGTCACCTAGCAACCAGCACTGGTTCCCCTGGCTCACGAAACAATTGATGATTCGCGACATACACACAGTGTCGTTAGAAATGCCGAACTCATTCTATCCGCAGTACGATGTATGGAAAAAGGAACTTGAACGCTATGAGCTTACGCCTGAAACAATCTTAGTGGGGCACAGCTGTGGCGGCGGCTTTATAGTTCGCTACCTGAGTGAACATCCAGAGCTGAAGCTAGACAAAGTCGTATTAGTCGCACCATGGCTCGGCTACAACACGGGAACTGAACCATTCGATGAAACATTTTTCCAATTTGAGATAGATCCAAATCTATCAGTTCGAACGAAACATACAGTTTTACTAGCCTCTACAAACGATTTACCTGCAGTACAAAAGAGTATTGCCAAAATCAAGCAAGACATCAAAGATATTCGCTATGTTGAGCTACAAAACAAAGGCCATTTCTGTGAGGAAGATTTAGGAACAAAAGAATTTCCAGAATTGCTACAGGAGATAGTTAGATGAGTCACGTATCCAAAGAGCCAACTGACTATAAATTTCGTGATGTGAATGGCCATCACGGCAAGGAGTTTAAGGTCAATTCTGCTCTAATTGATGCCCTAATAATAGAATGTGACGACGAAATGACAGTTACCCTACAGGAAAAAGAAGTCGAGCGATTATATTACGTAATCTCCGGCAACGGCTATTTTATTGTGGATGGCGTAAAAGAAGATGTCAGCTCTGGGGACCTAGTGCATTTACCAAATAATTCTATTTTTACATTCGGCGGCACGCTAAAGATGCTTCTTGTAGATGCACCACTTTGGTCGCCCGAACAGGAGATAATACATGCGCGTTAGTCTGAATACAATCAAACAATTCACGCCTGTCGATATTTCTGTAGATGAATTAGTGCAGAAAATAAATCAGCAACTTGGTGGCGTTGAAGAAGTTGTAGACCTTGGTGTGCGCTACGAAGGCGCGGTTATTGTGCGCGTTGTAGAATGTGAAAAGCATCCAGACGCAGACAAATTAAATGTCTGTATGGTAGACGATGGCAGTGGCGAGCTAACTCAAGTAGTGTGTGGTGCGCCAAATGTGCGCCCTGGCATTATGGCTGTGTGGTTGAAGCCGGGGGCTACAGTGCCATCTACTGCGAACGACCCTGAACCATTTGTTCTGTCGCCAAAAGAACTTCGCGGCGTAGTCAGCAACGGCATGTTGGCAAGCGCTAAAGAGCTAGGCATCGGCGATGACCACAACGGCATTGTAGAACTAGTAGAGACAGATGTTGCCGAAGGAAAATCGCTGGATGTAGGCGCCAGTTTTGCCGACACGTTCGACTTAAACGACACGATTATCGACATTGAAAACAAAATGTTTACCCACCGCCCAGACCTTTTCGGGCAACTCGGCGTCGCGCGTGAAATTCGGGCAATACTGCAGCCCGAACCAAGTGCCACTGAACATTCCGAACAATTCACCGATGATGCCGACTGGTACTGGCGAGAGTGCACATTTGAACCAGCCGAAGGTCTAGATCTTGCGGTTAGTAACGACATCCCCCAGCTCGTTCCTCGTTTTATGGCCGTCGTATTAAACAATGTGACAGTTAGCCAAAGCCCAATGTGGCTGAAAACGACGTTGGTTCGTTGGGGCTCAAAGCCTATCAACAACGTGGTCGACCTTACAAACTACATTATGCTACTTACGGCGCAGCCAACTCACGCGTACGATTACGACAAGCTGCGTGGCCACACGTTAAATGCGCGCATGGCGAATGAAGGCGAACAGCTTGAACTGCTCAATGGTAAAACCTACACTCTGAGCACAGACGATATCGTGATAGCCGACGGCGAGGGTGCCATTGGCCTGGCTGGAATAATGGGCGGTAATAACAGTGAGGTTTCTGCCGATACGACAAGCATTGTACTGGAAGTCGCCACGTTCGATATGTATGCCGTACGTAAAACTGCTATGCGTCACGGTGTCTTTACCGATGCTCTCACCCGCTTCAATAAAGGTCAGTCATACTTGCAAAATCACCGCGTACTAAACCGCCTTATGCAACTTATGGGCAGTATAGCTGGCGCGCAGCAGGCAAGTGATGTGGCCGACCTTAGCGGTGATAAATCGGTTAAAAACCAAGAAAGTATACACGAGCCATTACGGCTAGATGCGAGTTTTGTAAACGAACGACTTGGTTTAGAACTCAATGCCATTCAGATAGGAAATATTCTGCGCCCAGCACAATTCGCAACGTATCGCCCAGATGATGGTGCAGAAAGTGAAGTACTTATTCATGCACCGTTTTGGCGTACCGATATTGAGCTGCCAGAAGATATTGTTGAAGAAGTCGGCCGTTTGTACGGGTTCGATAAGCTACCCCGCGAACTGCCACTACGCCACACCACGCCAGCGCCGAAAAACACCGAACTTGTACTGAAGCAATCCGTTCGCAACAAACTCGCGGCTGCGGGTGCCAACGAAGTGCTGACCTACAGCTTTGTGCACGAAAACACTATTCAAAAAGCTGGCCAAGATGCCATGCACGCCTTCAAGCTATCAAACGCTCTCAGCCCAGATCTGCAGTACTACCGCCTGAGTGTCACGAGTAGTTTGCTAGAAAAAGTTCACATGAACTACCGCGCGGGCTACGACCAGTTCGCTTTATTTGAACTAGGCAAAACGCACTTCAAGGGCGAAATGGATGAAACAGACCCATCTGTGCCGAACGAAGATTCGCACCTCGCTCTTGTGCTGACATATGGCGACAAGCAAAAACCAGCCGGCGGCGCATACTACCAGGCACGAAACTACCTAGAACAGCTGATTGAGCTAGAAACTATTACGCTACAGCCACTTGCTGACTTTGACCTTTCTACCGACGAATGGGGCGCACAGCTTTGTTCAGCCTATGCACCAAAACGATCGGCGGTGATTGTAAAAGACGGCCAAATTTGGGGCGTGGTAGGCGAGTTTAGCGCGAAAGTTCGCGATGCATTCAAATTACCAGCCTACAGCGCAGGGTTCGAAGTGCATCTAGACGTACTAAAGCAAAGTGAAAAAGGCTATCGCCCGTTGTCACGCTACCCCAGCACCTGGCAAGACATTTCACTGAAAGTTGCCAGCAGTGTTCCATATGCTAGTGTATTTGAAACTGCCAAAAACGCCGCGCAGTCAGCCGCAAACGACATTGAAGTTGAACTCACGCCACAAAGCATTTACCAGGCAGATGATGATAGTGAACATAAAACCATCACCTTGCGCGTAATGCTAACGCATCACGACCGCACGCTAAAAGAAGCCGAAGCTACGGCTGTCATCGAAGCCGTCGCGGCGGCAGCAGGCAGCGAACATGGCGCCCAGCACGTGTAATCTGCTACAATAGGAAAGCTTAACAATTTAATATCACGAAGCGGCCAGAGAACTGACTCGATGACCCGCTAGCAACCAGCATATATTGTGCAAGGTGCTCCATTCAGCCCAAGAAAGGGATAGATATATGACATTCTATCGAACGGCGGAGTCTGTGTCGCCAAAACACCCAGACAAACTATGCGACCAAATATCGGACGCAATTCTAGACGCGTATTTGCGTGAAGACCCAGACGCGCGCGTGGCAGTCGAAACAGTTGGCGGGCACGGTAAAATTTTTATCACCGGCGAGGTGTCTAGTAACTCGCACCCAGCGCTTGAACCAATTGTTAAGCGCATTGCTGGCGATATAGAGCTAGAAATTCACTTGGCTAAACAAAGTAGCGAAATTGCCCGTGGTGTAGACACGGGCGGAGCCGGCGACCAAGGCATTATGGTTGGCTATGCATGCAACGAAACACCTGAATTTTTGCCACTCGAAGTTGTACTAGCTCGTTCGCTGAACCAATATTTGTATGAAAAATGGCCATTCGATGGCAAAACCCAAGTAACGCTAAAAGATGGCGAAATAGTAGCGGCGGTAGCGAGTTTTCAAAACTCAGCCCACGATGAACTCTTAGCTGCGGTAAAAGAATGGGCTGCCGGGTGTGGTACGCGGCTTGTTCCAGACTCGCCAATCCACGTGAACCCTACGGGTGACTGGCACCAAGGCGGCTTCGATGCTGACGCTGGCCTGACGGGTCGCAAATTGGTAGTAGACAATTACGGCCCGCGTATTCCTATAGGTGGTGGCTGTTTTTCTGGTAAAGACCCATCAAAAGTAGACCGCAGTGCGGCGTATATGGCGCGTAAAATTGCGCTCGATTACCTGAAAAAACGAGGAGCAAGCGAAGTATTTTGCCACTTGGCCTATGCTATTGGGTACGATCAGCCACTGGAAGCTACGGTGACAATAGACGGTGTGCAGGTACAAGTCGAAGGCTACGACTTATCACCAAACGGCATCATACAAACGCTTGATCTAAAACGCCCTGTTTACGAACAAACCGCCCGCTATGGCCACTTTGGCCATCGCGATTTTGCATGGGAAAGCTAGCTAAGCCATGCGAAACCCCCGAAGGGGTCTCACGCGCCGAAGCGCTGTCTCCTCTCGGGGGTTGAGACTTGGGGTAGGCGAGGTCTGCTAGTCGCAGCAGGCGCCCGATGCAGGTAGCTCGAGGTGGCAGATGATACAGATCGCCACGGCGAGCGTGCTACGCCGAGGCTGACCATGAGGCTTGTCGCCTGGTGTGCCTTTGTCTGACACGTCGAACTTCTCATCGAGTATGTCAGACATAGGCACGCCGAGCGCTACTGCCAGCGCCATGCCACACTGCCGGTTGGTCCTGAACCGCACGGCTGTGCGACCCTCGATGTTCTGAATCACGAACCGTGAGACACCAGCGCGCCGTGCGAGCTCTGCGATTGTCCAGCCCTTCGCCACGCGTAAGGCTTCCAGCGGTGTGACATGATGGTGAGCAGGTTGCTGGGCTACTGTCACGTCATTGCCTTCCTGTCTAGGTACTTCCCGGTTTTCCCCTGAATCCTACTTAAACATTAGCAGAAAGATTCGGTGTGTCAATATTTTTTAATACGAAAGAACCCCCGAGGGGGTCCTCTCGTGAGTTGGTCACGGGAACTTCTTCGGGGGTTGTCAGGCTGCGATGCGCTCACCGCAGTTCTCGCACCCGATGTGAACGGGAGCGATCAGATGGCAGCCCAGGCACGTCATCTCGTTGATGAACGCGTCGGGCGCCAGCTGCGCGATCGGCTTGCCTGTATGGGCCGGTCGACCCAGGTGCGAGAGCTCGTTGTGGCTGAAGATGTCGCCGACCTCGCAGTCCAGCGCATCGGCCAAGGCCTTAGCTACGCCTTCGTTCGTCTTGTAGGGGTTTCTCTCCGGGTTCTCGATCCGGTAGATCGCCGACATCGAGATGTCAGAGAGGATTGCCAGATCGGCGACGGAGAGTCCGTAAGACTCCCGAACGACTTGCAGCATGTGCTTCAAGAGAATTCGCTCCTGTGGGTTGTAGGGGTCCTAACCTCTGGAAAGAGGCCTATTTTGCATTATAGCATAAGCTTTATAAAAAGTCAATAATCTTGTATTAAACTACTTCAATAGCGAGCGCATTTGCTTGGCTATCAGCTTGGTGGCGAACACTGGGCTTACACGGTAAAGTTTGTTCATCATTTTCGAATCTTTGCCGGTGTATATCTGTGGCTTGTTTGCTTCCATGCCGTCTACGATTAGCCTGGCTGATTCGCTGGCAGGCAGCATCGGGAACTTCTTTGCCGCTTCGTCGGCTTCGGCACTAGCTGGGGCATTTACACCAGAATTTTTGGTAATGTCGGTTTTGGTTGCACCAGGGAATACCAAGCTTACGCGTACGCTCGTTTCTAACAGTTCGGCGTACAAGCCTTCGGTGAGTAATTTTACAGCTGCTTTACTGGCACCGTACACACTCTGGCCAGGCACTGGCAAAAAGCCACCCATGCTGGCTACGTTCACCAGGTGTGCTTCTTCGCGAAGTAGCAGGGCAGGTAGGAACGATTTTGTCATATATAGCGTGCCATAAAAATTCACGTTCATCACGCGCTCTATGTCGTCGTACCCCAGGTCATTCACCTTTACAAATGGCTGCACTATACCTGCGCAGTTTACGAGACCATCTATGTGCCCGTGGGCTTTTTCTACCTGTGCGGGTAATGTTTCTACGGCTTTTCGGTCGCTAATGTTCAGTGCATATGTACTTAGCTTTTCGCCCGCAGATAGTTTTTCTTTCAGTGCTTGCAGTGATTCGTCGCGTAGATCTACGGCGGCCACTTTTGCGCCACGTTTTAGTAGCTCGGCCACCACCTCGCCGCCAATGCCACCGCCGGCGCCTGTTACCACTACTACTTTGCCTTGTACCTTCATACTGTTTCTTTCGTTTATTTGCTAATTATATTTTAGCACTTTCACGCTAACGCTTGTATTTTCTATTCCTAGGGGTAAAATGTGCCTATGACACAACAATATAGTGGTGGCAAAGATCGCGAGCCCGCAACACAAGCCAGTATAGACGAAATTGAACATTCGCTTTCATCGCTAATGCAGATTGTCTCAGAGCGTGCGTTGTACTGTGCGGCGCTATACGATGATTCTATTCCAATTGGTGGCGTGAAAGAATTTATGCGTAGTTTGCAGCCACATCTCGACCATGTCATTGAAGGTTCGCCGCTTGCTGACGGACCAAGAGTGACTGTGCAAGGAACTGGCAATATGTATGGAATGCGAGGTGAAGAAATTTGTAAGCTCGTAAAGTTCGATGCTGAAAAAACCGTGGTTGGATCAGTTGCGGGCGCAGCTGCTATCGAACTGCCGCCATGGCATCGTGCCGCCAATCACGATCGTGGACGATTTGTAGCAGCCCTTCGCTTAAAGAATGTACACACCGCCGAGCTATCTGACGAAGGTGTTCGCACTGTTCAACAAGACCCTGTGTACGAAAGCTTTGTTCATCTAACGCCTGCGGTGCGGGTGGCTATTCATCAATAACTATTACAACTACTTTTGGGCGGCAAAAGTAGCAAAACCGCTTCCTTTGTAGGCAAACGAAGCCAAACCTCTGGGGCGGCTTCACTCCGCCGAGTGCAAAGCTCCTTTGCTTTTCTGGCAACTGCGGAACTCCCGGTGGTCGCCCCTTTGGGGTCGTCCTCGCCGCGCAGTAAAACCACCGGTGCTTTGCTATCGGGTTGTTGCAGATGCCCCAGACCCCGTAGAGCCCCAGACCCCAAGAAACCTGAATATATTATAAAGATTTATTCAAAAGTCGACACAATTGACGAGCACGTCATCAACTCTGTTGACTCTGGGACGGGAGGCGCTCCTGTGAAGGAGGCCTCCCGTCCCAGCACGTGTCATGCCTTGAAGGGCCGGTTCGGGCGGATCACCCCGAAGTTGCGTTCGGGGATTGCCATCACGAAGTACCAGACGACACCGATGGGAGTGAGGATCAGGCTGTTGAACAACGCGTAGGGCGGCATCAGTAGTAGCCACCTGTTGCGCGTCTCCCAGTTCACCCAGATCACGCTCGCGTAGTACAGCACGGCGACTCCCAGCAGGACCCACGACGGCTCCATCAGCGTCCACCACCGCAGTCCGACCATCATGATGGTGATCAGACCACCGTACACCCACAGCAGAGGGTGCTTGATGACGTACCGGAAGTTGGTGATGAACAACCGGAACTCGCCGCCGGCCCACGCGATACGTTGGCGCCACCACGGCCTCAGCCGCGACGGAACCTCGGTGTCGACGTCGAACGGAAGGTGCACCGCCTTGTAGCCCAGCTGCTCTCCGAGCAGACCGGCCTCGACGTCGTTGCCTTGGAAGAACAACGAGTGCCGCTGCATGATGTCTCGGAAGACCTCCGTCTTGCCCACGTGGCAGGCTCCAGAGATCATCCACGGCAGCAGAAAGCGCATCCGCATCGACTGGCGGTACTCGTGCCGTTGTAGCTGCACGAGCATTCCTCCGTCAGACTGCGGAACCAGCTCGATCGAAGCGAAGTCGGCATCCGACTGCTCCAGGGCTCCCACCAGCTTCTCCAGCGGATCTGCTGTCGCGGTGTCGGCGTCGATGCACACGGTGTAGGCCCCCAGCCCCACCATAGAGCTCAGTGCGTCACGGATGACACGGTCTCGGATGACGCCGCCGGTACGTCGCTTCTTCGACGACGTCACGGCCTTGTAGGGGCTGATGTACTGCCGAAAGCCGTACTGCTCGACGACATCGACAAGCTCGTTGTAGAACTCGTCCGACTCGCCGCTGGTGGTACACAGGACCACCCGGTCGCCGAAGCGTGCCAGGTAGTCCAGGTTCACCAGGTAGTTCATGCTGCCGTAGATGGGGACCAGGATCGAGAAGTCCTCGCTCCAGCCGTCAGTCAGTGCGACGTTCTTGTACTTACGGGCCCGCAGGCTCGCGAAGACGTCGACGCTGACCCAGAACAGAGGTAGCGCAATCAGCGCAAGCCACCACATGTTGCTCCTTCGTTGTTGAGGGTGAGCGCCGCACGCAGAACTTCTGCGCTGGCGCCGGACTTCAGGAGGCCGTCGAGCTCCTCCAGTGTTGCAGGCACGTTCACCTCGCTCTTCACCAGCGCCATGTTGACACGCGGGTGGGGGGTCGGGCTGTGCTCTTCCTGGCTCGAAAAAAGCTCCTCGTGGAGCTTCTCGCCAGGTCGCAGACCGATGAACTCGATCAGGGGGAGCGGCTGGTCAGACAGTCGGGCGAAGTCCTCGATCAGGTCGACGATGCGCACGGGGGTGCCCATGTCCAGGATGAAGACCTCTCCACCCTGGGACATGCGCGCGGCCTCGATCACCAGCCCAGTCGCTTCCGGGATGGTCATGAAGTAGCGCGTGACGTCCGGGTGAGTGACCCGGATCAGCTGTCCGCGAGCCAGTTGGTGCTGGATCACGGGAAGCAGCGAGCCGTTGCTGCCCAGCACATTGCCGAAACGCACGCTCGTCACGAGCGTCTCGGTGTTCGTGTAGTGGGCTCCCACCAGCTCAGCTAGACGCTTCGACCAGCCCAGCATCGAGCTGGGGTCGGCCGCCTTGTCGGTGCTGATGTTGACGACCTGGGGTACGTTGTTCTCCAGGGCAGCCAACACCACCGAGCGCGTACCGAACACGTTGACGCGAATCGCCATGTCGGGGTGTGCCTCGGTCAGCGGCAGGTGCTTCTTCGCGGCGGCGTGGAACACGATGTCCGGTCCAGTCGCCGCCATCAGGGTGCTCAGCGCCATGTGGTCGCTGACATCCATCAGATACAGGTCGTCCGAGGGGCCGAACAACGCGTGGCCGTTCAGGTCGAGCGACAGCTCGAAGAGCGCTCGCTCGTCGATGTCGACCTTGATGATCCTCGCGGCTCCGAGATTCCGACACTGTCGGACGATCTCGCTACCGATCGAGCCACCTGCACCGGTGACCAGGACGGTCTTGCCGGAGATCAGCAGCTCGGCCTCGGGCCCGTAGACGGGCTGCGAGTCGCGGGGAAGCAGTCGTTCGGGTGCAACAGACAGATTCATCAGAACCTATCCTCTCTGTCGGGTGTTATTAAAGGGCGTTTGACACAAGTGCAGATTATAATAGAAAATACGGTTTTTGTAAATACCCAAGGTTGTGCGTTCTGCCTATTTTTCGCAGAACCAACGACTACTTTTGGTGTCAAAAGGTAGCAAAAACGTACTTTCTTTCGATGAAAGTACCAAAGGAACGACTCGGGATGTCAGTACCGTCGCCATAAGTCACATTACGCCAGGTCGTGGTCACGAGATAACTCCCTGCGGTCGATTCGCCATATTTTATGTTTTACGTATGGCAAACTGCGATCTCGTGAATGACTCCACGCCCAGCGAACGTGCCTTGTGGGCGGTACTGCTCCCAAGACCCAATGGCTTCAATAAAATGAACTCCACCACCGCTTCGTCGACAAATCCGAGAGCCCGTTTTTGAATTAGATAAACAATTATATAATTCAGCGTATAATAATGCCAATGGTTAGCATCAAGGATAGAAACAAAGACGACAGACCACGAGAGAAGCTGGCGAGATATGGCTCTGAAAAGTTGAGCGACCTCGAGTTGTTGATGGCAATCATTGGCAGCGGCAATGCATACTCGGATGTGACAAAAATCTCACGAGACGTAAAGAAGCTCATTTCAGATAAGGGCAGCGAGCTGACGTACGAAGATCTATTAGGTATCAAAAGCCTCGGCCCCGCTAAAGCCACACAGATTATGGCGGGTTACGAGCTGTGGAGAAGACAGTTCGAAGTTTCAGAACGGCCCATTATCGATTCGCCAGAAAAGGCTGTCGCACAGCTAGCTGACATTCGTGACAAAAAGCAAGAATACTTCGTGTGCCTCACGCTCGACGGCGCAAATCGACTGATAGCCAAGCGTGTCATCACCATCGGAACACTCACCAGCAGCCTCGTTCATCCACGCGAAGTCTTTGCCGACGCTATCACCGACCGCGCTGCGAGTATCATTATCGCCCATAATCATCCTAGCGGGAGTATTAACGTTTCTGATGCAGATCGAAATGTGACTGATCGGTTGCGGCAAGCTGCCGAAATCATCGGTATCGAGCTGATCGACCACGTTATAATTACAAAAAATCAAAGCACAACTGTATTATAATCTCTGTAACGCTACGTTTGTATTTGACAACGCTAGATTTCGGAGTATAATCGGTTATATGATGGAGTTACGACAACTATTCACAATCTCTACGGGTTACACTTTTCGTGATGCCATCGCGACCATGGAACCTGGCAATACCGCAGTAGTACAGGCCGGTGATATCACAGCGGCTCGGTTAGCTAGTGTTCCGCGCATCGCTTTTGATAACCCGCGCCATATGTTGCAAGCTGGTGACATATTGATAAGTGCTCGCGGCAGCGTTGTTGCGCGTACGGTTACACCAGACTTACTGCCAGCGATTGCCGCGTCGTCGGTGTTTGTGTTGCGTCCAATTTTGGACGATCTCAATCCTCGTTTTGTAGCACGATACCTCAACTCCGCTTACGGCCAAGCGGCGTTGCGGCAAATTGCAACTGGCGCGTACATCAAATCGCTGCGGAAACCAGACATAGCGTCGCTCCAGATTCCACAACCTCCGGTTGCCACCCAAGACATTATAGTAAGGTTGCACGATGTCATAGATGAAAATCGAAAATTACTAAGACTCAAGGACGAGCTGCTACAGCAACTCGACAATTCCGTCATAAATCAACTACAAGGAGAAAACCAATGACTCAAATAACTCAAGACGAACTCAACAAGGTGCTGTGGTCGGCGGCCGATTCGTCACGAATGTCCGTCGGTGCAGATGTGTACAAAGATTATGCCTTGACGATGCTATTCTTTAAGTACTTGAGTGACAAGTCAAAAGCTGAGTACGAGAAATTCCACGAGCGCTTCGCTGGCGATGAGGCTCGGGTCGATGCCAAGATGAAAACATCGAGGTTTTATCTGCCACCCAAAAGCTCGTTTGACGATGTATTCGCCCAAAAGGAAAATGACAATATTGGCGAAATTATCAATACCGCATTACATGCTATCGAGGATCACAATAAAGACAAGCTGGCTGGTGTATTTAGTGTCGATTTCAACTCCGAGTCGATTCTCGGAAAGCCTCAGCAACGCAACAAGATGATGCGCCATCTGCTCGATGACTTCAACAAAATAGATCTACGTGACGTCACAGAAGATATTATCGGTAACTCCTATATGTATATGATCGAAAAATTTGGTGCGGATGCGGGTAAAAAGGCGGGTGAGTTCTTTACGGTTCGCTCGGTTGCCGAACTGGTAGCTCGTCTAGCTCGACCAAAGCCGGGCGACCGCATTGCCGACCCAGCCGTGGGTTCTGGAGGCTTGCTACTACTTGCTGGTGAGCAAGTAAAGAAGCAGGGTAGTAGTAATTTTGCACTCTACGGCCAAGAAGCGACTGGCAGCACCTACCAGTTGGCGCGTATGAACATGTTTTTGCACGGCATGGACACTGCCCACATTGAATGGGGCGATACACTCAACAACCCACTACTGGTAGAGAATGACGGACTTATGAAGTTTGATGTAACAGTAGCAAACCCACCATTTTCGCTCAAAAAATGGGGAGCCGAGAGTGCAGATGCCGATCCGTACAAGCGCTTCTGGCGCGGTATTCCGCCAAAAGACAAGGGGGACTATGCGTTTATCTCTCATATGATTGAGACGCTCAAACCGCAGACCGGTCGCATGGCGGTGATTGTACCGCACGGCGTATTGTTTCGTGGTGGCGCAGAGGGCAAAATTCGTCAGCAGCTTATCGAAGAAAACATCGTCGATGCCGTAATCGGGCTTGCACCTGGACTTTTCCAGACCACCGTTATTCCCGTAGCTGTGCTCGTAATTGATCGCTCGCGGGAAAAGGGCGGTGCTCGTCAAAACGACAAAAACATCCTGTTTATCGAAGCATCGAAGCAGTATAAGCCTGGTAAGGCGCAAAACAGTCTCACCCAAGAAAACGCAGATAAGATTTTTGATACGTTTACTGCGCGCAAAGATGTCGAAAAGTTTGCACACATCGCTAGCCCAGCAGAAATCAAAGAAAACGACTACAACCTCAATATCACCCGCTACGTAGACACGTTCGAAGAGGAAGAAGAAGTCGATATCGCTGCGACCATCAAGGCTATCGACGAACTCAACCCACAGCTGGAAAAACTCGAGGCACAGATGAAGCATTACCTGAAGGAGCTAGGGATTAAATAGTATGGCCAAAGGGCAGAAGTTTCAAGTAATTATCCCGGCTGACGTGGACCCAACACCTGAGGTGCACGAAGTGTCTGCTGCGCAAATTGTCGGGCGTTTTCTTGGGGCTGATGTACATTTTATGGCGCGCAGTCACTACAAAAGTCCTGATGTAAAAATCGGCAACGAACCATGGGAGATAAAAAGCCCTACCGGAACAGGCAAGCGAAATATCGAGCGTCAGCTGCAGCTTGCTATGAAGCAGTCGAGCTGTGTCATATTAGACGCACGGCGATCGAAAATCCATATGGCAAAGATACGGAGCAGACTTGTGTATCAGGCAGGTATGACAAATAGCCTGAAGAGGTTGCTGCTCATTACTAAGTCCGGAAAAGTTGAGGTGATCAAATGAAAAGGCTAAAAAATGAAAAGAACCCGACTTGTGTAATCCAACACTGCCGAGGTCTTTATGCATCTATAATACCAAACCATGACCACATTGTCAATATAGAGGCAGGGTGGCTGTAATGGGATTGCTTGCAGATATCCTCAAGAATCTTGTATCGCGTTCTATAGACCTCTCCGTCAATGAGCGCGTAAAAGATTATCGTTCGCAGTTCTTCCGCTACCAAGACATGATGACGCAGGTGACGATCGAGACCGACAAAGCACTCATGACGTTTTCTATCGCGGCGCTGGCGGCACTTGCCGCGCTGAACAACAACGTATTTGAGCCATACGGCTGGCTGTCGTTTCTTACATTTACATGCTTCGTGTTGGTAGTGATTACAGTTATGATAGGCTACTATGTATCCAAAGAACTGATCAAAGATGCTCAGCGAATCGTCAGCGCCAACTTTAAAAAATCGCTCACCACGCCACTGGGCCAAGGGCTCGAGAACGTCAAGTTCGCTCGCCTAAGCGAATGGCTGAACCGTATTAGCCTGAGCACGTTTGTAGCCGGGGTGACTTTGTTCGTTGTATTAATGGGATGCTATATCAAAGGAGTGTAAAATGAGTGACGATAGCCAATCAGGCCAACAACGTATAGTAGGAGAAATGTTTGATGCTGCCAACATAGCGCAGCCAGAAGTACCAATCGAAACACGTGGGTTTACGGTCGACAACGTTCAGCAGCCTGTACAAAAGCCGCAAACCGAAGATAATGGATTTACGAGTGACAATATCCAGCAACCAAATCCGCAACCCGAACTGGAGAAAAATGATGGATAGCGAGGCAACACAGCTGGTGCGAAAAAAGATTTCTGTACACGATTTTTATTTTGAAACTCCACTCTATGACGTGGTTGAATCGAATAATATTGATGGCAACGTATTTTCTGGCACGGTCGATGGATTTAGCCATAACGACAAGCGTGAAACGACTTACAAAATAGACATGGTTGACCTAGATGACTATACCTATCGTCTCGGTAGCCTGAAAGCAGTAATACTGACAGACAAGCGCGCCGATAGACACGACCTGACGTTCTTTGTTGTAACAACAGATGACAACGAGCGTATTGTGAAAGTAGGACAAATTCCATCGTTGGCAACGGTACAGTATGCGGATATCGCGGAAAAATATCAGGCTGTTACGAGCAAAGAAGATATGTTCATGCTAAAGCGTGCAATCGGGCTGGCGGCGCACGGTACCGGCATTGGTTCGTACGTGTACCTACGGCGCATACTAGAGAATCTTATCAATGAAACGTATGCGAGTCATGCAGACGACCTCGAACTGAAAGAGGAAGATTTCGGAAAACTCCGCACGAAAGAAAAAATCCAAAAACTCAAAAAGTTTCTGCCTGCAAGCATGTCAAAGCTAACACCTCTGTATGGCATACTGTCAAAAGGTATTCATGAGCTGACTGAGGAAGAATGTTTGGCCTACTTCGACACCATGAAGCTTGCTATCGAGCTGATATTGCGCCAGAAGATAGAGCAAAAACGCCAGCAAGACGAAGAAAACGAAACAATTCGCCGTATGCAAGCAGCATCACAACAGCTCGCGGAGAAAGAGAAGAAAGATGACTAGCTGGCAGATAAAGAAGCTCGGAGCGATTGGAAAAGTTGCGATGTGTAAGCGGGTTATGAAAGATCAAACCTCGTCGTCTGGTGATATTCCGTTCTATAAGATTGGCACGTTTGGAAAAGAAGCAGATGCATACATATCAAGTGAGCTTTATGCAGACTATAAGTCAAGATATTCATACCCAAAAGTTGGAGAAATACTCTTATCAGCATCAGGGACGATTGGACGCGCAGTAGTATACGATGGAAGGCCTGCTTACTTTCAAGACTCCAACATCATATGGCTATCACACGATGAAAAGGTTGTATCTAATCAGTTCCTTGGTTACGCATACACTCGCGTAAACTGGCAAACTGACAGCGGGACAATCGCAAGATTGTATAATGACAACTTTCGTCGAGTGACCATAGAGGTTCCGGGTTTAGCAGAGCAGGAGCGGGTTGTGGGGGTTTTGGAGGTTTGGGATGAGTATATCGAGAAGCTGGAGCAGAAGATTGCGCTGAAAGAGCAGCTTAAAAACGGCTTGATGCAGCAACTCCTCACCGGTAAACTACGCCTGCCCGGTTTTGTTGGCAATTGGCAGACACGCAGAGTGAGCGAACTAGTTGATGTCAAAAAGGGTTCTGGGCTTTCTAAGGACACTTTGAGCTCAGATGGAG
>JAUIBD010000029.1 GCA_030427525.1 bacterium
ACATGCAAGTTTCGATTGATGCCTCGCAAACGTATGGCTACCCAGATGATGTGTCGCGTGGCCCAACAATTAATGATCTGAGTCTATATTTCACGGCAGATCCGTCGAAACGCCTCATGCACGGACGAACATTCACTGGAGGCGAGCAACAACCGCTCGACACACCAAAATATGACTACTAAGCTTCCCAAACAGTCACCCTCATGGCGCAGAAAATTACGACGATTCCTCTACGGTATCCCCAAGTCATTACTGATTGGTATTGTGGTTATTGGCATACTTGTTTATGTGTTTGTTCAACAGTTTGACTCTGGAGGCGCAAAGACTACCTCAAAGGATGATACGACGACAACTTCAGAAACAAAGAAAAAAGAGCTCCCGAAAGGTAAGCCAACATATACGACCTATCTACCATCAGGAAAAACAATCGATGATTATGGTGGCTGGACAAGAATAAGCCCTGTAAAAAATGACCCAGTATATGCCTATGTGGATAAAATTGGCAAGGTGACGATTCGTGTAAGCCAGCAGCGCATTCCAAAAGCATTTGAGGGTGACGTGGAAAACAAGGTGCAAAAACTTGCCGACGATTTCCTTGCGACGCAAAAAATTACCGTTGAAGATCTCACTGTTCATGTAGGCAGATCTGCAAGTGGCGTAGAATCTATTATCTTCGTTATCGATGACACACTACTCAATATTACTACTGATGGCGAGGTATCAGACAATAGTCTGATTAAATATATAAAGTCGCTTCGCTAATTTGCAGTAGTTGGCTTTTTATTACTAATCTCAAGGTCTGGTTTTACCACACCCCACTCTTTCTTATACGAACACGTCACTTCAATTGGCCAGGTGCCTATGGGCGCAGATTCATCAATAATCCAATCCCAGCTCACCACGCCATATTCATCTGCGTGCTGTGGTTTCAAATCGGGGCTAGAGACAGGCACATCGTCATACCGAACATCTATGCTGCATGTAGCAAGCGGGTTCGTGTGAACCGACAACGATGCTTCTTCACCCGGTGCAACTGGTGAGGTTATTAGCTGTGTTGCAACCCCTACACTTACTCTTTTTGGTACCTTTGGCTTAGCGGCAGGAGTTGGTTCCTTTTTTTCTTCAGTCACCACTTTTGGTAGTTTTACGGGTTCTTGACCCGAGTACCATGCATAGGCAAACCCAGCGCCAAGCACCAACACAAGTATTACTACACTGCTGACAGTCGCGACAAACAGTGTGCCATGACGGCGTTCTTTAGCATACCGGCGGTGCCCGACACTGCGCCGTTTCACGGGAACGCGACGCTTATGTACCTGGAGCCCCATGTGGTATCTCCTGAAAAACTAGTTCTTTTGGTAGTTTTCTATTGTCTTTGAAACGTTGCCGTCTTTCTTCAGATTCTCAAAGAAGAGGACTTGGCTTTTGTTGAACACCATTTGGTCTTCTGGGCCATGGATTTCGTCACCGAGCTTGATCAGTTGAACGTCAGAGCCAGCTGAAGTTTGTTGCGGGTTATCTTTTTCACTAGCTGTTTTAGCCTGTAGATAGTAGATGTCTGTGAGCTTCATATACTCATTGTTTACTACTTTTAGGTTGCCAAAGTATACTTGGCCATTGGTAAAGAACACAGCTTGTAGTTTACTGTTATCAATTGTACCTGCGACGCTACCTGCGCGCATTAGATACCATCCTCCAGCGATTACTACTACAGCTGCAACGGCAACAAGTATC
>JAUIBD010000006.1 GCA_030427525.1 bacterium
CAAAAATGAATCAAGGGGCGGTTTTTCTGGCGGGGCGCGCGACAGCTTTAGCTGGCGCAGGCGTCGGGGCTGAGCTTCAGCACTTCGTGCTAAAATGGGTTCGAGCCTTTTCGTAGAGAGGCACCAATTTAGAGTATCCATGAAGTATATTACTTGCCTCCATTCATTTATTTTTGACACAGATACATTTGCATCGGCTGTCGCAAACCACGAAGCAATCGAAATCGATATATCGCTCGATGATAACGGAAATCCATATATTGGACACCCTCTTTCCTGGTATATTTTTCATCATAAAAGCTTCAAAGAGCCTATTCGTCTCGATACGGCGCTAGAAATGCTGAAGCATACGCCGAATACAAAAGTCGTTTTTGATATAAAGCAAAAACAAGCAGTAGACTCGGTCATGAGCATTGTGAACGAAATAGGTGCTGAAAGATGTTTTATTCACGCATTTGCGAGCGAATTGGTTCTTGACCCTGAAGAAACAAAAAAAGAGCCACAGCGGAAACATGAAAATATACCTACGCACACTTTGCAACGCCTGAAAGCAGAACTCAATGTTCCTATCATTGTCAGCGCACGTGGCATTGATAGTGCAGCAGACTTGGAGTCAAGGCGGCTTTGGAAAACACTTGCTAATATGCGCAATGTTATCGACTTCTTCAACCCAGGTATTACAGACAGTCCTTACGACGTTTCTGAATTGCAGAAAAAGCTTCAGGCTTACGAAATTGGCCAGACTATCAATATAGACGAGCAGCAGCCGCCTAAAACTGGCAAAGTTTTCTGTTTTACGAACAAAAAAATATGATCTGATATTTCTCTGTGTGCACTGCGATGAACTTAGAACTGCGGCAATTCACCGCGTCGTGATGCGTCGTAGTGCGACTGAAGGTTTTTACCGACATCTTGTGACTTGCCGTGCTCTTTTGCGCCTGTATTCAGGATGCCACGTGGGTCAAAGATGTCTTTAATCTGTTTGAACAGTTCATTTACTTCAGGGTCGGCTTGCTCTGCAATGAATGTGCGAAGGCGGCCTTCGCCACTATCGCCGAAGAATACACCGTTATGTTCAACCACAAGTTTCTGGTATTCGTTCATGAGTGTAAACATCTTTTTCTTGTCTTCAGCAGTTCCCACATGCAGCTGCGGGCGTGTGTACCATATTTCATCAAGTGGCCTGCCATAAATTGGTAGCTCTAGGTGGTATTTCGCCGCAAGACGGTCTACTGCAGTAGCAAAATCTTCAAAACGGTCAATCGGGACGAATACGCCGTCGACAAGTGGTGGCGTAGCATGGCCTGTACCTGTATGCATGAGCGAATAAGATGTAACTTGGTGAACACTGTGTAGCTCACTCACCGTTTCGTCTTTGGCGTGCTCCACCGAACCACCTAGCTCTGCAAAAATCTTTGAAAGTCGTTTTACCTTGTGCGAGCGCGCTCGTTCGCTGAAATCATTGAATGAAGCCACAATAACGGCTGCCACCGCGCCTTCTTTAGCAGCATCCTCATAGAAATTGAACTCTTTTCCTTGCTTTTTGGCACGTTCAAAGTACGGGCCTTCAATATATTCAAGGGCGCTCGGCGAAAGTTGTTCTGCTGCATCGATAGCATCATGGGCGTCTACGTGCTTGTTGAAGGCTGCCACTACGACAGCAGGTGTCTGGTTTACATATTCTGCCTTTAATATCATCTCGGAGATGATACCAAGCGTTCCTTGGCTACCAAGAAACAGTGGCGAGAGGTCGAAACCGTCTTTGGTTTTTACCTCAGCAATACTGGCATAGCCAGCGTGGTCTAAACTGTCGTCGAAGCTAAGTCTTTCTTGGATAAGTTGCTTATTTTGCTTTATCAACCCGTCTACCTCGCGATAAATGTCACCTTCAAAGTTGTCGAGCTTCTTTTTTTTCTCAAGTTCGCGCTTGCTGAGTCTATGCGTTTGAATTACATCACCACTCGATAACACGACTTCGAGTTTTTGCACTGACTTGAGTGTATGACGAGACCGTGACAAAACACCACCTACTGTTGCCGTACCAGGCTGATACTGAAGCTTGGAAATGCTCGTACCATGAATACTGAGCGTATTTTGCAGCGAGGAAACTGTAACACCTGGTTGTAAACGCACTAATTTTTGCTTGCTATCGTATTCGAATATTCGATTCATGTGCGCTTCTGTCGAAACAATAAGCCCCTTGCCTATAGCGCCTCCGGTTTTGTCGCTGCCGCTACCACGCACAATAATTGGCAGCGTATGGCCCTTAAGTGAAAGTTGCCATGAAAAACGAGCGATCTTTCGTACATCATTAGTGATCATCGGAAATACCACCGCGTCTGGTGTGATACTCAACAGACTACCGTCTGACGCATATGCAGCTCTAATAGACGGATCTACCGTTACTTCACCTAAAATGTGTTTGTTTAAATATTCAGCAATTTTACTCACCCGTTGCTTCTCCGTATTTTCGTACTTATTGTATCATACCACAAGCGGTATAGATTTAAAGGGCTTTATATCTAGAGAAAGTTTTGCTATGATTGTGTAGCACCAAACTACGTTTATCTGCGGATGTGGTGGAATTGGTAGACACGCATGCCTTAGGAGCATGTGCCTCCGGGCGTGAAGGTTCAAGTCCTTTCATCCGCACCAAGATAAGATTTCTACGGAAGTCTTATTTTTAATTTTGTTACACTTTACAAAAATGCTATCTGTATACCGGTTATTTTGAGTAATCCTATGTACGCAGCAATTGTGGCGGCAAAAAGGATGATATTTATGTACATTTTCTTGCGCCTAGATATAAGCTTCGCTTTTTTATTTTTTGCTGCAGCAACATCAACGATTTCGTCGTCAAAGACGAGATTGATATATGTACCCGCCGCAGATAAAGCCAGGATTATCCATAATGGCCATGGAGTAGTGAGAATTATATAGAAGAGCTGGGTTATAGCCGCCTTGTCAAACGTCGCCGGACTAAAGATCATATAGCCAATTACTACGGCTGCACCGATAGCCCATACAAAATACTGCGTGACGAGCATCCGTATACCAAGTAGCAGCCGTACAGGAAATGCAATCAGAAGCCCGCCGTCAGCAACAGGCGTGGCAAATATAAAAAATGCCCACGTTAGCAATGTGACGCCGATACCCAGTGCGATACCATAGTGAACTATCATATACGTTAAATATGCAAGTACAGCCAGCAAAACGGCTACAAACCGCCAGAATTTATGTCTGTGCTTTATGTGTGTTTTTGTAGGCATTCGCCCCTATTATACGCTTTTGTTTATAAAAGAAAAAAGCGCTTCTTAGCGCTCTCGGCGGAAGTAGGTAAGGTTCGCTGATCCATAACTACGATTGTCCACCACAACAACTCCGGTTCTGGGCGAGACCTCACCTCTTCCTGGGTGCGATAATACCATAAGCGCAGTTGGTTTGAGTAGCCCCATGAGCTTCGTGGCTGTGGATAACTGTGGATCGTGATATGGCGGATCGGCGAAAATTATATCGAAATCATCTGTAGTTGTCGTATCAAGCCAATTATTGACTGTGGTTTTAACGACCGTTGTGTTTTTATCTACGTCCAGAACTTTTGCATTGTTTGCGATGATTTTTGCTGCAATACGATCTTTCTCAATAAACACTACTTCACTCGCACCGCGGCTAAGCGCTTCAAAGCCAACACTTCCAGAGCCCGCAAATGCATCAAGCACTCGCGCACCCCTGATCTCGTCACCGATGCTATTAAACATGGCGTTGCGGATTCGTTCACTCATTGCATGTGTCGATCTTCGGCCGGGAGCGTCGATAATCCGTCCACCCAAATATCCGGCTATTAGGCGTACGTTCATTTGTGCTCCTGTTTCTGTGCGTTCATGTACGCATGGTACCACACCAGCGTGACCGCCATTATGATGCGAGGCAACAACTCTTTATTTGAAACCCGAGCGAGCTCGCTAGTCCACCCCGATTTTTTAAATTTTTCGTACATCTCCAGTGCAGCAACTTCTTTTACTAGTCGTATGTAAACCGCCTCAAATCCATCGTCATGCAAATGTTCGATATCGTGCTCGGAAGGTAAACCCGAACCAAAACGATAGGGTTTGGCTGTTGTTGCAACTCCTGCCTCAAACAATGTATGAGTAGTCATGATGCCTTTTGCACCCCAGTACTGCCAATTGTTTTTTAATTTCTCGCGCTTAGAATTGCCCGCCATAACCATTTTTCCGCGTACTTTTTGTAATTTAGCGGTATCTGTATGTTTCATGTCGCGAAGCTGGGCTTCGTACGGCTCGTGGTGAGCAGGTGTTAAGCCGTCTACTACCGCATGTGCAAGCCAGGCAGCTTCAAAGCTAGCCCGTTCGTTGTCGTGAGCAGCGAGTGCAGCCGATAAGTTATTTATATGGTCATGAATCGACTCAAGTAGCTGGCCGTCATGTGGCTTATCTGGATCGATAAAATGCCAAGGTTCATCGCGACCCGGGCTCTTTAACTTCACACCGTCGGGACCACGCGAGCCTTCAAAGTGCAAAATTTCGGGAATTCGCGGAAAGTCAATTGGATGGTCGAACAGCGTATTTAGGTGCTTTCTGGCGACACGATTAATCTTCTGGTGCGTGCCGAGATGACGACCAGATTTGCCTTGTTTGGGAAGCGGACCAAAAGAATACATATTAGTTTAGTGTTGTTACGCGCTGGTAATACTCTACCTGCTTCGCTAACTCTTTATATTGTAACAAGCTTGCGCCACTTGCTATGAAGTCTTGAGCAGCTTTTGAGGCTTTTACAATAAGTTCAGCATCTGCCAGGCTGGCAATCTGTAAATTAAGCTCACCGTGCTGTGCACGACCATAAATTTCGCCCGGACCTCGCAGTTTCAAATCAACTTCTGCCAAATAAAACCCATCGTTAGATTTTTCTACTTCTCGCAGGCGCTGACTCGGTTTTTTACTATCGCTGGTTAATAGATAGCAGTAGCTTTTGTGCTCGCTGCGGCCAACGCGTCCGCGCAGCTGATGCAACTGGCTTAATCCATACTGGTCGGCGTCTTCGATTAGCATTACGGTCGCATTTGGCACGTCAACACCAACTTCAACCACTGTGGTACTGACCAGGATGTCTAGTTTTCCTTCGGCAAAATCTTTCATGACCGATTCTTTCTCGGCTGGTTTCATGCGCCCATGCAGCAAGCCTATTCTACGGTGGCTAAAGACAGAATTTTTCAAGTTTCGATATTCCAACTCGACACTTTTCGTATCGTTCATCGGGTTGTTATCTATTAACTTGCATACGATGTATACTTGGCGACCAGTTGCAATCTCGCTATCAATCGTTTCGTACAGTGCCTTGCGGCTTGTGGGCGCCCAAATTTTTGTCTGGATTGGTTGTCGGTTTTTTGGCTTTTGTTTGATAATCGAAACATCCAGCTCTCCGTAGAGCGTCAGAGCGAGGCTTCTGGGTATTGGCGTTGCAGTCATTGCGAGTAGATGTGGCATGCGCTCAGACTTTTCTAGTAGTTTTTGGCGCTGCTCTACGCCAAATCGATGCTGCTCGTCGATGACAACAAAACCAAGTTTATGAAATTGTACAGGAGGCTGCAGCAAGGCGTGCGTGCCCACTATAATATCAATGTCACCTCTTTTTAACGCCGCTAACAGTTCTACTCTTGCCTTACTCTTTACTGAGCCTGTGAGTAGCGCGACACTAACATTAAAGGGTGTTAACAGCCTACTCAAAGTCTCGGCATGTTGTGACGCCAATATCTCAGTAGGGGCCAGTATAGCGGACTGGAAGCCGTGACTCGCTGCCTGTCGTGCCGCCAGCCCAGCAACAACCGTCTTGCCAGCGCCAACGTCACCTTGCAACAAGCGGTTCATCGGTGTTTCTTTTTCAAAATCTTGCAAAATATCCCAGGCAGCTTGTTTTTGAGCCGGTGTGAGCTCGAATGGTAAGACTTTAACAAACGTTTGCACCGTCGTTTGCTCGAACGGAATGTGCCAGCCTTCTAACTTTGCATTTGCCTGTTTGTTTAGCTGCGCCGCTAAAACGAGGTAAAATAATTCATCAAATCCAAGACGTTGACGTGCGATATTTATTTCGCTAGTGTTCGTCGGGAAATGCATACCTAGCAGCGCATCATTTATACTTGCAAGCTGATTCGTTCGTACAATATCTTCTGGCAGTGGATCTGGCAACATTGTCATGAGCGGCCGTAGTTCGGACAATATCTTTCGCACAAGCTGGCTTTTCAGGCCCTTTATTGCTGGATATATCGGTAATAGCCTGTCCGTCTGAACCGGCATGTCGCTGACTTTTTCTGCGCTAGGGTTTGTGAGCTGATGGCGATTGTAGGAAAATTCGAACTCGCCTGAAAAATAAAATTCTTGTTTTGGGTCTTTAAACTGTGCTGTACGGTAGGCTTGATTGAACCACACTGCCTGTAATTTGCCCGATTCATCCGCGAGCGTTGCCGTTGTTATTGCCATACCACGGCGTACGTGCCGAGTTGAGATAGACTCACAGCGTGCTTTGATTGTCCGTTTGCCTGGCGTGATGTCGCCAATAGGTGTTACTTCAGAAAAGTCTTCATGTTTTCGTGGGAAGAAATACAGCAAATCGCCTACCGTATGAAGATTGGCCGCGGCGAATTGTTCAGCTGTTTTTTCGCCAACACCTTTTACCGATTCAAGTGACGTAGTAAGCCTCATACCTACAGTGTACTATGATGATACACTAGAAGTAGCAAACAAGGAGGTATATGGATTTCCCATCACAGATTTTTAAAGCCTACGACATTCGTGGCAAAGTGAATACTGAACTAACGACTGATCTATGTGAGCGCGTGGGTGCTGCAACTGCAAACTGGCTACCTACCGAGGGCATTGTGGCTGTTGGACGCGACATGCGACCAGATTCAAAACAGTTAGCAGACGCATTGATTCAGGGTCTTCGTTCGCAGGGTCGTGACGTGTGGGATATTGGCGAAGTAACTAGTGACATGATTTATTTTGCCGTTGGTGCCTACGACCTAGCTGGTGGTGCCGTGGTAACAGCTAGCCACAACGCCGGTGATTATAACGGCATAAAAATTTACCGCGACAAAGTAACGCCTGTTGGGCTCGACAGCGGCCTTGATGCGATTCGTGATAGCGCACGCGATGGTGAATTTGCTCCAGCCGAACAGCAAGGTAGCCTTGAGGCAAAGGATATTACCAGCGAGTGGGTTGATCATGCGCTCTCTAGCATCGATCCTTCTGCATGGCCAAAGTTCAGCATCGCTATAGATGCGGGCAATGGTATGGCAGGGGCAATACTACCAAGCGTATTAGAGCGCCTGCCTATCGATGCAGAGCGAATGTACTTTGAGCTTGATGGAACGTTTCCTAACCACGAAGCAAATCCACAAAACCCCGATAACTTGAAAGACCTTGTAGCGAAAGTACAGCAAAATAATTATGACTTCGGCCTGGCGTTCGATGGTGATGGCGACCGCGCTGGCTTTGTTGATGATTTGGGACGACCAGTCCTCGGCACTGATTTGATATCTATCGTGGCTAAAATGGTACTCGAGAAAAACCCGCACACGAAGGTTGTGCACGATGTTAGAACAAGTCGTGCCACCAAAGAGCTAATCGCCGAATGGGGTGGCGAACCCGTACGGACAAAGGCAGGTCGAGTATACATAGGTGCATTGGTACGAGAAGTTGGCGCAAAATTTGGCGGAGAGACCACAGGTCACCTCTTCTTTGCCAGCAATTACGACGCTGATTCCGGCTTGATCGCCGCATTGTATGTCATGCAGGCGATTGCAGAATCTGGCAAAAAACTTTCAGAACTAGTGGATGAATATCGCCGCTACGTTATGCCAGCAGAAATCAACTTTGAAACCACCGCAAAAGACGCGGTAATTACTGATCTAAAGGTGCATTATACAGATGAAAAGCAAGATGAATTAGATGGTCTAACTGTGGAAGCAACAGATTTCTGGTTTAACCTGCGCGGAAGCAACACTGAACCAGTAATTCGGCTTAACATTGAGGCAAATTCACAAGAGCTGCTCGATAAAGAGCTAGCTGTTATCCAAGAAATCGTTGCCAAGCACGCCTAGCGTACTAATGCGTGATACTTCTTGCCTTTCGTGATTAAACTCGGGCCGCTAACCTTACGGTTTTCGGTAATTTTCTCGCCGTCTACAGTGATTGCACCGGATTTTATTAACCTAAATGCTTCATTTGTGCTAGTGGTTAAACCTGTTTCTTTTAGAACATAAATGACGTCGATTTCTAATAGAGCGGCTTCTAGTGTAGTAGGTTTCGATATATGGACAGTAGGTATCTCTGCCTCCAAAGTGTCCAGCAGCTCCTTAGATATGTATTTATAGTCCGAGAAGTCATTGATTTTTGCTCGACCGAAAAGTATTGCAGATGCATCCTTTGCGCCGTAAGCACTTCTTTCACCGTGTACAAGAGTAGTAACTTCAAAAGCTAATTTTTGCTGTAGCGTACGATTCTGTGGTGATTTGCGATGCTCATTGATTATGCTTTCTATATCCTCACGTCCAAGCAAGGTATAAATCTTTATCAAATCTTCGGCAGTCTCGTCATCAACATTGAGCCAAAATTGATAGAACTTGTACGGACTCGTTTGTTCGGGATCAAGCCATACGGCTCCATCTTCGCTTTTACCAAACTTTACGCCGGTTTGCTTGTTTACTATGAGTGGCGCTGTAAAGACATGCGCCTCGGCGCCTTCTAGCCGTCGAATCAACGATACGCCAGTTATGCTATTACCCCACTGGTCTGCGCCTGCTAACTGTAAGGTTGCACCTTTTTCGCGGTACAAATGCAAGAAGTCGTAGCCTTGAATCAAACTATAGCTAAACTCAGCATAACTAATACCACTGCCACCTTCGCCAATGCGGTTTTGCACAAATTCGCGGTCCAGCATCTGAGTAATGCTAGTATGCTTACCGACGTCACGCAAAAATTCTAGGTAGCCCATGTCTTTAAACCAGTCGTAGTTGTCGACAATTTCAAAATCTTTACCCGCAAAAATGGTTTTGTATTGTTTGGCAAGGGCCTCTTTATTTGCAGCAATTTCATCCAGCGACTTTAGGTCACGCTCTTGTTTTTTACCATCTGGGTCACCAATCATACCTGTTGCGCCACCAACTAACAAAATTACTTTGTGGCCGTGGTCGATAAAATGCCGAACTAGCATCGCCGCGGCAAGATTTCCGATTGTCATACTATTCGCACTTGGGTCAACACCCCAATACAATGTACGCGGTTCATCTATAGCGGAAAGTTCAGAAAAGGTATATTGGTTTACGAACCCGCGCCAGCTAAGTTCTTCGGAAAGTGTGCTCATAGACCATAGTATACTACAGGTGTTAGTAGAAAAAAATTAACCATAATCAGTCTAGCGCATTTAGCACACAATGGTGCTATAATTGAATATAATTAGTTTATGGGAAAGACAACACGTGTGAATAAAAAGTCGACGAGCTCTCGTACATCGAAGAGGCGTATGAATGTATATTCCAACTTATCTCACAAACGTAAAACACGCAAAGACCAAGTTGCTCGCAAGAAAGCTGAGTATCTGGCAAGCCTACCGAAGCATCCGCTGAAGCGTACACTGTATCGTCTGAGCCCAAATCGACTCTATAAGTATTGGTTCAGCAAAGAAGGCCTACTGATGGCTTTGAAACTAGGTGGACTCGCTGTACTCGCAATGTTCCTGGTGGTCGGTGGACTTTTTGCGTACTATCGAAAAGACATAGACCAGATCCGACCAAGCGAACTTGCTAAACGTGTACAAACAACCGTATCACGATACTACGACAGAAATGGTTTGCTGCTTTGGGAAGATAAAGGTGACGGCGACTACAAGCTGGTCGTGGAAAAAGATGAGATTGCTGACACGATGCGTCAGGCAACCGTTGCTATCGAAGACAAAGACTTTTATCGGCACCATGGTGTCAGCTTTAGTGGTATTCTCCGTGCAGCTATAAACAATACGCAAGGACAAAGTGTTCAAGGTGGTTCCACGCTAACGCAGCAGCTAGTAAAACAAGTATTCTTCCCTGCCAGTGAAGTGCAAGAGCGTGGTATTGCCGGTATTCCTCGAAAGATTAAAGAAGTAATTCTGGCTGTTGAAGTAGAGCGTATGTACGATAAAGCGCAAATTTTGAACCTCTACTTGAATGAAAGCTCGTACGGAGGACGTCGCAACGGCGTAGAGTCTGCTGCAAACACTTACTTCAACAAGCACGCTAAAGACCTCACTCTGGCCGAGTCTGCGTTGCTCGCGGCAATCCCTAATCAACCCCGCCTATACAATCCCTACAACACATACGGCAATGAAGCGCTGATTTCTCGTCAACACAAGGTGCTTAATTCTATGGTTTCACAGGGTTATATCACAAAATCACAGGCTGAAAAGGCCAAAAAAGACCCTGTCCTAGACAGGCTACAACCAGAGGCAGATCAGTTCAAAAACATCAAAGCACCGCACTTTGTCATGATGGTACGTAGTGAGCTCGAGTCGAAGCTAGGAAAAGCAACCGTTGGCCGTGGAGGATTAAATGTTACTACCACTATCGACCTGCGTGTTCAAAACAGACTGCAAAGCGCTATGAAAGATATGTTCGACTCGTACTACCCTGCCTACGCGGGCTTCAGCAATGGTGCAGCTACTATCGAAGACGTGAAGACGGGGCAAATCATTGCTATGCTTGGGAGTCGCGGCTTCAATTACCCAGGCTTTGGACAGGACAATGCAGCGACTGCGTTTATCCAACCGGGCTCATCGATCAAGCCATTAGTATACGCTCAACTCTTCCAAGACAAGGGTCAAGAAAACCTGAACTTCGGTAGCGGCTCTGTGCTGTCAGATTCTCGCATTACATTCGCCGATGGTTACTCTCCACGAAACGCCGACGGAGGCTATAAGGGCAATATTACGATTCGAAATTCTCTCGACTGGTCACGAAACATTCCTGCTATCAAGGCGATGCAGATTTCTGGCATCGAACCAACAATGAAAACGATTCGTCTGATGGGCGATAAGTATTATTGTACTCAAGGCCAGGAGAAACAGGTCGGGCTTTCTGCAGCAATTGGCGGCTGTGGAACACGCATGGTAGACCATGTAAACGCAATCGCGAGTCTGGCTCGTGGTGGTGTCTATATGCCTACAAGCAGTATTTTGAAAGTAACTAATAGCAACGGTGATGTTCTTCAAAGCTACGAAAAAGAAACGAAACGGGTTATCGACAAGCAGGCCGCATATGTAGTGAACGATATTCTCGGTGATTCACGCGCTCGCGCTGGCTTGTTCGGACGCAGTATTACACCAATCACAGACGCAACTGGTGTGAAAATTGCCCTAAAGACTGGGACATCAGATAAAAATGAAGAACCGAAAGACATCTGGACCGTCGGATACACTCCGCATGTTGCGGGAGCAGTCTGGCTTGGTAACCCCGACACTACACCACTGGCAAACGGCAACTCGTCTATACCCGCCCAGGTTCTGGACCCAGTCATGGCCTATGCAAGCCAACTATACATCAAAGAAGGAAAAGCCAAGGTAACAGATTGGTTCAGTGCCCCTGCTGGCATTCAGCGCATCGGTAGCGAGGTGTATCCTTCATGGTATAACAAATCGCTTGCACAGAAAGGCGTCAAGATGACCTTCGACCAAGTTTCAAAGAAAAAGGCGTCCAAATGTACTCCTGAAGCAGCCAAGATTGAACTTACCGTTACCAAGATGATTGACCCGGTATCAAAGAAAGATATCTTTATTGCCCCAGATGGCTATGATGCAACTGAGAGCGATGACGTCCATAAATGTAGCGACCAAGGACCCTCAATAGGCGGTATCACGGTAAATGGCGATGAAATTAGCGTACGTGTTGATAAAGGCACCTTCCCGCTTGATACACTTACAATAACCGTAGACGGCAGAAGTGTCGCCTCGATGAGCGTAAAGAATAGTGGTACATACACCACAACCTATGGTATTACAAAGAAAGTAACCATAGGTGCAAACGTGACGGACAGTGGCTTTTATAGCGACAGTTCGTCACAGAAGTACAATCCAGGTTCATCTGGTCCACCAGGTCCTACACCTTAGTTGTATTATTGCTGTTTGCTCACCAATGATATTAGGTCTTCTTCTGGTGTTGTATGTCTATTCGTAGATTTTTTCTTTCGAAACGACTTTTTATTACTGCCTTTAGTTGTAACTTTCTTTGCAAACATCATCCGGCCCGCTGCGGTTTGTAGGCTACGGATAAATTCAACTTCAATGGTCTTACCGATGTCCGAAGCTGCCTGTTCAACCACGACCATTGTGCCATCGTTAAGATAGCCTACGGCTTGATGAGCATCATTGCCTTTTTGAATTAGTTCAAGCGACAACTTTTCACCCGGTAGGTACGCCATCCGTAAATTTGATGCGAGTTCATTAATGTTTAATACAAAGACACCTTCTACCTGGGCGACTTTATTTAGATTAAAATCTAACGTGCAAATCGCGCCGTTATATTTCTTTGCAAGCTCAACCAACCGAGCGTCAACACCGCCTCTCCCTACATCACTGTCTTGTAAAATCTCCACTTCGGTATGTGCAATTTCTTGAAGCTCATTAATTGCATCAAGGCCACGACGCGCACGTGAGCGCTTGTCAGGGTCGGCGTTGTCGGCTACAAGCTGAAGCTCTGCAACGACGCTACGCGGCACGACAAGCTTTGCTGGTATAAAACCTGTCGTAGCAGCTGTCACGATTCTTCCGTCCATCAGTGCAGATGTATCAACGAAGATGGGTTTAGTATTTTTGACACCCCGAACGTTTGGGGCGTATTGTTTAACAATAAGGTACGATACCTCTAGGACAGCAATAGCCGACAAGATAAGAATGACAAATTCCATAGAATCCTTTCTATTTTAGATAGTCTATTAACGCCTGACGTAGTGTCGCAACTGGGGTAGTTACACCCTGTTTTTGAGACGTTTTTGGCCCGATAATATTATGAAAGCCAAGTTTTTTCGCTTCGGTAGTACGCCGAGCGATAGAAGCAACCGATCGTACTTCGCCGCCTAGTCCAACTTCGCCGAATACCACGGTATTATCGTCGAGTTTACGCTGAGCGGTAGCGCTGGCTATTGCCATACATATTGCAAGATCAGCCGCAGGATCAGCCAGCTTCAAACCGCCGACAACGTTAATATAAATATCTTTGTCTGATAAATTCAGTTTTGTACGTCGTTCGAGCATTGCAACGATGAGATTCAGGCGGTTCAAATCGAATCCACTGGCCGTTCGTTTAGGATAGCCGAAATTAGTCTGATTGACAAGAGCTTGAATCTCTACTAGTAGTGGCCGATTCCCCTCCATGGTTGCCAGCACCACAGATCCATCAGCGTTTTGTCGTTCGGCGAGCAACGCAGCGGAGGGATTCTCTACAATATGTAGGCCACTTTCATCCATATCAAAAATGGCTGCTTCTGCGGTTGACCCGAACCGGTTTTTTATTGCGCGAAGTATCTTGAATCCCCCGTAGCGATCGCCTTCAAACTGTAGTACAACATCTACTAAATGTTCAAGCACCTTTGGCCCCGCAATGCTGCCTTCTTTCGTTACATGTCCTACTAGAATTACCGCGGCTCCTGATTCTTTGGCCGCCCTGATGATAACATTACTGCTATTAGTTATCTGGCTCACACTGCCTGGTGCGCTACTTATCTCTGCAAGGCTGAGCGTTTGGATTGAGTCTATGATGACGAGCTTATATTGACTACTCCTTATCGTTGCCGCAATATCATCAGCACTTGTACTCGCGACAAAACTGAGTTGATCTTCATCGTGAGCACCCAAACGCAGCGCACGAAGCTTCACCTGATGAGCACTCTCTTCACCACTGGCGTACAGCACCGGATTGCTTGCAGCAATATGTGCCGCTACCTGCAAGAGAAGTGTGCTTTTTCCGATACCAGGCTGACCCGCCAATAGTAATACCCCTCCAGGTAGTATTCCACCCCCAAGCACGTCATCAACATCCTTTACTCCCGTGGCTAAACGCTTCAATTGCTGCTCGTCAGAGATCGCACTGATTTTCTGCGGCGTTAAAACTTTTCCACTATTACGGCTTTTAGCTACAGCTGAAGTACCACCTTCTACTATTTCTTCGACGAGAGTATTCCACTCACCACAGTTTTCACATTTACCGGTCCACTTTTGATAGGTAGCTGCGCAGTTGTTGCAAACAAATCTGTTTTTAGATTTTGCCATAGTAGTATTATACCCGAGATGCCTCTATAGTTCTGTAGCTGGCACAAGAGAGCTGTCAATGCTTTTGTTCAAAGCCGAAGACTCAGCGGCAACCGCCTCAAGCTCTGCACGAAGTTTTTCATACGCTGCCAAGTCTTTATTTATCATTGCTCGTTTCGCCTTTAGCGCTTCAACTTCAGCCAATAAATTTGCTCTCTCAGTATCAAACTCGGCTTGTGTCTGGAACCCACCAGAAGCAGCCGCACGACTGTTAAACTTTGTTATCTTTACTTCTAGAGCAGCTGAAGACACGTTGTAGTACTCTGTGTTCTCGTTTATTTTATCGACGAGCTTATTCAGCTGTGAGGCAATTGCTTGTGCACGATTATTCAGGCTATTAAACACAGCCTGAGATTTATCATGAAGTGCGACCACCGCTAATCTATCTTCAAAATACTTGCTATAGATGGATTCCAGTCTAGTATCAATATCTTTAAACTCTGTGCCAAGTATTGAAAACAGTTCGTTTTCTTCCTCGCCTGGTTCGTTTTTACTGTAGTATTTCATTCTTTCAATTAACTCTTTGTCTTTTAGGCGCTCATAATCTTTCGTTAGTATTGCTGCGATCGATTCCTTCTCAGACTCAGACATTCGTTCATACACGGCATGCAGTAGTTCGTGCGCAGCCGTTACTTGCTCAATGCCATCGAGCTTTTCGTCGATAATATCGAAGATGAATATCTGTTGATAGGTATAGCATCCGAGTACTGGACTATCTGCTTCCATTCGATGACATTCTGTATTGAATGTTGATCTACCAGAAACCTCAGGTCGACTAGCGTAAAAATAAAACTTTCCTTCGTCGGTCATTGTTGTTTGACCTGCTATAGAAGCGATATCATCGCTCGGCTGGTAGGTTATAAAGCGGGCTGTATCAATGATCATTTGGCGGTAGAAAAATGCAACCGCCACCAGTATAACTACAAACAGGAGGCCAACTAGTGGCTTAATCCTATTTTGCCGCTGCGGCATATTCGCTTGTGACATTAATGGTTATGGTACCCCTAGATGCCTCCGCCGTCAATACAGAACCTTTCTCATACTCGCCCGATAGTATCCCGTCTGCAATTGCATGTTCAAGTTCGTTTTCAATTGCACGTCGCATAGGTCGTGCGCCAAACTTTTCATCATGGCCTTTGGCGATGATCATTTTTTTCGCACTTGGCTTCACCACCAAGTGAATACCTTTTCGAATTAGTCGTTCTTGGAGTTCATCAATCAATGTATCGAATATTTTCGATACCTCCCGCTTAGTCAAAGCACGGAATGTCACGATTGCATCAAACCGATTAATCAACTCTGGGCGCATAATTTTTTCAAGCGACTGACGAGTCTTTAACTTATTTTCTTCGTGCAGCTCATCTAGCTCGTTGTTGTCTTTACGTGAAGCGAGCTGAAAACCAAGACTGGCTTCACGCTGCATAGCATCTGCGCCAAGATTGCTGGTTAAAATAATAACCGTGTTGGTAAAATCAACCGTTCTTCCTTTAGCATCTGTCAGTTTTCCATCTTCCAGCAATTGCAAAAGTAGCTGAAACACATCCGGGTGAGCTTTTTCTATTTCGTCGAATAGAACAACGCTATAAGGCTGTCGACGAATTTTATCAGTTAACTGCCCGCCATCATCATATCCAACATAACCTGCTGGCGCACCAAGTAACCGACTGGTATTATGACGCTCGCCAAATTCACTCATATCTATTTTTATCAGCGCATCATCACTTCCGAACACCTCGCGAGCCAACACCCTTGCGAGCTCCGTTTTTCCTACGCCAGTTGGACCCATGAACACAAAGCTACCGATTGGACGCTTCTGACTGGCAACACCACTGCGACTACGACGTACAGCACGAGCAACCTTTTCGACAGCTTCTTCCTGACCAATAATATACCTGCCTAGGTGCTTTTCAAGATTCCGCAGCATACGAGCTTCAGATTTTTGTACACGTTTCACGGGTATACCAGTCATTACAGCCACGGCATGGGCGATATCATCGTCTGTAAGTTTTACGGGATTCTTTTGTTCGTAGCGCTCTTTTAGCTCGTCAAGCTTTTGTGATACCTGACTGCTACGCGTCTTATAAAGCGCTGCGCGCTCGTAATCTTCTGCCAATACGGCCTCTTCCATTTTTTCGTTCAGATTCTTCAGTTCTTTTGTAAAGTCACGTACCTTACTCGGCTTGTGCCCATTCTTTACACGTATTCGAGCTGCGGCCTCGTCAATCACATCAATCGCCTTGTCGGGCATAAATCGCTCAGACACATACCTATCTGCCATATGCACGGCGGTCTCTAGTACCTCGTCAGTCATTACCACAGCGTGGTGCTTCTCATAGTAGCTTCTGAGCCCCCTCAATATATTAATCGTATCTTTCAGGCTTGGCTCGGGCACAATTATTGGCTGTAACCTGCGCTCTAGGGCTGCGTCTTTTTCAATATACTTTCGATACTCATCAAGCGTCGTTGCACCTATTAGGTGAAGTTCACCACGCGCCAGCGCAGGCTTCAGTATATTTGCCGCATCAAGCGCGCCTTCAGCGGCGCCTGCACCAACAAGCAAGTGTAGCTCATCGATAAACAGTATGATGTTCTTCTGTGAGCGTATCTCATTCATAACTTTTTTCAAGCGTTCTTCAAATTCACCGCGATATTTCGTACCCGCAATCATACCCGCCATATCAAGCTGAATGACGCGCTTCTCAAGCATAAAATCAGGCACGTCTTCATTGGCAATGCGTTGAGCAAGTCCTTCAACAATCGCTGTCTTACCAACACCTGGCTCGCCCATTAATACTGGGTTATTCTTTGTGCGGCGGCTCAGTATTGTCACCATTCGTTCAAGCTGATTACCCCTACCAACAACAGGGTCGAGTTTACCTTCACGCGCTAGCGCAGTTAAATCATCACCGAACGTTTCTAATGCCCCACTTCGTTTTTGCTTCCTCTTCTGGGCAGTTTGGGCATCAGAGTCGTGAAATGAGTTGTGTTGACGTTCGAAAATGTCTTCTAGTTCAGCCTTAACGTTGTCACTATCAACATCCATATCCGTTAGTACCGATGCTGCTTTCGAACTTTTCTGATTCAACATGCTGTACAGAATATGCTCGGTTCCAACAAAGTCTTGGTGAAATTCTTGGGCAATTTCCCATCCCATTTTCAGTGTCAGTTTTACCGTATCACTCAGACCTATCATGCCTGTACTAACAACAAAGTCGCGTGGAGAAAGATTCAATGCCAGCTCTGTGCGCTCTAGTGTAACATTCGCATCAGCAAGAACTTTAGCACCAACTGAAGATCCTTGGGCAAGCACACCCATAAGCAAATGCTCAGTGCCGATATAGTTGCTTCCATAGCCACGTGCTATGGCACCAGCATGCTGCAAACTAGTCTTTGCGTTGTCAGTGAGTTTACCGACAAATTCTGCGAAATCATCACTCATAAAATACAATCCTCCACCGCAAGTATTTATATACCTACTGAATTTAGTATACACACAAATTAGCACTCGTGCAATACGAGTGCTAATTTGGTTTTCAATACTATCTATTCAGATTCGTTTAGCGCATCCAGCAAGCTATCTTCAATGTTTTTCTTTGAAGGTTTTGCTTCAGATGGTTTGCTTTTCGCAGTTTCGATATCAAGCTCGTAGCCTGTTAAGCGGCTCGCTAGTCGTACATTTTGGCCGGCACGACCAATCGCGATTGACTGCTGATCTTCGTTTACGAATACCTTTGCGGTCTTGGCTTTTTCATCTAGCTCAACCTTGACAATCTCAGCTGGTCCTAGCGAACTAACAATAAATTCCTTAGGATCATCGCTATATGGAATAATGTCGATCTTCTCCTGGTCACCAACTTCATTCATCACAGCCTGTACACGGGTGCCGTGTCCACCTACAAATGTACCTACTGGGTCTACACCGGGCACACTTGAGTTTACGGCGAGTTTCGTGCGACGTCCCGCTTCACGAGCAATCGCCTTAATTTCAACAGCTCCAGTTTCCATTTCGGGCACTTCTTGCATAAACAAATGCTCGATGAACGCTTCGTTACCCCTACTTAAAATAAGTTGAGGCCCACGATTGTCGCGTTCGATGTCTTTAATTAAAACTTTTATGCGCGAGCCTATGCTATAGAACTCTCCCTGAATTTGTTCGCTTTGCGGAATGATACCAATTGCTTTGCCAAGTTCTACGCGAACGACACGTGGCTCAACCCGCTGTACGGTTCCGGTAACGATCGCACCAATCTTGTCTTCGTATTCTGCAAGTACAATCTCTCGTTCTGCTTCACGTAGACGCTGCAGAACTACCTGCTTAGCTGTTTGCGCAGCCACACGTCCAAAGCTTGTCACTTCATGCGCTTCTTCCAACACATCATCAAGTTTCGCATCTTTTTTGGTTTTCTGAGCATCTTCTACCGTAATCTGGTAGGCGTCATTTTCTACTTCCTCTACCACAGTATGACGCACGTACACCTTCGCGGTGCCTTTTTGCGTGTTCAACACAGCACGCACATCTTGGTCGCGTTCGCCGTTGTCTCGACGCCATGCGGCTGCAATTGCTTGCTCGATTACATCAAGCACCGTATCTTCGGGTAGGTTTTTCTCTTCTGCAATCGTACGTACAGCCAAAGTCAGCTGCTTTAAGTTTAGGTCTTCCATTATTTCCCTTTCTATTAAAAATTCCGACCTGCCGGCCGGATGTGTACTAATTTATTATACGCCGCAGACTAACATCTGGCAAGCACATTTTGCATGGCCTGCTTTTCAGACTGAGTTACCCATAGACTGTATTTCGATTTTACTTTTATCTGCCTCGTAACGTATTGGCAACGAAAGGGCTTGTTAGGTGGCAGCCAGGTTGCCGCATCACCATCAGATTTTTCTTGGTTAGCCGGGCCATCTACCGCAAGTAAATTTAACGGATCATTGGCAAGCGCTACTCTTCTATCAAAACTGAGCTGTTGGGCGCCTTTTTGCCATGCATCGCTCAGTGCTACGACATGGTCAATCTGTACTGCGTCGCTAGTGGTTGGTCCTCGCTCAAAAACGATTATTTTTGCTGTATATGGATCATCCAGCGTACCTGAAATTACTTTGCAATCGGCCGACAGTCGTGGGCCTTTCAAGTCACGTTTTAGTATAATATTCCTGGTGTCACACCCCAATACATTTGCCCAACCGTCACCAAATTGAGCGCGTGAATAACCAGTTTTTGGCGCTCGGCCTTTTACTGCTGTTGACTCGAGTGTTCTTAATGTCGACTTTGACTCAACCGAAATATTCTCTGGCCGGCTTTGTCCAAGGTTTATGTCGCTGGTGCTTATAGGAATCGCCATCAGTAAAAGCAGAACGATTACACCAATTAAGCGGCGAGTTCGGTAAGAATGCATAATATTCAGTATAATAGAGTCATGCAGAGTGTACATCGACTTATAGACTGGTTTATTCCTGACCATTACGAATTGACCTTAGATATCAACCGTAAAGAGCGAACGTTTTATGGGACGGTAACCATAGCTGGCACAACCACACAGGAAAACGTACTGCGTCTTCATGCGAAAGACTTGGTGATTACTGATGCGGTGATCGACGGTAAAACGGCGAGCTTTTCTTCACACGAGAATGATGAACTTGAGCTTACCCAAGATGCGCTACAGCCCGGAACGCATATTATTGTACTCGGCTTCGATGGCAAACTGACCGATAGCATGCATGGCATGTACCCTTGCTATTTCCAGCACGAGGGCAGAAAAAAAGAATTGGTTGCAACCCAGTTTGAGAGCCATCACGCCCGTGAGGTGTTCCCCTGCGTTGATGAGCCAGAGGCAAAAGCCACCTTCGATGTAACATTGCTGACTGAACAAAATGTTACGGTGCTAGGTAATATGCCTATTGATCATCAGAAAACCGAAGACGACAAGCTCGTCACTACTTTTGATACTACGCCGAGAATGAGCAGCTACCTGCTAGCCTGGGTGTACGGTGAACTACACAAGAAATCCGCTGAAACGAAAGATGGTGTTGAAGTAAATATTTGGGCAACTGTTGCTCAGCCTTCAGAGAGTCTTGATTTTGCACTTGATATTGCCGTACGCGCAACCGAATTTTTCAACGAATACTTTGACACACCCTACCCGCTACCAAAAGCAGACCACGTAGCACTACCCGACTTTTCTAGCGGTGCTATGGAAAACTGGGGGCTTATTACGTACCGTGAATCTGCTTTACTAGCCCATCCGCGTGAAACCAGTGTCTCTAGTAAGCGCATGATTGCGACCGTCATTACTCATGAGCTTAGCCATCAATGGTTTGGCAATCTTGTCACTATGAAGTGGTGGAATAACCTTTGGTTGAACGAAAGTTTTGCGAATTTAATGGAATACATTGCGGTGAATGCGTTGCATCCTGAATGGAATATTTGGCTCGACTACGCCGGGCACGAAGTAATCTTGGCGCTGCGTCGCGATGCAATCGATGGCGTCCAGTCAGTACAGGTTGACGTGCACCATCCTGATGAAATCAGCACATTGTTTGATGGCGCCATCGTGTACGCAAAGGGTGGGCGCTTACTTCGCATGCTGCAACATTACATAGGCCATGAGCAGTTCCAGGCAGGCCTGAAACAATACTTCAAGAAATATGCTTACCAAAATACTGAGGGCGATGACCTTTGGGAAGAGCTCTCAAAGACAAGCGGTAAAGATATTACTACGTTTATGAATACCTGGATATCTCAACCAGGTTACCCAGTCGTCTCTGTAACGACTGATTCGATATCACAAGAACAATTCTTTGTAGGCAAGCACGACGAGAGCGCTAAACGACTATGGCCAGTACCGCTAAATGCAAGCAGCGAATCGACACCAAAATTACTAGAGACCAGCAATTTTTCAACAGGTCTATCTTTGGGCGAACGCCTGAACGTTGGCGACACCGCTCATTTCATTACGCTGTATTCAGACGAACATTTTGAGGCAATACGAAAACAGCTAGTCGAGAAAACGCTGCTTCCTATTGATCGTCTCCAGTTTCTGCATGAGCAAACTATGCTTACCCGCGGCGGACAGATAGAAAGTGCCCGCTTGATTCCTTTGCTCAATACCTATAAACAAGAAACAGCCGACGGTGTGTGGGATATTATTGGCTTGACGCTCGGCGAACTAAAAAAATTTGTCGACGCCGATAGTGAGCCTGAAGCAAAACTACGCCAGCTAAGTGCTTCGATTGCAACGAACGAGTTCCACAGACTTGGCTGGGAAAAACACACGGCAGAGCCAGACACTGACACAAAATTACGCTCAACCATAGCAGGGATGATGGTGTATGGACGAGATGAAGCGGTGCTTGAACAAGCAAAAGAGATATTTAAGACTAACACGCTTGAAAATATCGAACCCGAAATTCGTGGACTGGTGATTGGTACGATGGTGCGACACTTCCATGAAAAACAGCTCATCGATGACTTAATCGCACACTATAGTAGCGCATCATCTGTCGATGTGAAGCTAGATATTTGCGACGGACTTACCAGCACAAACAACACCGAAACTATCAAAAAACTACTGTCACTACTGCTTGATACAGACACTGTCCGAACGCAAGACACTGCTCGTTGGTTTGTGTACCTTATGCGAAACCGCGATGCTCGTGAGCTAACCTGGCAATGGATGAAAGATAACTGGCCATGGATTGAGGAAAAATTTGCTGGTGACAAGAGCTTCGATGATTACCCACGCTACGCAGCAATGGGACTGAGCACCCGCGAACAACTCTCCGACTACATATCGTTCTTTACACCGTTTATGGACATTCCCGCTCTGAAACGAGCTATTCAACTAGGCATCTCTGAAATCGAAGGACGCGTTGAACTTATCGAACGTGACCAAGCTGGCGTACACCAGGCACTACTCAATCTCTAAAAATCTATCCACCTTTGGTACATCGCCAGAGGTTGCGATGGCGGCGAGCCGCAAACTTTTCCCATACAAGTCGTGCCAGTGCACGTACATATTGGCTGCGAATTTCATCTGTCCAAGCTTCCTAGCAGTAATTGCACTGAGACCGTCGCCACTTTTGGCATTGTTCCGATGTTTTACCTCTACAAACGTCAGCACGCCCTCTTTCTCGGCGACAATATCAATCTCACATAGTTTTACTTTCCAATTACGCGCTATAATCTGATAACCGCTACCTGCAAGCCAATCACATGCAACGGTTTCGGACTGATTACCCGTCTCTGTGGTATCTTTTTTCTGCTTAGCGGGATTATTTTTGCTATCAGGAATATCAGCAACTGGTGCAAAACTGCGTCTATGTAGCGGAGTACTGCCGAGTGATAGTAACGCCTTTTTGTGCTCGGCGGTGCCGTATCCCACGTGCGATGCAAAACCATAGCCCGGGTACAGCTCATTTTGTTTTGTCATGTATTCATCACGAGCAACTTTTGCCACGATACTTGCCGCCGAGACTGTTGGTACTAGCAAATCGGCTTTTTTCATCGTCGTCACATACTTCGAAAGAGCAGTGTCGTGTAGTAAGTTTTGTGTGCCATCTATAATAATTTCATGGAAGGTTACTTGCTGAGCCTGCACTTCTTTCACGGCTCGTCGACATGCAAGACGGAGCGCCTCGGCAAGTCCAGCTCCATCAATTTCTGTCGCCGTTACCCACCCAATGCCTACGGCAGCGGCTTGTTCCATGATTTTGTCGTACAGGATTTCGCGCTTTCTCTTTGAAAGTTTTTTGCTATCGGTTAGACCCTCTATATTAGCGTCCAAGATCACTGCACCCACCACCAGCGGTCCTGCCCATGGACCCCTACCTACTTCATCAATTCCTAGTATCATTATTTCTAGTATATAAAATCTCCCGCGACTTTGCGGGAGATTTATTTAGCTAGTTAGGATTACGCTTCGTTTTCTTTGTGCGCTGCTTCTACTGCATCTTGCTTAGCTTTTAACTCTGCTTCTTCTGCAGCTTTTGCAGCAGCTTTTTCTTCAGCGGCCTTAGCCTTCTCTTCTTTAAGGCGAGCTTCTTCGGCTTCGGCGTGCGGGTCGCGTACATCATTTACTGCTTCACGGTCAAAGTTGACTGCACTTAAACGCGCGCTCTTACCAGAACGTTCACGTAGATAGCTTAGGAAGTTGCGACGTACTTTACCACGGCGAGTAATTTCTACCTTTTCTACCAACGGGCTGTGCAATAGAAAGCTCTTTTCAACGCCTACACCACTAGCAATTTTACGTACCGTAATACGACTAGTGTGCTGGTTCTTATTGTCAGTGCGGATTACAACGCCTTCAAACACCTGGATACGTTCTTTGTTACCTTCTTTAATTTTCTGGTGAACACGAACAGTATCGCCGCTTCTTGCGTCAACTACAGCTGCCTTTTTCTGGGCATCATTCACCTTTTGAATCAATGCAAAACTCATCTTTTCTCTCGCTTATAGGTTTATATTGCTAATCAATTACTAATTGTAGCATAAATCACTACTGATGAAAAGAGTCTAAGCGGGTATACTAGAGCTATGGACTACAACAAACTAGCACTCGACCTACATAAAAAATATAAAGGCAAGATTACAACCAAGTTACGCGATGAGGCTGAGCTTGATAAAACCAAACTGAGCGCTTACTACACTCCAGGTGTTGCAGCCGTTTCAAAAGCAATTGCCGATGATGAAAACTTATTACCTACCTACACGTGGACTAACAATGTTGTGGCCGTTGTTTCTGATGGTTCTGCAGTACTCGGGCTCGGTAACATTGGCCCAAAAGGCAGTATGCCCGTAATGGAAGGTAAAGCGTTATTATTTAAACATTTTGCTGATATTGATAGCGTTCCGATTGTCCTCGATGCACACTCCCCCGATGAAATCGTAGCCGCCGTAAAAACGATTGCGCCAAGTTTTGGCGGCATAAACCTTGAAGATATTGCCGCACCGATATGTTTCGAAGTAGAAGACCGCTTAAAAGCCGAGCTCGATATTCCTGTTTTCCATGATGACCAGCACGGAACGGCAGTTGTTGTCCTCGCTGGTTTAATCAATGCAATGAAAGTAGTCGGCAAAAAGTTGGAAGACACAAAAGTAGTAACAATCGGAGCCGGTGCAGCAGGCACAGCCATCATGAAACTACTGCACAAATATGGTGTTGGCTCAATCATCGCAGTTGATAGTAAAGGTATTATCGGCGACAGCCGTGAGGACTTGAACGCTGAGAAAAAAGCACTACTAAACTACCTTGATACATCTCACTCTGGCACACTCGATGATGCCATTGAGGGTGCTGACATCTTTATCGGTGTGTCAAAGCCCGGGCTACTTACAAAAGAAATGGTTGCAAAAATGGCAAAAGACCCTGTGGTGTTTGCCATGTCAAACCCTCTACCAGAAATTATGCCCGATGATGCAAGAGCAGCCGGCGTTGCAGTACTTGCAACCGGGCGCAGTGACTTTGCCAACCAAGTAAATAACGCAATCGCTTTTCCTGGGATATTCCGTGGCGCACTGGACAACGGTGTAAAGCAGATTACTGACGAACACAAAATAGCAGCAGCAGAAGTCATTGCTAGCCTTGTCGAGAGCCCAACAGCCGAGCAAATTGTGCCGAGCGTGTTTGAAGAAAAGCTAGTGCCCGCAATCGCTGCCGTAATCCGCTAATATGAAGAAAGTTCGCGCAGAAACCGTATGGGGAGTAGATCCAGACAGTCATGATCTCACACTTCGACACAACACCGTACTTTTTCCTTATCAACACGTAGAATCAGGCCGTAGTTTTCATTCTGTCGAGCAGCCATTTTGGACAGGCGGTTTGAGTCGTCATGATTTTGCGGCATTTATCGATGAGAGAGGCTACCTCGTTTATAAGCGTGCAAACTTAGGTAAAACCGCTCTAGTAAGCGGTCAACTTGTCGAGATGAATCCTGAATACTACGTAACCCCTACCATGGCTCGACATTTATCGTCCGTTGGTCTGGAAGATTTGGAGGGTTTTACCATACCGACAATTGTCGACTATGCTCGTGATCGCTACGACTCTTTACCATGGGCTAGATAACTCTGTTAACTTCGTCCAGCGTCGTCTCGCCGCGAAGTGCTGCCAGCACGCCTGTTTGTAACAAGGTTACCATACCGTTTTTCTTGGCGGTTTCTTCAATAACTTCCGCGTGTACGTCCGCGACGTCACCACGCAGGAACTTTTGCACCTCTTCATTCACTACCAGTTGCTCCATCAGTACAATACGGCCGGTGTAGCCGAACGGATTGTCATCACTTGGCACAGGTTCATATAGTTTAAAGTCATCTAAATTGGGTTTCTTTGCGTCTTCTGGCAAATCTTCTAAGACTTCGCGTACCCAATTTTTTGTTGTTTCATCAGGTTCAACTTCTTTTTTGGTCGCGTCATCAAGCCGACGTACCAGACGCTGAGCAATTACCAAACGGATTGCGGTTGAGAAAATTGGGTTCTGCCCTACCAGATCTATCATACGGCTAAAAGCTGCTGAGCTCGAATTGGCATGAAAGCTTGAAAGTACCAGGTGCCCGGTAATCGAGGCTTGAATTGCGGTTTTCGCAGTGTCTTGATCACGAATCTCACCTACCATCACGATGTCTGGGTCAAGACGTAAAACACTGCGCAAGGCATCGCCAAAACTTGCACCTTCAGACGTGTCGATTGGTATCTGTGTGATACCTTCGAGCCCGTACTCAATCGGATCTTCAAGCGTTAGAATCTTTTTATCTGTGGTATTTAGCGCATTTAGCATACTGTAAAGTGTGGTCGATTTACCGCTACCTGTTGGGCCAACCATCAGTACCATGCCACGAGGATGACTAATAATCTCATCAATAACACTGCGCTCTTTTTGAGGTATATCAAGTCTATCAAGACTTAGAAGACTTTCATCGAAGTTAAACAAACGGAGCACTGCATCTTGTCCATACATGGTTGGCACTGTTTCAACACGCAGATTCAGTGTATGCATATTGCCGTCTCTATTGATATCAACTTGCATATGGCCGGATTGCGGTTCTTTTGCAGCCGTAGAAATATTTGCTCTCGACCCAAGCGCACCCATAATCACTCGGTATTTATCGGTGTCCAGCTTAGCAACTGGGTGTAGCGCGCCGTCGACACGCATGCGTATGCGAATGCCATCGCGCTGACTCTCTATATGAATATCACTCGCGCCAAGTTTATCTGCCTGATCGAGTAGAAAATCAAACACTTTGTCAGAGCTTACTGTACTCAGCGTCTCGCTAACTTGGCCAATGGTGTCACTATCACCAGCCTTGGCAATTTTAATGTCGTCATAGACTACTTCCTTAGGTGGGTCATATCGACGCATAAGCATCTTAAACGCACTTCCCGATATCATGACGAACTGTATAGCCCTGCCAGACTGGTTATACTCTTGCTCCATACTGCGTACAAGAGATTGCGGTGTTTGTGTGGTAATACCAAATTGCCATGAACGATCTTCGCTGCCAGCAGTCAGTGGTACAATTCTACCTTGATACATCTGTTGAATTTCAAGTGCGCCTGGGACTAATGGCATAGAGTTTTCCAATGGACGTAGGTCCATATACTGCACACCCAAAATAGCCGCTCGCTGTCTGGTAGCGTTTTCGTCAGATTCCCGCCTTTGGGCTTGAATTTTGTCTTCGTCCACTACCAACATCATACCAAAAAGCTCATGCTTTTTATAGTGATAGAATAGAGTAGATGCCTGGTATCACATTATTACTCCATAACATCCGCTCTACTCATAACGTTGGTAGTATTTTTCGAACTGCTGAAGGTTTCGGCGTAGAAAAAATTGTCCTGACAGGCTATACTCCGTACCCACATAGTTCTGACGATCCGCGCTTGCCACATATCGCAAGTAAACTTACCTCACAAATTCATAAGACCGCACTAGGGGCCGAGACTATGGTACCGTTCGAGTATCTACCAAGTTTAGATGAGTGGTTGAACGAAAACCCTAATCTACCTTTGTTCGCGCTTGAGCAGGCGGAAAGTTCAATTCAAATCGACCTCGCTACCCTGCCTCGTTCGTTTGGTTTACTGCTCGGCGAAGAAGTACACGGCATAGAAAAAAAGTACCTTGAACGCTGCGAACAAATACTGGAAATTCCTATGAAAGGCACAAAAGAGTCGTTCAACGTATCAGTGGCTACTGGTATTGCATTGTATGCACTTACTTCACGACAATAGAGTCGTGGCCAATTCGCTCTGACAATTCTTTTGCAATGCCATTATTCTCGTCTACTTTGAATGGGAGTTTGATCGCAGACTTTTTATCTTCACCAAGCACTAAGACTACACTGCATTCACCTGGATGTTTCGCACATATTTCTCTCAGCGCAATAAGCTTTTCGTTATCATCAGGATTTTTTACATGAATGTAAAATGTCTTTAGCGAAACTTCGAGTGGCTGGGGTGTGGCTACCTCAAGCTTTGCAGCTTTCTTGACTACTTTTACTGGAGCCGATGACGGCTTTGGTGCCTTCATTGTTCTACCGGTACTCTCATATTCAGCCAATTCTTTATCTGACACGATCATAACTTCATCCGCAATGAGTTTTACTTCAGAGGTTTGGTTACCATCTTTGTCGCGAGCGTTTACTTTGCCGGAGACTCGCACGACAACGTCTTGCGCCAATTTTGCGCCAGTTTTACTATATAAATCTGGAAACACAATAAGTTCAGTTTCGCCAGTTTTATCTTCTAAGCCTACGAAGGCCATTTTTGCACCAGACTTTGTCACGATAGTTCGTACGTTTGTCACAATGCCACCAATTGTCACTTTTTTATTATCAACTTCAGGTGTCATAGAGACCAGAGGAACAGTTTGCTCCTCAAAGTAGATATCGTAATTATCCAATGGATGAGCGCTAACATATAAGCCAAGTAGTTCTCTCTCCCATGTAAGCCGTTCACGTGAGGTATGCTTCGTTGGTGCTGCCTGCAACGAAATAGAGGGCTGAATTGTTGCATCACTAAAGCCACCAAACAGATCCGTCTGACCGCTTAATGCCTCTTTTTGCAGCTTTGAAGCATAGCCCTGTATCGACTCTAGGTTAAACAAGATATCTGAACGATCACCGAAGCTATCGAAACCACCAGATTTAATAAGTGACTCCCATGCTTTTTTATTAAACTTCGCCGTACTTACCCGCTTTGCAAAATCATCGATGCCGTGAAACTCTCCATCTTTGCGAGCTTTCAATATCTCTTCAACCGCTCCGACACCGACTCCCTTAACAGCCGCCATTCCGAAACGAATCTTATTTTCATTCGGCACTACAGCAAATTCAACAAATGACTGATTCACATCTGGCGCTAGAACTTGAATACCCATGTGTTTACACTCATTGATTTCAATGGCAAGTCGATCGATATCGCCTGCATCGCTTGTCATAAGTGCTGCCATAAATGCATCTGGATAGTGTGCCTTCAGGTATGCCGTCCAGTAGGCGATCAAACCATAACATGCCGCATGACTTTTATTGAAACTGTAGTTTGCAAACTCTTCTAGCTGATCCCAAAACTTTTCAGCAACTTTATCAGACGCCCCGCCAACCTTCACCGCGCCTTCAATAAACTCTGGCTTTACTTTTTTCATAAGTTCAATATTTTTCTTACCAACTGCTTTACGCAACGTATCGGCTTGGCCTCCTGTAAACCCACACCAATCTTTTGAAATCTGCATAAACTGTTCTTGGTAAATCAAAATACCGTAGGTACTTTCCAGAGAGCCTTGGAGTCCTTCATGTAGGTACGTAATATTTTCCTCACCATGCTTTCTACGAATAAACGAATCAATAAACTGCATTGGACCCGGACGGTACAGTGCTACCATAGCGATAATGTCATCGAATACGGTTGGTTTCAGCTCACGCAAGTAGCGCTTCATGCCTGCCGACTCAAGCTGAAATACTCCCGTAGTGTCACCACGCTGAAATAGCTCAAATGTTTTTTCATCTTCTAACGAAATATCAGATAGCACAATTTCATCTTTGTACACTTTTTTAATAATACGAAGTGCATTGTTAATTATGGTCAAGTTAGAAAGACCCAAGAAGTCCATTTTCAGTAGGCCAAGCTCTTCGATTGGGTACATTGGGTACTGAGTAGAAACCACGCCTTTTTGAGCCATTTCTAATGGTGTGTAATTTACGATTGGGTCAGGTGCAATCACTACACCAGCAGCGTGTACGCCATGAGACCGTATCGTCCCTTCGAGCCGAATGGCGAAATCGAACACTGTTTTTGCGGTGGGGTTCGATTCATACTCGTGCTTTAAATCAGTATCATTTTGTACACTCACTCTCAGGGGTATGTGCCTGCCTTGAACTGGTGGTGGGATAAGTTTAGCTAGCCGGTCACTTTCTGCGTAGGGCACCTGTAGTACACGGGCGACGTCGCGAACTGCCGCACGTGCGGCCATCTTTCCGAACGTCACAATGTTCGCTACATGGTCGTGACCATATTTATTCGCACAATACTCAATTACCTCATCACGCCGTGTATCCTGGATATCGATATCAATATCCGGCATAGAAATACGATCTGGGTTCAAGAAACGCTCAAACAGTAGGTCGTACTTTAGCGGGTCGAGGTCTGTGATATTTAGTGCATATGCAACGATAGAACCTGCTGCAGAACCACGTCCAGGGCCAAATATAATGCCCTGGTTTTTACCCCAATTTATGAAATCTTGCACAATCAAAAAGTAACCGTTATAGCCCATTTTTTCGAGCACAGACATCTCCATATCAAGACGCTCGACAATATCATCAGAAAGTTTTTTACGTATCGCTTCATTCGATGCAGCGACTACATCTGTAGCGTTCATTCCTAAGTAGCGTCGCGCTAAACCTTGATATACCAGCCTATCAAGATAGCTTTTTTCGGTTTCACCTTTCGGTACTGGGAATTTTGGAATGAGAATATCGCCAAGCTTGATCTCTAAGCTGCATCTATCCGCAATACGCGCTGTGTTTCGTACTGCTTCAGGATTTGTCTTCTTCCATCGCTCAATTATTTCTGCTGGGTCTGTTACGTGGAGTTCGAAGTCCTTCAGGCTCATGCGTTTTTCGTCCGCCATAAAGGAACCCGTCCCCACGCACAATAATATTTCGTGCGATTCTTGATCGGCATGGTCTAGGTAGTGCCCGTCACTCGTTACTACACAGGGGATGTTAAGCTCTTTCGCAAGCTTTTCAACGTAGCCGTTGATTTTTACTTGTACATCCCAAGCAGTTTTCGATTCTAAATGACCATGATCTTGAAGTTCCAAATAGTATCTATCGCCAAAAACAGACTTGTACCATAGTGCGATGTTTTTTGCTTCTTCATAGTTGTCGACTCGTAAGTTTTCGCCAATTTCTCCGCTGGCGCAACCACTCAGTACAATAACACCTTCGTTATGCTGTTCTAAAAGCTCGCGATCCATGCGTGGTTTATAGTACATGCCCTCCAAGTTTGCTTTAGTCGAGAGTTGCATAAGGTTCTTATAACCTTGTTCGTTCATGGCCAGAAGCGTCAAGTGGTACCGTGCTTTATCTTTTGCTGGGTCACGATCAAATCGCGACCGTGCTGCAACATACGCTTCAATACCTATAATTGGTTTTATGCCTTGCTTTCTGGCTTCTTTGTAAAATTCGATCGTTCCACTCATGGTGCCATGATCAGTTATTGCACATGACGTCATGCCCAATTCCTTGACACGAGAAACCAGCTCATCAACTTTCGTTAGTCCATCTAGCAAACTATGATGCGTGTGATTATGCAAGTGGACGTAGTCAGATGAGCGCAACTTAGTATCTTTGCCTGCTGGTTCCCCCATACGCTGTTCCTAGTATACAGAAAAAAGACCTATAGTTCTGTTGTAGAATCTTACAGATATAATTTAGCCTTCACTCTGTATAGAATGCTGCACGGATTCTATGAAATTACCAACACCGCCTGGCAAGTCTACGAACAAATTCAGCATCAGTACAAAAAGCGCTACAACAATAGTACCGCCAACAACACTACCAAACCCAAAAAATATGCCACGCACAAAGTTCATCTTATATACTTCAAAACGTGACCTGTTAAAATCATTGAACAATTCTTCAATGAGCTTCTCGCGCGCTCCCTTTTCTTGGTCACCTTTTACTTTGCGAGTAAACTTTTTGAATAGTTTCATAAGTAAATACTATTTGTCGCTTGGTTTTTTGTTGAAGCCAGCTTTTGCTCCTTCAACTGCATTGCCCGCCCTAGTCTTCATTTCGTCTGCCTTGTCCATAGCGTCCTTTGAAAACTTATCGGCCTTTTTCTTGGCGTCATCAGCTTTTTTCGTTGCTTCAGTTTTCATTTCATCTGCCTTCTTTTTCAGGTCGGCGCGTGTTTCTTTGCCGCTCTTAGGCGCTGTCAGGACACCCGCAACGACACCTGCTACTGCACCGATGAGTGCTCCGACTGCGAATTTGCCTTTAGTCATAATTACTTCTCCTTATTTTTCTGATACTTCTTAAATTGATCTGCCACCATTTTAGCAATTAGCATCGGTGAGCCAACTTTGTTAACGTTGCTGGCAAAACTTTCCAGGCTTATTGCTGTCTTTTCCGCTGTATTCGTCACACGCTTTATTTGACGTGTAATGCGAATAAGCAGCACGGCCAGTATGATTCCTGCGAGCAAGAAAAACGCTAAAAAGATTGATAGTATGATTACGAGTATTTCCATAGCTGTCATATCTCCAGTATACCATGCGCTCAGCTATAGGCCGAACGCATGGTTGCTTGGCGCCCTACTTACGTCCTGTAACCAGCTTGAAGATAAATAGAAGAACTACTGCACCAAGAAGCGCAACAACAAACTTCGTAATTAATCCAGAGTTGTCTGTTGTTCCTGAAAGGCCAAACACCGGCAGTAGCCAATTCGCCAAAACCGCACCGAGCACACCCACGACAATATTCCACAGTACGCCCATTTGGGCATCTGTTTTCATTATCATCGAGGCAACCCATCCGGCCAAACCTCCGACTATGATGGTTCCTAGCCATCCTCCTAATCCTGCATCCATATAGTTACCTCCTTTGTAATTAGTTGGTACTTTCCACTATACTCGTCATTCAGGGCATAGACAAATTAACTCTATAACAGGCTGGCTATATGTTCTTTTAAGGCTTTCTCAAGCTCTGGGTGCTTTAGACCAAATTCGATAGTTGTTTTTAAATACTCAAGCGGATTACCCGTGTCATAAAATTTTGCGCCTTCAATCTCTTTAGCATAGAAATCAATACCATCGTCAATCATTTGCTGTACGTATGGCTGGAAAGTAAACTCGCCCTCCGTATGTGTATGCGAACCTTTTTCAATGTATTTCAGCAGTTCGGCCGGCATCAGATAGCCAGAAACGCTGGCAAGGTCGGATGGTGCAGCCTCTTTATTGCCGGGCTTTTCAACAATTGTAGACATTTTCATCAAACCTTCATCAATTCGATCACCTGCAGCAAATCCATACGTTGCATATTCGGACTCATTTACCACCTTCTTACATGCGAAAACCCCTCCGCCGCGCTCTTCATATATTTTCATCATTTGAGCGGTTGAATTGGCTTCAGGGCTAAAGAAATCATCAGCGAATGTGTAGATAAAAGGTTCATCGCCAATCAAATGCGCGGCGCTGAGTAGTGGGGTTGCATTTCCATATGGACCTTTCTGTCGAACATATACAAAATTCGCCATGTTAGATATTCGTTCGACCAGGTCTATGTACGGTTTTTTCTTTTCGCCACCCAGCCTTAAGTTCGAAAGCAACTCCTCGCTCGGCATATCAAAGTGATCCTCAATGGCTCGTTTATTGCTAGAACCTACTATGATAATGTCTTGGATTCCGGCTTCTACCAATTCTTCTACTACGTACTGAATAATTGGCTTATCGACAAGCGGCATCATTTCTTTTGGCATTGCTTTTGTTTGTGGCAAAAAACGTGTTCCAAAACCTGCTGCAGGTATAACTGCTTTACGAACTTTTGTCATTTTTTTCCTCCATTGTCTTGATTGTATCATGCGCCATAAATAAAGCTGCAGCATCTGAAGTCATTGCTTCCCGTGCGTATTTCAGCATATTATCGAATGTTTTTAGTTCCACGTGAGTGAATTCACTATCATCAAGTTTCTTTCCGCCAGATCTATAACAATCAGTTAGCAGATAGTAGTACATCGTATCCATATGGTAGCCAGTTAAATTACCCTTTCCGAGATACAATAGTTCGTTATCGCTGACGTAGCCAGTCTCTTCGCCAAGTTCACGGCGAGCCGCATCGGCTGGATTTTCACCAGGCTCGCAGCCTCCACCCGGAAGTTCGAACATAGTTCTTTCTGGACCTGCTCTGAATTGCTTTGCGACAATCACCATGCCATCGGTATCAAGAGCGACAACAACCGCACTATCGTGTCCCCAGGTATCGGTTACGAAATCGCCCGTTTTCCCGTCTGGCAATATAAAGTGTTTCACAACAATCTTGCGCCAGCCAAAGTCGGTAACCTCGTCATCTTTTTCTCGCTGCCAAGGTTGCATATTCCTCTATAACCTCTCGCGTATCAGCTTTTGGGCCATGCCGGGGTTGGCCTTACCCTGAGATTTTTTCATAATCTGGCCTACCAAGAAGCCTATTGCCTTATCGTTTCCAGCCTTAATGTCATCAATCGCCTTTTGACTTGCGGAGTCTGCTAGTACTTCATCTACTATTGCCGCAATTTCACCTTCATCGCTTACTTGGAGTAAGTTTCTGTCTTCAGCGAGTCTGCGTGGGTCCGTTGCACCATTCATAAGTTCATTGAATAGTTCGCTTGCTGCATTTGAGGTGATCTCAGCTTTTTCAGTCATCTCACACAAGGCCAAAAGGTCTGCTACGTCAGCGTTCTTCTTTTCATCAGTAGCTTCATCTATAGTCAAGTTACTAGAGATCCAGTTTGCCACTCGCTTGGCTGCCTTCTTTCCGCCACTGGAAAGTACTGCCGAAACTAATTCGGCATATTTCTGATTGGCCAAAATACTATTTATCACTGACTTATCGACACCCAAGTCTCCCCATTCCGCACGATATTCTGGAGGTAATTTTGGCAGGTTAGATTGGATTTCCTGAATTTGCTTATCAGATAGCACGATAGGAGGAATGTCTGGGTCTGGCATATAGCGATAGTCTTGGGCATCTTCTTTGCTGCGCTGGCTGGTTGTTTTACCTTTCGCATCATCCCAGCCACGAGTTTCCTGCACGATACGTTCACCCTTTTCCAGCAATGCAACCTGGCGCTTAAACTCATATTCAGCAGCCTTTTCGACGCTCCTGAAGCTGTTTAGATTCTTCGTTTCTGTGCGTGTGCCAAGTTCTTTCGAGCCTTTTGGCGCGACAGACAAGTTCACATCAAATCGCATATTCCCATGATATAGGTCTCCATGTGTAATTCCTGCAAAGGTCATTAAACGATATAGTTCAGTCGTATACGCTTTTGCCTCGGTGGGGCTATGCATGTCGGGCTCAGACACAATTTCAATCAGTGGAGTCCCCGCACGGTTCAAATCGACCAAACTGTAGTCGCCATAATGAGTCAACTTGCCTGCATCTGCTTCAATGTGGGCATGGTGAATACGAACTTTTACCGTTGTACCGTCTTCCGTCGGTACATCTATCTCACCTGCTAAAATTGTTGGCTGGTACATCTGTGTTATCTGGTAGCCATTCGGTAGGTCGGGGTAGAAATAGTGTTTTCGATCAAAACGACTAAGATTGGCAATTTTTGCATTCATCGCTTTACCAGCACGTACAGCCAAGTTTACCGCTTCCTTGTTCAAGATCGGTAACATGCCAGGCAGACCAAAATCGATTGGGTGCGTCTTACTGTTTGGTTTGGCGTCACGCGCATCATTGTCTGCGGGGCTAAATAGTTTCGTTTTCGTAGCCAGCTGCACGTGGCACTCAATACCAATCGTCATTTCATATTCAGCCATTAGATTGCCCCCAGGTCTTTTAGTGACTGCTTGAAGGCAGCTAGTGCGCGACGTGTAGTGCTATAACTTACTTGCACGTTCTGTTCGTGAGCAATCTGATTACGTAGCTTGTGTGCAGTCCAGGTATTGTTCGCGTTGCTCCATGCACTTTTTGCTGTTTTCATGCGCTCACCCATCGTTTCACCTTTATAACCCGATTGTTTCAGTGCCTGGTCTAATAGTTTATCGGCATTAAGTATAGCCAAGTGATAGCTTGGTTCTTGATTCTTTACTACTTGTTGTTCAATACGCATCCAGTCAGTACGATATTTTTCCACATTGAGTCCCGATGCACCGCGACGTCCATGCGTAATCAGAAAAAGTATCATACCACCCACTAAGATAATAGCCGCTAAAAATGCTATAAGTAGCCAGTTCATCGTTGAGTCTCCATACTTTTTGCAAACGCCAGCATTTTGGCATCTGCTTTGCGCGGCGCTACCAGCTGAACTCCGACAGGTAAACCATCAGGCGATGTTCCCGCAGGAATACTCATCGCTGGCATACCTGTTAGGTTGGCAGGGACAGTCATGGCATCAGATAAGTACATTTTTATCGGGTCATCAGTATTTTCGCCAAAACCAAACGCAGGCGTCGGTGCAGTTGGCATTAGTAATAAGTCATATTTGTTAAATAATTCATCAAACTGTTGAATCAGTAACGTACGCGCCTTTTGCGCTTTTAGGTAGTATGCATCGAAAAAGCCACTTGAAAGCACGTAGCTACCTATCATAATACGACGCTTATTCTCTGTCACGAAACCTTCATCGCGAGAACGACCGTATAGTTCTGCTAGTGTTTTTACGTTCTGGGCTCGGCGACCATATCGAATACCATCATAGCGAGCTAAGTTGCTACTTACTTCAGCTGGTACGATAATGTAGTACATCGCCAGACTTAACTTTACTAACGGTAAACTTACTTCTTCAACCTCGTGGCCAGCGTCTTTGAGTTTCTGAATATACTCATTTGTAACATTTCGAACTGATTCGTCCACATCATCCGTGAGAGTATCTTTTATAACACCAATTTTCACCTTACCGTCGACAGTAGTTGACTCGAAATAATCCGGCAGTGTTGTCATGTCTTTTTCGTCACGCCCAGCCATAATGCTCATCACCAACTCGGCGTCATCAGCCGTCTTTGTGAAGCAACCCATCACGTCCGTGCTGCTTGCCATTGCCACTACACCATAGCGACTTACCATACCGTATGTTGGTTTTATGCCATACACACCGTTAAAACTTGCAGGTTGGCGAATTGAACCACCGGTATCGCTTCCAAGAGCAAATGGTACGATATCTAGCGCAGTGACCACGGCAGAACCGCCACTACTACCACCGGCTACCTTGGTTGGATCAGCTGCGTTTTTCGTAGGACCAAATGCAGAGTTTTCAGTACTACCACCATGTGCAAACGCATCTAGGTTGGCTTTTCCAATACAAATCGCGCCCTCTGCCTCAAGCTTTTCTACTGCAGTTGCCTGCAAAGGAGCATCAAAGTTTTCCAGAATTTTGGCGGCTGCTGTTGTCGGTGCGCCAAATGCCAGGTAATTGTCTTTTACGACAAATGGAACTCCTGCCAATTTGCCTGTAATTTCGCCACTATCGACCGCGTCCGCTCGCTCCAATGCGCGCTTTTCTGTGAGACTTAGCAGCGCATGGTATTCTTCAAATTCTTTCGCTTTTTTTAGCGCATCTTCAATATTTTTGCGCGCAGAATTTCCTTTTACATCACTAATCGTCGGCATTATCTTATAGTACCTTCGGAACTTTTATCTGGTTCTCGGCCTGATCGGGAGCTAGCGCAAGTAGATCACTTGTAGTGACTTCACTCGTTATAACTTCGTCTTCTCGCATTATATTTTCTAGGTCAACCACCTGATAGGTTGGCTCGACACCTTCTGTGTCTAGTTCACCTAGCTGTTCGACATACTGCAAAATATTGACGATATCCTTCGTCAATCCATCTACTTCGTCATCAACTAATTGCAAATTACTGAGCGCCGCCAATTTCACGACGTCATCACGAGATACGTTCGCCATATGATTTCATTATACCTATTTTTTTGTCTGTTTGCTACGGATTTCGGCAATTAAATCTCGTAGCTCGGCAGCTTTTTCAAATTCAAGGTTAGCACTAGCAAGTTCCATCTGGCCAGTTAGCTCACGGACTAGCATGTCATATTCATCACGCGGAATCTTCTTTAAGTCTAGTTTCGACTTCTTGTCTTCGTCTTTCATTGGGATCAATGCACGTAGTCCCTCACTAATTTCCTTGGCAACGCTCGTTGGAGTAATACCATGCTCTTTGTTGTATGCTTCCTGAATATCACGGCGTCGGTTTGTTTCACTAATAGCGCGTTTCATAGACTCAGTCATGTTGTCTGCATACATAATCACCGTACCTTCTTCATGCCTCGCCGCACGACCAATAGTCTGAATAAGTGCACTTTCGCTACGTAAAAAACCTTCTTTATCGGCGTCTATTATTGCAACCAAGCTTACCTCAGGTAAGTCTAGGCCTTCGCGTAGCAAGTTAATCCCTACTAGCACATCATATACACCACTTCGCAGGTCCCGCAGTATGTCGCTACGTTCCAATGTGTCAATTTCACTATGGATATAGGCAGTTTTAATACCCAAGTCCTGTAAGTACTGGCTTAAATCTTCAGCCATTCGCTTTGTCAATGTGGTTACTAGCACGCGTTGCTGCTTTTTCGTTCTATCACGAATTTCAGCGATCAAATCGTCTACCTGGCCTTCACTCTTTCGTACTTCTATCTTTGGGTCTAGCAGTCCAGTTGGTCGAATTACCTGCTGCGCTGGCTTTGGGCTGTGCGAAAGTTCATAGTCGCCTGGTGTGGCAGAGACAAAAATCGCGTTATTGATGTGTTTATCGAATTCATCAAATCTTAGTGGACGGTTATCAAGCGCACTCGGTAAACGAAAACCATGCTCTACCAATACTTCCTTACGCGCACGATCGCCATTGAACATACCACGAACTTGTGGCAAGGTCATATGACTTTCGTCAATCAGCAGTAGCCAATCATCAGGGAAATAATCGATCAATGTTGCTGGCTGTTCGCCAGGTTCACGATTCGTCAGGTAGCGACTATAGTTTTCAATTCCTTTCACAAAGCCAGTCTCTTCTAACATCTCAATGTCATATTTAGTACGCTGAGCGAGTCGCTGGGCTTCTAAAAACTTATCGTGCTTTTCAAAATACTTTATTCGTTCATCAAACTCTTTTTTGATCTTTTCTATTGCCACCACCAATTTTTCTTTTGGCGTTACATAGTGACTACTTGGAAAGATTTTTAGTTCACTAGGTTCACCTAATATTTCTCCTGTCAACGGATCAATTCGTGTCATTCTATCTATTTCATCCCCAAAAAACTCGATACGGTACGCGACGTCACTGCCAGCTGGAAATACATCTACTACGTCACCTTTCACCCGAAACGTTCCACGGTGAAAGTCTATATCGTTTCTTTGATATTGTATGTCTGTAAGCAAACGCACAAATTTATCTTGCTGTCTGCGTTCACCTTTTTTCAAATGAATCGACATTTCGCCGTAAATATCTGGCGAGCCAATGCCATAAATGCAGCTCACACTTGCCACAATTATCACGTCTCGACGGGTAAGTAACGCGGTGGTGGCTGCGTGTCGCAAACGGTCAATCTCATCATTTATCTTCGAGTCTTTTTCGATGTATGTGTCGCTACTGGCAATATAGGCTTCAGGCTGATAGTAATCAAAATAGCTGACAAAGTAATGTACTTCGTTGTCGGGGAAAAAGCCTTTAAACTCGCTATACAGCTGCGCAGCGAGTGTTTTGTTGTGTGCCAACACGAGCGTCGGGACATTTCGATTGGCAATAATATTTGCCATCGTAAATGTCTTGCCTGAACCGGTGACGCCGAGTAGTGTCTGTTCGCGTTCATTTTTCTCGAGTCCATAAATTAGCTGCGCAATCGCACTCGGCTGGTCTCCGGTTGGCTGATAAGACGTATCAAGCTTGAACTTACTCATCCCTTTATTATAGCAATATACACACCATTCTTGTTTGGTAAATATACTGTTTAATATATAGTTTTTATGCTACAATTATCTTGAAAATGGACCAAAAACAAACAGCAGCCGACAAAAATATAGTCTGTATACCTCGCGAAATAATGTTGCAGGCGGCTATGCTGCGTTTGGGCGATATAGATGAAGAAGTACAGCGCGGTTACGACGTAATACGTCGATACCATAAAACAGTCACTGTTTTTGGCTCGGCACGACCACCTCATACGCCCGAAAACCGCGAACACTACCAGGCAGCACGAAAGACAGCCGCAAAATTAGCGGAGCACGACTATGCAGTAGTAACCGGCGGTGGACATGGCATCATGGAGGCCGCAAACAGAGGCGCCTTTGAAGCAGGCGGTAATTCTATAGGCTTCAACATACGCTTACCGAAAGAGCAAAGCCTGAACGAGTACACGACCGACTCATTAAGCTTCAAATACTTTGCTCCGAGGAAAATAGTGATGACACTATTTGCAGATGCATACATCTACTTCCCTGGTGGTTTCGGCACACTCGATGAGCTCGGTGAAATTATTACCCTCATTCAGACACACAAGACAACAAAAGCCCCGGTCATTCTGTACGGCAAGGAATTCTGGAAAGATTTCGACAAGTTTGTAAAAAACGAACTACTAAAGCACGAAATGATAAGCGATGGCGACCAAAAGCTATACCACATCACAGATGATATTGATGAGTTAGTTGAGCTAGTGCGCGCAAACCATACTTATTGCGACCATTAATTACCGTTGCTAGAGTTCAGAAACTTTGTAGTTTTTCGGTGCTTCTTTTAGATACTTTTCTATCTGACTCATCTTTAGCAGGCCAGTTTGTGCACCAAGTTTTTGCACTACATTCATACTGTTGATTGGTGCCCATAATAGCGCTGTATCAAGATCTTTGCCCATCGCAAGTGCAGCTGTAATAGTTGAAGCAAACGCATCGCCCGCACCTGTTCTATCGAGGGGTGGTGCAGGATCTGGGTAGTTTGGTACGGTCACGCGCCTTCCATTCTGCGATGCGTACGATCCATTCGGGCCGTCGGTAATAACCACAATCTCAGGCCCCAGTTCGTGCAGCGCATCCATCAACTTCGGGAGGTCATCGTATGATTCACCTGTTACGTCTACCGCTTCCTCTCGGTTCATTACCACCATGTAGCTGCGCTTGTATATCTTGGCCAGTTTTTCTTTCCCCCATTTGAAGTGGAACGTGCCTGGCTGGAACACAAGTTTCGTATGCTTGTGTGTATCTAGGTACGCCAGTAGGTCTTCATGAAGCTCCCACGACTTATCGCTAATAAGTGATAAGTAAATCCAATCAGGTGGTGTTTTCGGTAGTTCCCAGTTGTATTCGTAGTCTTCATTTTTTACTAAAATAGTTCGCTCGGCACCGTAGCGCAGCACGAAATAGTAATTAGACTTTCTACCCTTTTCACAATCTACCAAGCTCGTGTCGATGTTTTCTTTCTTTAGCTGTGCAATGGCTTCTTCTTGTGTTGCGTCAGTACCTAGCCACGCCAGCAGGCTGACATCAAGCCCTAGTCTTGCGCACGAAACGGCAGCATTTGGTGACGGCCCAACGGCCTTTACAATCTCTACCCCTTTGTACGGTGGTTTCGAGCCTAGTGGCAAGCTAAGGCGTTTGCTACCATCATCATCTGTATCCACGCGTGCCACTTCTTCGTCGAGTTCAATGAACGCGTCTGTAAAAATATCGCCAATCGCTAGTAGCGAAGGCTTTCCGCTCGCAGAGAGATCTGTTGATATGTCTCGAAAATCACCATCGTTTTCATGTAACAGATGTGCTTGTTTCGCAAGCTTGTCTACTTTCGTATGATTTGCGTTTTCCTCGGCATTGAAGCGTCGGGTCAGTTCGCGTCGTAACTGGCGTTGACCGTGCTGTCCTTTTCGCTCAGCAAATGTCAGTTCATGATGTGCATTATCAACGACATCTTGTAGGTTAAACGACACTGGCCCATCTACGAACGGTAGTACCACCCACGATGTTTTACGCAGTAAATGGTCAATGTCATGATTTTGTGCGGCAGTACACAGAGCATAGTATAATTCTTCCGCAGTTGTGTCGGCAGTGTCCACGCCTATGCGTCGCATTACCTCATGTGCGCGCTCCAGGATGTCTGCTACCATACGTACTGAAACGGTTTGCCCCGCCATCTTTTCAAGTTCGGCTATATGCGTCGCAAATAGCGGACTTTCGTTTTCTAGCACGTCACGTAAAAATCTGCTCATAGTTGCTTCTCCTGTAGTGGCATATCATGTAATTTTACGTGTTTTCCTAAAATTCCTGGTTTGGCACCAATGTGCGCCACCACGGAAGTAGAGTTCGCACTAGCAAAAACAATCGATTCTTTCAGTGTTTTACCTTGAATCCATTGGCTCAGAAAACCGCTCGCAAAGGCATCGCCCGCACCAGTTCTGTCGTTCACCTTCACATCTTCGTACATACCTGCTCGTATTATGGTTTCGCCATCGCTAGCCACCACACCGCGCGGGCCGTCACTTACAATCGCCACGCTAACATAATGCAAAAGGTGCCGTACCAATTCTTCACTTGTGCTACCTTCTACCAACATCTGGGCTTCTTCCTTGTTCAGACAAAGCACTTCAACACTATCTAGTATGCCTTTCAATTTATTAGGCTTAGCAAGCTCAGTGCCAGCAGGGTTCAGCATCACCTTTACATTGTATTCTTCGGCCATGTCTACTATTTTGCGTAGTAATTCTACACCACCCTTCATCAGTGCGGTTGGGTATACCCAGTCGGCGGTTTTTATCACGTCTAGCTTCACATTGTCGCCATCAGCGTTAGTTGCTTTGCCTGCGTTGTTCAAAATAGTTCGTTCACCATTTGTGGCAATCAAAATGGTTGAGTAACCCGCTTGATAGCGTTTATCTTGGTGCACATTATGTGTTAGCACACCCTCAGCGTCGAGTGCACGCAGCACAGCCTCAGATGCTGGGTCGTAGCCTAGTGTCCATACGTATTCAGCATGTAAGCCTTGGCGAGCAAATGTCACCGCAACGTTCGTGGCATTACCGCCAGTTGCGAATTCAAGGTCATCTATATCCATCTTCGCACCAAGTGGCAAGTGCGTGTACATTACTTTGCCCTCTTTGTGCGGGTCAAACTCGTCATCTTTTAAGAAGACATCCTGCGTGGCTTTGCCTATACAAACAATTTTTGGTATTTTCCCACTCATTACTACACTTATTATACCACTAGTGCTTGAGCAGACTACCCCTAATCTTGTATTATCTTTTCTATGTCCATAGAACGCCAAGGTTATGAAAGAGATTATTTCGTCTGCGGTTGGTTAGGCACGTTTGCTGTCATGCAGGCTGCTCGCGAATCGGATAAGGTTGCAGAGAAATCAAAGACAGGTTCTGCGATGCATCTCCTTAGAGCTTGCGAAAGTATCGACGAAGATAGAGAAGCATTCCTGGAAGATTTTCAACGTTTTGCAAACAGTTACCACACCAATCAGAATAATTATAAAGTTAAGTGGGGCGAACGATTAGCTATCCTCGATGAAAATGGTTCATTATCTAAAGAATTCATAGAAGCCTACGATTTATTTTGTGACCCAGAGCGAATGGAGAAATTGCTAGCAACATCTGACATCGGCCGACTCGCAGACAGCCTTGCCTTCTACAAAGATTACTTCGCCAAAATGGGAAGAGTCTACGCACCAATCGAACTTAGGACTCTTAGCCACTTTATTGAATATGCTCATCGGGAAATTGATTTCTATATCGGACTTGAGGATCCAGCCAGAAAAGTAGCTAGCTAACGGCTTCTCCAGCACTGCCAACGGCTTAGATTTTTTTATGCAACCACTAATTGAAATATAATATTTACTATGACAAACCGGCCACTTTCATCGGCACCTCGCCCCCGCACTGCGGAGTTATACCGTATGGGATTTTATGCTGAATTTGATGCTATTTTGGAATCTTGCAGCGAACGAACCTTCGTAACGGATAGTGACCATATCGATTTTCACAAGTCCGAGTTATACGCAATGCTATCTTTGCTTGTAAATGAAACCGCGCGGACAGCGCTAGAAATGCGTAGTGAGCGCGGCGAGCTAGGTCTTATAAGCACAGGGAATCGCCAGGTAAATAAACTTCCCTCAAATGTAGGAATGGCAATGTTGCGCACTCTTAGTCAAGATGCTTCTACGACTGCAGATACTTATAGAGAAGTTGTTGTGGAGTTAAGCCCGTTCCTAGCACATATGAATAAACTTGATAAAACAAGTCATAAATTTACCGGGCATATGATTAGTGGAGGCCTTCAAACTATGATTACACAGTTTGATAGCCTATACGACGACATCCGACAGGGTTTAGTACAGCCTCTTGAAGCAGACCAGGCTACATACTGGCGTATCCTGCTCGATCAGTCAAAGCTTGGTATTGCTGAAATCATCAGCGTCGATCATCCAGACCAAGCACACGACGAGTTTTATATGACAGCGCCAGATGGGACGGCACGATTTTGTGCACATGCCATAAAACTAACAGATGGTGCAAAAAGTATACCGAAACGCGATACGATAGGCTGTCCGATTTCCTTTGAACCCGCCTTACTACGTGATTTATGGCAGTGGTATGTTGATTTAAAGACCTTACGACGCTCTCAGGCTCAAAGCAAACTTGCTACTGTGGTAACCGCTTCAAGCTTGAGCTAAATCGCCTTGCCGGCGCTGCCAAAGGCGGCGATTTTTTCTTCTACCACTTTTTGCACCGCTTCATACACTGTCGGCATTAGTTTCACTACAGCATATTCTTTCGGGTTGTCGGCGAGTACTTTTTCAAGTGTGGTGCGGAACACGAACCGCATGTCGCTATTAATATTAATTTTGCTCACACCCACTTTGGCGGCTTCCTCAAAGTAGTGCAGTGGCGTACCGCTACCACCGTGTAAGCTAATTTGGCAACCTATCGCACTTCGAATATGTTTTAGTAGTTCGATGTCTAGCTCTTTTGGCACTGGGTATTTACCGTGTAGGTTACCGATGGCTGCGGCGAATGTATCAATTCCTGTTGCCTCTACGAATGCACGTGCGCCCTCTGGTGTTGAAAATGTTTTCTTTATTTCCTCATAGTCTATGTCTTCTTCATGCAAATTCGAGCTTCCACCAAAATAGTGGGGTTCGCTTTCTACTAAGGCGCCTGTAAACATAGCGTACTCTACCACTTCTTTAGTCTTGGCAATAATTTCCTCTTCAGATGCATCGTGATTTGCTTGTGAAATGTCGATATGTATAAATTCGTAGCCAGCATCAATCGCCTTTTTACATCCTTCTACCGTCGGGCTGTGGTCGAGGTTGATGTACATTTCAACGCCGTATTCTTCCTTGTAGTTGTCTACCAGGTCGCGGACGTTTTCAAGCCCCATTGCCTCGACTTCACCATCGCTTACTTCTATAAGTACTGGCGAATTCGTCTTCTGTGCAGCGCGGGCAATTGCTATCAAGGTTTCTTGGTTGTCGATATTAAACGCACCTACGGCAAAGTTCTGCTGGCGGCTGCGTTGCATTAAGTGTCGAGCCCTGGTAGTATTATCGCGAATCTGCGCTATGCTGTGTGACATTCTAATATCCCTTCTTGTACTGAGGTACTTTTTCTACAAATTGCTGTATTTTATGTGCCAATGCTTTGCCATCCAAACCAAACTGTTCTATCACTTCACGCGGTGTACCGCTCTCACCGTAGCGATCCATCACGCCCAAGCGTTTCACTGGCACCGGCAAGTGCTCACCCAAGCATTCAGCTACCGCACCCCCCAGTCCACCTGCAATCTGCGCTTCTTCGGCAGTTACCACTCGGCCAGTTTTTTGCACGCTTTTTAGTAGCGTGGCTTCGTCGAGCGGTTTTATGGTTGGTACGTGCACCACTTCGGCGTCTATCTTGTGCTTTTTCAATATTTCAGCCGCTACTAGCAGTTCGTAGGTCATAGTGCCTGTGCCGCATAGCGTCACGTCTTTGCCTTCTTTTAGTACATATGCTTTGCCAATTTCAAATGGCGAATCAACAGTGCTAAATACAGGGGTTTTATCGCGAGCCAAGCGGATATAGCTTGGCTTGCCATTCTTAGCAATCGCCAATGTGGCCTTTTCAGCTTCCACACTGTCGCCAGGACATATCACTACCATGTTTGGCATCACCCGCATCAGCGCAATATCTTCTAGCATCTGGTGTGTAGCACCATCTGGGCCAGTGTTCAGACCGGCGTGTCCGCCCACAATCTTCACTGGCTGATCATTCAAGGCAGCAGTTGTTTTAATTTGCTCCCAGTTGCGCCCAGGGCTAAATGCAGCATAGCTGGCAGTGAATGGAATCTTGCCCGCGCGCGCCAGGCCACTAGCGACTGTCACCAGGTTTTGCTCTGCTATGCCTACTTCGATGAACCGTTCTGGGAACGCCTCGGCGAATTTGTCCATCTGTACACTGCCCGTCAGGTCGGCGCACAGCGCAACCACGCGTTCATCCAGCTCACCCGCGTGTTTCAACCCGCGTCCAAACCCGGCTCGAATCGGCTCCATGTCAGGGCTATCATAAACCTTAGGTGCTAGTTTGAAATCACTCATGCTAAATTGTCCTCTCTCCTTCGAGAATCTTTGCCTCCAGCAATGTCGAGCTTCCTGAGGTATTAAGGTATATTGTCATCTCAGGATCTCCGCCTGACAACCTCGCGCTATTCGATGATTTTGAGCCAACCAAATAGCCAGCGCTTCGCAAGTCATTCATAGTATTTTCTAAACTTTCATCAACGGTGTAGCTGCACCACTTACTCGAGTCAACTCCACCTCCACCACATTGGCGTTTCGTTATAGTGGCTCTAAATTGAATCGCATCTACCCTATTCTCTATTTCTTTGGTTTTTTGACTCCCCATGAAACCGCTAATCACGTAATAGCCTATGAGAATCACGACCAACAATAGAACAACTGAGATGGCGGAAAATCCACGCTGTTTGCGCCCTTGAATCATCATTCGTGCTCGCCTTTAATCTTTCCGCGAAGTGTACGCAGTTCGTGTAAAGCCTCTTTGGCCTGTTCATGATTTGGCGGCATGCCGTGCCAATGGTAGTCGTATTCCATAAAGTCCACGCCTTTTCCCGGAATTGTATGGGTAATTATCACACTCGGGCGGTGCTCTATCGCTTTTGCCATACCTACAGCGTCCTGGATGCTCTCTATATTATGGCCATCGATTTCTTGCACGTGCCAGCCGAAGCTCTTCCATTTGCCCGCTAAGTCTTCCAGCGGCATCACGTCTTCGGTGTTGCCATCAATCTGTATATTGTTACGGTCAACGAACACTACCAGCTGCGAAAGCTTGTACTTACCGGCGAACATAGCCGCTTCCCATATATTGCCTTCGTCTAACTCGCCGTCACCTGTCACGCAGTACACAAAACGGTGATTGTCGTGGTCGAGATACTGCAACGAATACGCCACACCAGCTGCTTGCGAAAGTCCACTACCCAGTGGCCCAGAGGTGTTTTCAAGGCCTTGTAGCTTGGTGCGCTCAGGATGGCCTTGCAGCCGTGAACCCCATTTGCGCAATGTCATTAGTTCTTCTTTCGGGAAAAATCCGCGTTCAGCCATGACTGCATATTGCACCGGCACACAGTGGCCGTTTGAAAGGAAAAAGAAATCGCGCCCGTCCCATTCAGGGTTTTTTGGGTCGAGGTTCATTACATCGAAATAGAGCGTTGTTACTAGGTCTGCCAAGCCAAGGGGACCGGCGCTGTGACCACTGCCAGCTTCCTCGAGCATGCGAATAATATCTTTGCGAATTGTATTCGCTTTTTCTTCCAGCTGTTTGTTGGTTAGCCGCCCACTCATTACTGCTCTTATTGTAGCATAGCCATAAGCGTTAAATAACGCCGTGCTTGTTTATTTCGCCCACCAATTGTTTGTACGTCGCTGCTGGGTCGGTACTTTTTGCAATCGTGCCACCAACATTTAACACGTCAATACCGCCTTGGCTCAGGGTAAAGGCATTATCTACTGTCACGCCGCCGTCCCAGCCTACCTCAATACTCGGCTTAATCGCTCGAATCAAGCGCACCTTTTCCAGTTGCATCAAACTAGCCTGACCACCGTAGTGGCCAAGATCGCCAGAAAATATCATCACGTGTTCAACCATTTCTATCAAACTTCCCACCGACGCAGGTACCGTAGGCCTCTGCAATGCAATGCCGGCTTTTATACCAGCGGCCTGCACTTTTTGCAGTGTCGGCAACAAATCTTCTTGCACTTCGGCGTGAAAAATAATCAAGCTTGGTTTCAGGGCTATCAGTTGGTCTACGTGTTCGCTGGGTCGAGCTACCATCGCATGAATATCAGCGTGCCAATTGGCAGCCCACCAAAGCTCTTTTGCGCTCACCGTAAATGTAGGCGCAAATTCTCCATCGGCTATGTCCAGGTGTACACGCTCGGCGAAACTCTGAATTTTCTCCATCGTTTGCTTGTACATATCAGCGTTTTCAGCTAGTACTGCCGGTGCAATTACTGCCATATGCTATGCAAGCTCGTCTAACTGCGCGTTGCGGCGCTTAAATCTGGCGGCTCCGGCAAATTCTGTATTGAGCCAGGTTTCTAATATGCCTTCCCACAATGCTTCATCGTCTTCTACCACCCGAGCTGGCAAACACAGCACATTGCTATTGTTGTCGTTGCGGCATTCTTTGGCTTCAAATGCATCCCATATCACTGCGGCGCGTATACCACGAAAGCGGTTTGCTGCCATAGCCATACCCTGGCCGCCGGTACATATCAGAATCGCGCGTGGATCGTCTTTTTCCTCCTCGCCCAGCACTTTCAAAGCAGCGAGCTGCGCGAATTCAGGAAAATCGTCTTTTGGGTCGAGCTCTTTGTCGCCCACATCTTCTACTTCATAGCCGTGTTTTGCCAAATACGCGAAGATTTTCTCTTTTAGGTAAAAGCCACCGTGATCCGCACCCAAGAATAGTTTCATATTTCTTAGTATACGACCTCATAAAAGTGATGTAAAGCTTATGGTTATATTGACTAATCGTAGTTTTTGTGCTATAATGAAAAGATAGGCTTCACTTTGAACGATCACCATCGACACGAGGTGCAGCCTGCACCTCAGAACCTGCGAAGGATACCCCGCCATGAGCTCAAGCCGTGTCCAAAGCGTCCTAACGTACCTGGGCGACACGGATATCACGCGTAAGGTCGTCTCGAAGAGCGACTCCGGCAACACCATCCGCGCACTCAGCGCCCGCCACAACAGGCTGCGCGAGCGCGGCAACGACATGAGCTGGCGCGACTACTGGCTGCGTCTGGTGCGCGCCGAACACCTTCTCGATGGTGCGCGGCGTGCGCACACGCAAGAGCACTACAAGAAGGCGCGCCGAATGGCGAGGCGAGGCATCAAGCTCTGCGAGCAGATCACGCTCTCGCCCACGCCCTGAGGTGCGACGGGCTCCGTGGGACACCGTCCCGCGGAGCCCGCGCTTCAAAGTTACACCCAAGCAGGTTGTTTATTTTTATCATAGCACTTGATATATTGACTTTTTATACCATTTATGCTATAATGAAAAGATAGGCTTACCTCTCTATACATCTACATAGATCGAGGTGCGCCTGCACCTTAGATCGGAAAGTTGACCCCATGTTGTTCAACCTGATGCTCATCAGCGGCATGGTCCTGACGGTGGTTCTTCCCGGAGTGGCGTTGTTGGCGATCGTGTACAACTATCGCGGCCGCTTCAAGTTCATGCTCGCCGCCTTGGCGATCACGCTCACCGGGAACCTCGAGATCATCGTCTGGGCGTACGCCGCTCTCACGAAGCCGGACTGGACGATCAACAACCCACCGGCGCTCGCGCTGGTCACAACATTGATCCTCAGCGCAGATCTCGTGGTGCTCGTGCTGTTCTGCAGCCCGCAACTGAACGCACTCTACGAGAAGCGGCACCCCGTGACGTTCCCCAACATCGACCGCGTCTACTCAGTCAAGCCGCCCGACAGCTGACCACTTCTGAGATGCGACGGGCTCCGCGGGACATCGTCCCGCGGAGCCCGCGCTTCAAAGATATTTCACCCAAGATGGGTGTTTTTTTATTGCAAACTTTTACCAACGTCGGCAACGAGTTCAACCAAACGATTCGAATACCCCCACTCGTTGTCGTACCATACCATCACTTTTATCAGGTTGCCATCGACGACTTTGGTCAGTGGCAAGTCCACCGTGCCAGAATTACTATTACCAATGTAATCACTCGAAACTAATGGTTCGTCTGACACGCCTAAAATTCCCTGGTAGTAATCTTGCGCGGCCGCTTTTTTAAACGCTTCGTTCACTTCTTCTACAGTTACGTCTTTTGAAAGTAACGCGGTAACATCTGAAATCGATACCACAGGAGTTGGCACACGTACGCTCACGCCATCAAACTTGCCCTCTAGCTGTGGCAATGTTTTCGTAACAGCAATGGCAGCGCCGGTAGTGGTAGGTACCATGTTTTCAGCAGCGTTGCGGCCCTCACGCAGGTCTTTGGCTGGAGCATCCTGTAGTTTTTGACTGGCGGTGTAGCTGTGAACTGTGGTCAACATACTTTTTTCGACGCCGAATTCAGCGTCGAGAACGGCCATCACCGCACCCAAGCTGTTGGTAGTACAGCTGGCGTTTGAAATCACTTCAGTCGCGCCTTCTACCTTGTCGTCGTTGGCGCCTAGGACAATCGTATCCACGCCATCCGATTTAGTTGGGCCAGATATTACCACGCGTTTCGCACCGGCCTGAATGTGCTTGCTTGCACCTTCTTTATCGGTAAAAAAACCAGTACTTTCAATCACCAAGTCGACGCCCATGTCACCCCATGGCAGCGCAGCAGGATCTTTCTCAGCTAACACCTTTACCTTTTTGCCATCAACACTAAAGCCGTCTTCCTCTGCCTTTACATCGTGGCCATAGGTGCCGTAGTTGCTGTCGTGTTTCAGCAAGTACGCCAGTGTTTTATTATCTGTTAGGTCATTTATGGCGACAATC
>JAUIBD010000007.1 GCA_030427525.1 bacterium
ATAAGCCTTTGAAATCAGCCTGGAGCGACTGTTTTTCAAACAAATTGCCACCAAACAGACGATACAGTTCACTCGGCTCAACAAAAGCTGCGAATAGCAGATAGCTGTTGGCGCATTTGGGGCAATCACCGCACCACGATAGCTGGCTATTATCATGACCTTGCCGGTAGTTCGCAACATTGCATGATGAAAATGCATGGCCATACCTTTCCCATGCGTGTTCGGTGAACAGTTTCGCGATGCGTAATTCGCTATAGCCTCGTAGCGGCGACCCCACATCGATAGTCGACGCGACGTTCTCGTGTACATAATCCTGAAATAATTGCTCTGCGCCCCAAGTTTTCGACCACTGGTGCGTCACCGCATAGTCGCCTATCGTTGCATGCGGCTCCTCGCCTTCATGCCCAATGCCCATCAGTATCGTGCTTTTGCCCAGCAATATGGCGTCAATCAGCGCATAGCTGAGTATGATGAATGTTACCGGCACATGGCCGTTCAGCGCACCATTCTGACTTGCTTCGTGCAGTGCTGGTATGTCTATCTCACGTCGTGCCTGGCGTAGAGGGTTTGAAAAGTGCTGTAATACATCTGGCGCTGACTCAACCTGAGATAAATACCATGGTGTAAATTCATGTCCTTTTTCACCCAATAGACGAGCAAGTAACAGCGAATCCTTGCCGCCACTTTGTAGCGCCATAATACCTTCACCACTATAGTCATTTGGCTGGCTTATATTTTCTGTCGTTGGCTCGAAACGCGCAATGTCAGCGGGGTCTATGTTGTTTTCATACACGAACTGACTCAGACCACTTTGATACACAGCCGTGAAAAACGTTGCTTGCCGTGCATCTAATTCGATTGTTTTTAGTACGAGTTTTTTTGTAGGAAATGCTTTGTAGTACGATACGCCAGCGAGCACGAATGCGAGCTGTAGTGCCCTATCGAGTGCTGCCGCGTCGTAGTCATTCGCCCGCCCAAAATGCACCCGCTCTGAAAAGTAAATGGTGTCATCAAAACTATAGTGGAAGGTTGCGGTATTTGAGTCGATATCGAAAGCGTATCGCTCGAAAACAAATGTTTGGTATGGTGACTGGTAGCTCATAAACTGTTTAAGATTGCGATGAACTGCTCACCGCGCTGAGTAAAGTTTTTGAACATATCAAAGCTGGCACATGCCGGGCTCAGCACCACAACATCACCCGCACTGGCTTTGTCACTGGCATACTGCACGATTTCTTCAAAGTTTGTAGTGTCTAGCATTGTAAAACTTGTCTCGTCGGTTAATCCTGCACCTACTAGTGCATCACGTATTGCCTGTTTTGTTTGACCATAAATCACAACATGCTTTACGGTACTTTTCATGATCTCTGCGGCAAGTTCTTCAAATGACGCGCCCTTGTCGTAGCCGCCTAGCAGCAGCACTTGAGGTTCTTTATGGGCGCGTATCGCCGCGATAGCAGCAGACGGCGCAGATGAATAGCTGTCATCGAAGTATTGTACCCCACCTACTTCTCGAATGAATTTCAAGCGGTGTGGCAAACCGGCGAAACCAGCTAAGCCGTCTTTTACGGCGCTGTGATCTTGCATGTATTCATATGCAACCGATATTGCAGCGCAGGCATTTTCAATATTATGTTCACCAGGTATCTGCATCACGCTTGTTTCACAAATTTGTTCATCACCCTTCATGAACCAGCCATCTTCTACATACGTCGAGTCTTCGTCTTTGACGCCATATCGTTTCGCCATCGCCTTGCCGTACATTGTGGCGGCTTGGCGGGAATAGGCGAACGTTGGGTGGTAGTACACTGTCTGGTCAGCGCTCATGAATCTTGCAATCTGCGCCTTGGCGGTAATGTATTCATCGATGCCATGATGTACATCCATATGGTCTTGCTCAATTTTTAGTATGACTGCTGTTTGTGGCGACTTCTGGATGTCCCACAGCTGAAAACTACTCAGCTCGAATACCACAATATCGGTGGGTTCAATCTTTTCAAGTTCACCTAACGCTGGCACGCCAATGTTACCAACAAGATGTACGGTTTTTCCTGCTGCACGTAGAATGCTGGAAATCAAACTACAGGTAGTGCCCTTTCCCTTGGTACCTGTAACGCCGATTATAGGCGCTGGACATTTTGCGAAAAACTCATTCGTCGAGCTCCATACCTTGCCATTCGTCACGATTTTATCAGGACGCAAGCTAGCCGTACGCACTACCAGGTCGAAATCTGCCAATTTTGAAAATGCACCTTCACCTAAAATGGTTGCCGCGTCTTTTGGTATATCAACAAGCTCTTCACGTTCGTCAACAATAGTTAAACTATTTTCGAGCGTATTCCAGTACGTGTAGTTTGCTTTGCCCTCTGCCCCATACCCAGCGATAGCGATTTTCATGCTTTAACTCCCTTGAAACAGTGGTTCAAGTTTTTCAGATAGATCTGTGATATGCTCTTTATCTCCACTACTCACACCAGCCAGCACCCACGTATTGTGCGCAATGAAGCTTTCGGCAGTTGTTTTCATGAGGTCACGCGTAATTTTCATGATATCTTGCGGCGCACGGTTGTAATCTTTCACTACACCGTCGGCAAAGTAGCGATTGGTATAGAAGTTGCTAATTTGCGCCACTGTTTGTGCGCCCATCTGGTGCCTTCCCAGTGCGTAACTTTTCGCAGCATCTAGTTCTTTCTCAGTAATTTTTCCATCGAGCACGGCTTGAATCTCGCGCACAATAATGTCGAATAGCGGTTTGGCGGTGTCCAGATTTACTTGACCACCAAAGTCCCAGCTACTGTCGTGAAAGCCTGCTGACGTGTCGGAGAACACGTGATACGCCAGGCCTTTTTGTCTGGCCGCACCGTAAATACGCGAGTGCATCGTGCCGGTCAGAATATGATCCAGCGCATCCATGGCATCGCTTTCTTCATCGCTAATTTCGCGCGGCACCATAAGGCTCAGGCCAAAGGTCAAGTTGCTGGCTTCTTTACGACGTATCAATGTTGGATTACCGCTCGAAAGTTCATCACGCGGTACCGCAAAACGCTCGCCTGATTTCAACTCCCAGCTTTCCAGCTGGCGAATAATCTCGCTGCGTCGGCCATGTAGTTTACCCGAAATAACAAAGCGCATATTGTGAGCGGTATGCGTACGGCGGTAGTGCTCTTTAATATCTGCTAATGTCACATTGTGAATTGTCTGAAGGCGCTGCCAAAATGTCAGGGTGTCCTCACCCAATAGCTGCTGAATCTTGGGCCATAGTACGCGGTTGTGATTGTTTAAAAAGCCAGTCAGCTCGCTTTTTACATTGCCCTTCTCTGCCTCAAGTTCTTCTTCATTGAATCGAGGCTGACAAATTGCTAGTTGCTGCAGTTTTAAAATTCGCTCCCATTCGAAATCGGCGCAATCTGCCACATATACCATAGAAAGATCGCTGGTATACGCATTATGGTAGGCGCCATTTTTCGTAAACTCTGCCTCGTATTCATGTTCACTTTTGAAACCAGCGTTGGCACCAAAGGCCATGTGCTCCATGATATGGGCTGTTTCATAAATATCTTTGTGCTTTACATAACGATTACCCGCACGAAACTGAAACTGAAAACTCATTACGGTGGCGCCAGGGACATTAATCAAAAGTCCACTCGCCCCGTTTTTCAATTTTACTTCTTGTACGGTGTGATTCATGTGGTGTCTGCTTTCTAACCTACGTTACTTACGGCCTTTTTTGCGATTTTGTCGCTGGGCTTTTTTCTTCTTGCGAGCCGTGTTTTTTACACGATTTGCTTCGCTGTTGCTCTTCATTTTGGTTACCTTGAAATCTTCATCGCGATTAACTTCACCCACACCCAGTTCGTTCACACCGCGCTCGACTGAGCTTTCAGCTAGCCGTGTTAGTTCAGTGTCGTGGTGTTCTTCTTCCTCTGCTATCGCATCATGTTTATGCACGTGCATCACAGCACGAAGCACTTCATCGCGCAGCGTCTGTTGCAAGCTATCAAACAACTTTTGTGATTCAGACCGATATTCGACGAGCGGGTCACGTTGACCAACACTACGCCAGTGGATACCATCTCGAAGATGCTGCATGTTCTCTAGGTGCTGCATCCATAATGTATCAAGCACCTGCAAATATACGTCACGCTCAACTTTGCGTAGCATCTCTGTTTCAATTTCTTTTTCTTTGTCAGCATATAGACTGTCTGCCAGCTTTTTAGCAGCCTCGAATCGTGCTTTGTCTTTCTTCTCTTCACCAATTTTTTCTAGCTTTTTCTTGTCTACTGGGAATACGGTGCTAAATTCATCATAGAATTTTGGATTGTTCTTGGCAGGTAGTGCAGTAATTTCGCGAATTTTTTCTTCAATTAGCCGTTCAATTTCGTACTTGATATCACCACCTTCAAGAATCTTGCGGCGCATCATATAGACAACACGACGATGTCGGTTTATCACGTTGTCGTACTGAACAACATTTTTACGGGTGTCAAAGTTGTAGCCCTCAACACGTTTCTGCGCAGCCTCGAGTGTTTTCGATACGGCACGGTTTTGAATTGGTGTGTCCTCGTCCACACCCAAACGATCCATGAGTCCTGCAATGCGATCACCCTGGAAAATACGCATCAAATCATCTTCGGTAGATACGAAGAACTGTGTTTCACCGGGGTCACCCTGCCTACCACCTCGTCCACGCAGCTGGTTGTCGATTCGTCGAGATTCGTGTCGCTCCGAGCCGATCACAACAAGCCCACCAAGTTCTTTTACACCCTTCCCCAGCTTAATGTCAGTTCCACGACCAGCAATGTTGGTTGCGAGTGTAATCGCACCTTTTTCACCAGCTTTTTCAACAATGGCCGCTTCACGCTCGTTGTTCTTAGCATTCAAGATTTCATAGGGAATCTTTTCCTTATCAAGCCACGCAGCAATCAATTCGTTTTTAGCAATGCTAGCTGAACCCACAAGTACTGGACGACCAGCTTTGTGGTGCTCTTTAATTACATCAGCAACGGCCTTTAGCTTGCCTTTTTCAGTCTTGAAAATAAGGTCTTCCTTGTCGTTACGCACTACAGGACGGTTTGGTGGAATTTGAATCACGTCCAAGCTGTAAATTTGCTGGAACTCTTCTGCCTCGGTAAATGCAGTACCCGTCATACCAGATAGTTTGTTGTACAAGCGGAAATAGTTCTGGAATGATACCGTGGCCAGCGTCATGCTTTCTTCTAGCACCTTTACGTTTTCTTTGGCTTCAATTGCCTGGTGCAGACCTTCATTATAGCGACGACCCTGCATCAATCGGCCCGTGTGCTCGTCTACAATCACCACTTCACCTTGGTTGGTTACCACATAATCCTTGTCGCGCTTGAAGATGGTCTGCGCCTTCAACGCTTGATCCATGTGATAGACAGTACGTACATATTCTGGTGTGAACAAGTTTTTTATGCCCAACATTTTTTGCACTTTTTCTACACCAACATCACTCAGTGCCACGCTGCGGCGCTTTTCGTCCAAAATATAGTCTTCCTCTGTAAGTTTGGCAGCTACTTTCGCGAATTGGTAGTAGCTTTCAGGGTTCTCTGCTGCGGGCGCCGAGATAATCAGCGGTGTTCGTGCTTCGTCAATGAGAATTGAGTCCACTTCGTCGACAATTGCATAGTTAAGCTCGCGCTGACGCAGTAACTCAGCATCATCAACCATATTATCTCGTAGGTAGTCAAAGCCAAATTCGTTGTTGGTACCGTACGTCACATCCGCTGCATACGCTTCCTTACGCGTGCACGGGCGCAATTTGCGCATACGTGAGTCATCATGTGCTTCATTGTCATACTGCTTGTCGTACAAGAAGCTGGCCTCATTGATAATTACACCAACAGAAAGACCCAAGAAATCATACAACTCACCCATCCAACCCGCGTCACGCTGTGCTAGGTAGTCGTTTACCGTCACTACATGCACGCCTTTGCCTTCCAGCGCGTTTAGGTATACAGGCAGGGTCGCCACCAATGTTTTACCTTCACCAGTCTTCATCTCGGCCACGTTGCCGTCGTGCAACGCCATACCACCAATCAACTGCACATCGAAGTGGCGCATACCCAGCACACGATCGCTGGCTTCACGTACCAATGCGAATGCATCTGGTAGAATTTCGTCGAGCTTTGTGCCCTTTTTTGCTAGCCTTTTCTTCAGAACCTCGGTTTGCTTCGGCAAGTCCGTTTTCTTCATTTTTTTATATTTGTCTTCAAGTTCGTTGATCGATTTTACTTTTTTCTCGAGCCCACGAACAATTCGTTTCTGTGGATCACCAAAAATCTTTGTTAGAACCTTTTGCCTATTCAACCTTGCAGCCATGTATTTACTACTCCTGAAATTCTATTGGAAACTCATACTATTATACGCTTTTTTACTGCTATAAAAAAGAGGTGACGCTATATTTCACCTCTTTTATGCAATGTTGCTTATTGTTCGCGCGCGTAACTGCGTTTAAATTTGCTTAGCGCAGCGCGTGTTTTGCCAATATGTCCAATGTGAGTTTCTTTGTACTTGCGTAGTTGGTTGGCTAATTTTGCCTCTACTATATCAACGGCAGCAAGTGCGTTCATGGTGGAATCTTTAGCCGTAAGTTGTTTGTCTGGCACATACAAGACCACTTCTGCCTCATATTTGTTGCCATGGCTACGATTTACTTCCTTTAAAATAACCTCAGCTGACACGCTTTTTCGTGCGTGTCGAGGTAAAAACCTATCGAGCCGTCCAATCTTTTTCATCACATATTTTTTTGTGGTGTCATCCAGATCAAATCTGACACCTGTAACGTTGATGGATTGAATCATGTACCCTCCTTTATAAAGTAGTTAAAGGATTCTGTACTCCTATTATACCACCATTATTCGCCAGTGTCTTGCAGATACAGCTCGTGATAACGCGCGCTAATCGTCGGTGCATTTTCTTCTATTGCCTCGAACATATGCGCATGCATCCATATGGCGCCATGCTCTCCCAGCCAACCATCTGATAATACATGGTTTATTACTCTGTCTACATCTGCATGATGTTCGACTGCATATTGTGCGAACTGTGCGGTGAGTTCATAGACATCGTTAGCGTCTAACGCAAACGTTTCAAATACGTCCAGGGCTTCAACGATACGCCACTGTACTTCAGTTTGGTCAACATCGGGGTTATTGTAGTTGATTTCTTCTAGCAATACTCGTGGCAGCGCATAGCCTGCAAGTGTACCAATTGGCGACATTGACTCAAAATAATCGTCCGGGATTGAAAGAGCATCCCAGTCTCTCATTATGTCTCTATCCGAGACTTCTCGCTCGACAGGACTTTCCAGCTGCTCAGCTAAGTCTGTATTAACTTCTCGTACCGACTCAAGCATCTGTCGATACCAAAAGCTTACCTCTCCGTAGCGGTCAATCATAGCCTCGAATCCACGTCCCGGAGCAGCATTCGTAGGATCTGTGAGACGCTCAACGACCGGACAACCAGCCGCCCAGCCCAAGGATCGAGCTAAGTCTCGCCCTTCTAGCTGATCGAGCCCTTCCCTGCCAACGTGCGTAAAAAACTCACCATGGCCAAACTTGCCTGGCGTAAGGAGTGGGTTCTTTTGAGCACTCATATTTAAATATATTATCACAAAATACTAAAAAAGTCAACTAGAGCTTGTCTCGTCCACCGAGATATGGCTTCAGCGCTTCTGGCACCCGCACATCACCCTCTGCAGTTTGATTATTCTCGAGGATACCTATTAGTGGTCGTTGGCTAAACGCCGTTGCGTCGTTTGTGTGCGCAAGTTCTAGCGTGCCATCTTCACGTCGAACGCGCGTTTTCATAGCACGTGTTTGATAATCACCAATATAATCCGCAGTATGCGTTTCACGATATTGGTTTTGCGACGGAAGCCATACCTCTATGTCTACACCTTTCGCATTTGGCCGCCCAATGTCAGCCGTACACTTTTCCAGCACATGGTATGGCAGCCCAAGTTGTTGCATAAGGTATTCTTGAATAGCAACCAGTAGTATATGTTCGTCATAGCTCGTTTCAGCAGTCGTAAAACACTCCATCTCGAGTTTGTTAAATTGATGCAATCTGAAAAAGCCTTCCGTATCTTTACCATAGGTGCCTGCTTCGCGGCGGAATGCCGTAGTGTAGCCAACATAGCGTATTGGCAGGTCTACTTCGTCTAAAATTTCGTCCATATAAATCGGAGAGATCGTATGTTCAGCACTGGCATTTAGCCACAAATCTTCATCTTCAATCTTGTATGTCTGTTCCTGACGGTTCAAACGACCTGTCGCTTCGAATACCGCCTGTTTCGCCACGGCTGGTGGCAAAATGGGTGTAAACGGACTTGCTTTGAGGTTCAGGTTGTTTTCTTTTATCAGCTTTTCAATAATAGACGCATTAGTCAGCACATTCATACCAAATTGCCATAACGCCATTTCAAGTAACACCAAGTCACCTTTTGTGTAGACAAACCTTGCGCCAGCTATCTTTGCCCCGCGTTCTTTGTCGAGCCAACCTTTTGCTTCAGCTATTTCCGCGTGGTTTTTTGGCTTAAAATCAAAGCTTGGCTTTTCGCCCCATACACGAATTTCCACATTTTCGTCTTCGGTTGCACCTACGGGTACCTCGTCTAACGCGACATTTGGCACCGCCTTCAGCTGAGCAATAAATTCTTCTTCCGTGGCGTTCAGATATTTCTCGCGCTCTGCCAGTTCAATCTTAATCTGCTTACCTTCATCAATCGTCGCTTGGTCTGGCTTACCGCCTTTCATCTTGGCCGCGTTTGCGTTGCGCTTTTCACGTAGCTCTTCTACCTGTTGCTGCAAACTACGACGCTCGTCGTCCACCTTCAAAAGATCAGCTATCGAAATATCATAGCCTTTTTGCTTAGTCGACTCTTGAACTCGATCGGCATGTTCCCGAATAAAACGAATATCTAGCATGGTGTTTTACATTATAGCCCAAATCTTATATGAAGGCTAACCAGCTTTTTTTGAGCTTTTTCCAAGAAGACGTGCCAGAAACCGGCCACGCTTCCTTACTGCAATCTGCAGTTCCTTACCTGCTAAACTACGCATCATTACATGGTCTTCAAATGCTTGTTTTGCCCCAGTATCATTCGGGTTTTCTCGATACCTGGCTAATAACCCTGCACCAATGGGATCATCTGGTGTTACGTAACCTGCGGCATCTAACTGCCTCATTGGGTGCCTATAATCAGGCTGATATTGATCAAAATCTAAGTCTTCTATTACATCTGATGGGTCAGATTCGTTCATAGTATCATTATAGCACTTATGCTAATAAAAGTCAATCTACTCTGTTCGCAGAGCTTCAATCGGGTCGAGTTTAGCTGCCTTACGTGCCGGGAACCAGCCAGCCAACATCGCAATAATTACCAATACCAAGATTAAAACAGCAATTGGAATGGGTTGGAAAATCAGCAAATACGTACCATCGCCGAGGCTCAGCTGTTCGGTTATCCATGGGTTGAGCAAATAGCCTACTCCCCAGGCAATGCCAGCCCCAATGATGCCACCCAGCAGGCCAATCCAGGCTGCCTCGAATTGGAACAAGCGACTCACGTGGTGACCGCGCATGCCCAGCGCCTTCATGAGCCCTATCTCTCTGGTTCGTTCCAGCACAGAAATATACTGAGTGTTAATGATGCCAAATACACTCGCGATTAATGCGATGACGCCAAAGCCTCCCACTATGCCCTGCAAAGTATTCACGATAGTAAACAGTAGCGCCTGTAAATCTTTCGCAGACCTGGCACTGACGGTACTGTTTTTGTCTTCTTTTTCGAAAGCAGGGCCAATTGCTTCTTTCACTTTTTCAGGGTCAACTCCATCTTTCACCTTCACGGTAGCGCTAACGTATTGCTGGTACTGGTCAGTACCTTTCGTAAGGTAGTCAGAGAGTTCCTTGGCTTTTACTTCTGAGATAAACAGCCCATTACTAGTAGAGAGGGCCGTGCTTGACTTAGCGCTCACTGCCACAACTATTAGTTTCACATCTTTCGACTGAGCTGCCAGCTTTTTCTGCAGTGCTTTTATCCCCTGTTTCTTTATAATGGTCTCGACCTGTTTTGGTGTTAACTGAGCATTTGCTTTCACCAAACGAAGCGTAACTGCCTGCCCGACTAATTCCTTCGGTTTTATGCCCAACTGCTCTGCGTATGCTTGAGGAACCACCACGGCATCGCTTTCAATCTGCTGACCAAGTGGCGGCAGATTGCCTGCAGCGACTTCCGACCGAACGCTCGGGTCATACGCAGTAATATCGGTGGTATATTTTGTATCTTTATCTTCGAATGTCACATATTCTGCCGGCACGATGTACGTTGGCGTTACCGATTCGACACCTTGTATGCCGGACACAATCTCCAAGTCTTTGGCCGATAATGTTTTAAACGATATACCACCATACTGCGTCGCCGTAGCTGAATATTCTTGTAGACCGCCAGACACACCACCAAACACACTGTCATCCTTCACTACGAATAGGCTTTGTGGATCTACGTTACTACTGATGAGTTTATCCGCGTACTGCCTGGCACCTTCGCCTGCAGCTAGACTGAGCGTCAGCGTGAAGGCACCGACAGCAATTGCCAAGCTGGTTAGGACTGTGCGACCCTTTGCGTTTCGCAAACTGCGACCTGCGCGGGCAAAAATATCTTGTAACTTCATACGCGCTTCGCTTTCTTTACTGGCTTCGCTGCTGCTTTTGCTTTCTTCTGACTTTCTTGAATCTTGCCATCACGAATAAAAATTTGTCGGTCGCATTTGGCCGCTAAGTCGGCGTCGTGGGTAACAATGACTAATGTAGAGCCAAGTTTTTTGGTAAACGAAAACAAAAGGTTTTCAATTAGTTCTCCCGTAACACTATCGAGGTTTCCGGTTGGCTCATCGGCAAATAGAATACGTGGCTTGTTCGCGATAGCTCTGGCTATAGCGAGGCGTTGCTTTTGCCCACCAGAGAGGTTTTTTGCTTTTTCGTTGGCTTTGTCGGTTAGCTCAACAGCTTGCAGGGCGGTTTGAATACGTTTTTTACGACTAAACCTACCTACTTTTAATACCTCTAGCGGTAAACTAACATTTTGTGCGCAGGTTTCATTTGCCTGTACAAAGAACGCTTGGAATATAAACCCAATCTTTTCAGCCCGGAAACTATCGAGCGCTTTATTTTTTAGCTTTGAGATATCCTGGCCGTCAACGCTCACCGTTCCAGTACTTGCGCGGTCGAGGCCACTCATCACATGCATTAATGTACTTTTACCACTGCCCGATTTACCAACAATTGCGACACTTTCACCATCTTGAATGGTAAGCGTCACGTTGTCGAGCGCTGTAAATGAGCGGTCTTTTTTTCCATAGACCTTGGTAACATTCTCGAGTTGTATCATGCAGTCGTCTTTTTCGCTTTGACAGAAGATTTCTTTGCTACTACTTCATACGGCTTAGTGTTGTATAGGTGTGGTAATCGTACTAATACTAGACCAACGCCGGCAAATAACATTACCAAAAACGCCGCTACATTGATACCAGGAATCAAAAGTACAATCACCAAAATAAACGCGCCGGCAAGCGATCGCACTAGTATATTGTTACTGTTTTTTCCGTATACTTTAGTACCTAGGAAATATGCCAATACAACAGGCGTGATAGCCATTAGCAGCAGCCAGACAAGGACCAGAACATACGCAGCAATGAAGCCTACACCTGTAATCGCCAGTAAAACAGCCGCAATCGGCACCAAAAAGACAAAGGCAAAACCAATACTGAGTGCGACTGCAAACTTACCCCATGATGCGTCGCCAACCGCGTTCAGTTGTTTCGGCATAAGAAGCGCGCCGAGCAGTGCGAGTACAGCCATTGCCACCACAAAACCAAGACCTACGAGCAAATTGTTACCATCGCTATTCGATTGTTCCGTAGACTGAGTGAAAGTAACTTCGCCCGCTACAGCACCGTCAGGTACGGAAGTTGCTTTTGATGAAGAATAGTCGAAGTTGCCGCCAACTACACCATCGCTCCCGAAAGTCACGGCTTCGAAACCGCCAGTAACATCACGGCCGACTTTCCCATTAATGGTTAGCTCACCGCTACCCGCTGTCATGTCACGGCCAATCACTCCACCTATCGTCAATGTACTTGCACCACCAGTCAGATCACCTGCCAGCATAAACGACGAATCGGTTATAACATCAGCACCAAATACAGAGGCATTGCCAGTAACCTTACCTCCTAGATGGACTGTTGCTCCTGCTACGCGAACATCGCCATTCACTATACCGTTAATCGTAAGCGTGCTTCCAGCACACAACACATCGCCATTCACTGTACCGTTAATCTGCACAGAACTAGCTGCACAGTAGACATCACCGTTCACAGTCCCATCAACATGCACGGCGTTACCTGCCAGATAGGCAGAGCCATCCACTGTTTGGCCCTTTGCAATAGAACTTTTACCCTGTTCGTTGGCAAGAAAAACAGCTTCTGCCGAAGCGTTCGAGGCCATGAAAACACCCGCCATTAACACAACGGCACCTAGCGTTAATACCCTAAATTTCATTTTCATATGTCCCCCTTACTTACTTCTATTGTATGTCACTCTCGGCTTGTTTTCAATCTCATCATGACCTACCAGCCGCCACCTCCGCCGCCGCCTCCGCCGCCGCCAGAGGAGCCACCACTACTCCCACCGGAACTCGAGCTGCTTGACGATGCGTAGTTTGTAGCTGAAGTAAAACTGCCGAGTGATGAGCTGAAAGCTGCCGCATGAAATGCACCAGCGTGTGCGCTATACCAGTCAGGCTGCGCGCCTGCTTGTTCATAGTATTTGCCAATAGCTTTATTCCATTCTTTTTCCTGACCAAACAATATTGCGTATGGTAATGTCTTTTCATACAACAGAAGGCGCTTTTTTACATCCCTACCCACACTCGCGCCAACCTTTTCAATGCCCTCTGGGCTCTGCAGAGCCTTTAATCTATCGACTTCTGCTAGCTGTATATATGTCTTAAAACCTTCTAAGTAACGTTTCAAGGCAAGACCTTTGTCTGTCAGTGGCCAAAGCATGAACGAGAGTGAAAATGTAATAATTGGCAGCACCAGCAATACTGGCGATACGCTAAGAAGACTGATGACGAGTGAGATGCCCGCTATTTTTTTCAGCCGTCCACTCATAGCTTGATTCCTGGCACGGAGGCCGTATTCACCCCTTACAAGCTTTCTAAGATCAGCGTCATTATTCAGTGTCCGGTTGTAGTAGCTCGTACTGTTCTTTAATGTCTTCAGATTGAGCCGCTCACCAACTTTTGGTAATGTACCAAAAGTATCACTCAGTAGTTCCTTTTCTTCCCATAATAAATCGTTAGGTGAACGTATAATCTCCACCTCATATTCGGCAGCTTGAAAGAGCTTCCGCTCTTTCACTTCATGTATTTTCACATAATGACGTACTGCTAAGTCAATCAGTTGAGCAGCCATCACCGAACGAGCGGTTGCACCAATTAACTGCGCGGCTGTTGTTACTGAAATATCTTTTGGCGGAATGTACTCCGGTGGAATTGCATTCATTTCCCTAGTACGGTTGTGCCTGCGATAAAACCACATAATAACCCAACCGCTCATTACCGTTACGACGATAAGGGCAATTCCTTGAATAATGACCCATATATACATAATGCGTTCAAGCAGGCTCGGCTCGTATTTTGCGTAGGTCTGCGGCTTGAATCCAATAGCAATTGTCATCGTTTCATAGCCCTTTAGAGCTCTTGGCGTCGAAACAGTATATCTGCCTGACTCAACTGTACGAATGTCACAATTAGTCGTTGCACCTCTCGGTCCGTATACGCAAGATGTCTCGCCAGTCAATGAGGCCTGAAGTTCATTCGATACAAACACGCGCGCACTCACGGTATCGAACTGCTGTGGCCATTCTAGTCCATTCACATCCCAATAAAACTCATCATCGTTCGTATCTGCATAATACTTTGTCACATCATGCTGTGTGTAGATTAGTTTGTACGTTTGCTTTCCGTGCACATACGTGTCTGCCTCTCCTATTCGTACTACTAGGTTATCGTTTGAATCGTAGGTCTTGTAGGGTAACTGCTTGCCATTCTCATCTGTTATCGACTGAATCTTGACGCGAGTGGCATGCTCATCGTACATCGTGGGGATTGCCCGCTCAATACCGTGGTTTTGGTCGTAGTCTGGAAATACTGCGACTAATGTTTCTTCTGTTTTTAGTACAGATCGTTGATTTTCATCAATACTTAAAAAATAATCCGCCTTGAATGATTCAAAACGGAAATCCTGTACACCAGCGTGTACTGGTGTACCAGCCACTATACCGAAAGTAACGAATATACCCCACAGTAAATATTTCATCTACAGGACATTGTAGCAATAATTCGCGGGACTAACTACCTAAACTGCCACCCTCCGCTGCGGTAGTCAGGGTTGCTATTCTGTCTGTCGTACATCATATCTTGGTATCTGTAATAGTCATCATGATGGTTCAAGTCATGGACCCTCGCTGTTAACCATGCTATCCATACAAATAGAACAATCACTACTATTGTGAGCACAATGATTATTGTGCGATCTGCGGGCAGTCCTGATACTGTCTGTTTATCCTCAGGCTGCAAGACGTTTACAGTCTGCGCAGTGGAGTCTTTCTTTGTACCCTCTTTTTTCTCTACCTTTGGTTCGTCATTCTTTACCATACCGTACCTTCCGTATACATCATATACAACCTGTCTGAGAGAAAGCTGAAAACTATGCTACAAATTAACGACTATTTGGTTTGAGTATATTTTGCAGCCGTAATCACTCTTGTAGAGGCATACGCGAACATAGTACGTGCCACTGTTCTCGCTTATCTCACCGATACTTGAACCTTCGTTGTAGTAGCGAGCATCATCGCCTGGATACGTCGGATTAGGGCTCTTTGACCATACTAACTTGTAGCCATCCGGAGCACTGCCCGTCAGCGTCCACTTTACTTTGTTGTCATACTTTTGCTGCAATAGTACGCTGCCACTAGGGCCAGATGAGTCACTACCGCTCACCTTTGGTGCAGTTACTGCGACGTCGTTGCTGTAGTTGTTGCAGCCATCACCTGTGTAGGTACACACGCGGAAGTGATAGGTTTTGCCGTCTTTCAGTGTCCAGGCAAAGCTACGAGTACTTGAATCAGACAGATATGTCGCATCGGTACCGTCTTTGCCAAACACAGGGTTTGCGTAGCTGCTCTTCAGCACCTTGAAGCCTTTCGATGCAGACACGCCTTTTACACTCCAGGTTAGTTTTACTCCTGTATCGTACTTGCTTACTGATAGACTAATACCGTTCGCAGACTCCGTTTCCTCTTTTTCTTTGTCATCGTCTTTAGTTTCATCGTCAGTTTTCTCGTCGATTTTCACTAGGTAACCTAGGTCGTCTTTGAATTCTTTGTTTTTCTTGTCCTGTGTGTAGTTCCATTTTATGAACTCATCGTTTTGCAGCTGTTTCGCTGAAATAGTGCCCAGTTTGTCTTCGTCCTTGGCGTCTTTGGCATCAGTATAGTAGTATTTACCTTCGCTCACATCAACATCTGCTTTAGTCAGCTTGACAGTACTTTCATACACCTCGACACCCTTTGTTTCATTCGTATTCAATGTTGAGTACGCCGTGCCGAGAGCCGTGTATGTCTCGTCACCAGCCTTCACGCTAAATGTTCGATCTGATTTCACCAATCGTGCGTAGGCTTCGCCTTCGACATTTGTCACCACAACATTTGTGACATCGAGACTGTCGAGTCGAACGGTAGAACTACTGTTTAGTCGAATCGCACTGCCATCGTCGAGGTTAACAACCAGCCGACTGTCATCATCTGTTCGATAGTACATCCCTTGTATCGCCGTATCACCAGCAGCTAGTGCTTGCCAGTCACTGCCATCGCTACTTACTTGCGCCGTACCGTCTATCAGCGCAACATCCGCGCCCATCAGTGTCACTTTCGGCGTAGTATCGCTAGATGTATTCGCTATTTCAGGCTGCTTGTCCTGCAGCAACGTCCATACACCGATACACGCCACGCCTACGACAGCGAGCGTCGAACCAATGGCTAGTTTTTTGCGACTTTTCTTTGGTGAAGTCGGGAATGCAGAAACCGCTGGATCTTGTTGCGCAGTGTCATCTGCTGTCGTTGTATCGCCATCGGTGCTGTCACTCGGTTCATATTTTGCACCAAATTCCGTACCTTCGGTAGAATCGTCTGGCGAGGTCGTATCTGATTCTAGTGAATCATTATGCTCCAGCCCTTGGTCTTCGCTGTCTTCACTTTCGCTTAGTTGCACGGTGTCATCTGCCGCGACTTCGTCGATTTGTGAAACATCTTGTTCAACTCCGTTATCGTCAGTCGATTCGACTCGTACAGTTATTTTGTTCTCATCAGACTCTTCTGGTCCTTTATCCATGTTCTCGCCCTCGCATTACTCAATGCGCTTATGATAACACTATCTCGTAGCTAGGTCTACGCAACGAGACTACAGGATGTCAGGGTAGATTGCCTTTGTGGTTTCGTCAATCTCGGACTTTAACTGAGGAAATGGTACACCTTCGCGCGCAGTAACACCTTCGAATATCCAGAAAACGCGCTCGCTGTGACCCCACCCACACGCTGGTGGCATGCCATATTCCAGCATTTCTACGTAGTCGATATCGAGCATCATTGCCTCATCATCACCTGCATCGCGCATAGCCTGCTGTTCGGTAAAGCGGTTTAACTGGTCTATCGGGTCATTTAGCTCGCTAAAGCCATTGCCCAGTTCGCTACCAGCAATCACCGGCTGGAACCGCTCTACCACCCTATCGTCTTCAGGGTTAGTCTTTGCCAGTGGACTGATGAATTTCGGCGTGTTTACTAACCATACAGGGCCAGCTACATCTTTACGGATGTGCTTCCAAAGCTTGTCGACGCCGCGCGGAATCGAATCAGTCTTTTCTACCTCTAGTCCGTTCTCTTTTAGCTTGGCCGCGACCTCCTCTATGGTCGTGTCATAGACGTCGATGCCGTAGCGGTCTTTTATCACCGTTGCGTAGTCCCACACTTCCCATTCGCCGCTCATATCGACATCGAAATTCCCTAACTTGAACTGTAATGTACCAAAGGTTTTTTCCAGCGTTACCTTGTACATTTCTTCCATGAATTTCATGCCATCTTGCCAATTAGCGTATGCCCAGTACCATTCCATGGCAATGTGTTCAGGCAGGTGTTCGTCGCTGTAATTTTCATTTCTAAACCGTGGGCCAAGGTCATACACCTTTTCAAAGCCAGCACCAATCAACCGCTTCAGTGGCAGCTCGTGGCTAATACGAAGGTAAAACTGTTGATCGTCCAGCGCGTCCATGTGCGTCACGAATGGGTTGGCATCCGCTCCACCAGTAGTGTGTTCAAGCACAGGGATGTTGATTTCGACAAAACCGTGGTCGTTTAGAAAATCACGCGTGGCTTGCCAAAATACGCTTCGTCGGCGGAAGCGCTCACGCACATCTAGATTTACGTTCATATCCACGTAGCGGCGGCGGAAGCGTTCTTCTTTGTTCGTCAGTTCAGTAGGCATTGGCCGCAGGGCTTTTGTGAGTAGTCGCAGTGTTTTTACACCAATAGACTTCTCTCCTGTTTTCGTCGTAATCACCTCGCCTGTCGCTTCTATAAAATCACCGGTATCTAATAGCCCTACTTGGTCCATGCCAAGGACACCCTTAGGAGCATCAAGCGCATCAACATCTGGCCCATGAAGGAAAAGTTGCATTTGCCCTGATTCGTCGCGTACGACAATAAACGCCAGCTTGCCAAACTTTCGCAGTGCCGCCACACGGCCCGATATGGTAACCGTCTTGCCCTGAAGCTCGTCGAATTTTTCTAAAACCTCACCTGTCATGTGAGTTCGATTTGCTTTGGCCGGATACGGATCAATGCCTAAGTTTTTCAAGCTCTCGAGCTTTTTCAGTCGCTCGTCTCTGTAATCTTGTAGTGTTGCCATTAGCACTAATTGTACCGCACCTCTGGAGAAAATGCTATTTTTGAAAAATCGTTGTAATTTTATACTGTTTGTGCTATTCTTCGGTCATTAACAGTGAGAAAGAAACAGGTTACAGGTGCCGCTAGCAATACTAGATAGAGTCAGACGATCCAGTCCTACTGGACCTGATGAATTGAGCCGCGAGCTAGCAATCCTGACAGAAGAAGCTGCAACACTCGAACGAACACCTCGAGTATTACGACGCAGAATTGCAAAAACGTCACGCCTGTTGATCGAGACTACTGGGGAACAAGATGCCTTAACACCTGAAGCACTCGCTTTGATAGAATATGCAATCGAGACAACTGGCGAAATCAGGCTAGCACGTCATGCGCTGAATGCAGTGCAAGGTTTACCACCTCTTAACTTTCATAGGCGCATAATAGAAACTGTTGCAGCAGACGAAGTCGCTCCCCATGATGCAGCTTTAAAACTTATTAAGGAAGGAGAGCTGGAAGCCGGCATGTCGCTAGCGGACGAGACGTTTACCCAAGATTCAAGGCCGCTTGGACCAGCATATGATTTCCTTTTTAATCCCGAAATAGCGAAGCCCGAACCTGAAAAACTAATTGGTACAAAAGCAGGTCATGTCCTATACACTGCAGAGCTCGGTACAACTCAAGCCAGTCCTCCTGAGCAGCCAAATACTGAGGTGTTAGAAAAGGTTAGCTAATTGCTACAACTTTGTAGTTGATGTCACCCTTTGGCGTAGTGACAGTTGCGGTTTCGCCGACTTTTTTGCCCATCAGCGCGAGGCCAATTGGTGATTCATTCGAGATACGACCAGATACTGGGTCGGCTTCAACTGGGCCCACCACGTGGTATTCGAGCTTTTTGTTGCCGTTCTTCAGCTCTACTTTGCTACCCAGGCCAACCGCAGTTTTCTTGTGACCCTTGATCAGTTCTGCATTTAGCAAAATATCTTCGATCTCGGCAATACGGCTTTCTACTAGGCCTTGTTCTTCACGAGCAGCATCGTACTCGGCGTTTTCAGATAGATCACCGTACCCACGAGCGTCAGCAATTTTATCAGCAATCGCTCCGCGGCGACCTTTTAGTTTCGTTAGCTCTGCTTCTAAATCAGCCTTGCCTTCGGAAGTAATTTGATACATTTTTTTCATTATTTCGTCTCCTTTCTATTTCAGCGAGAGACAGTCTTTTTAATAGGTGCCTGGGGGCACCGTGATATTTCAAGTCGTGTTTGCAAACGCTCTTTCAGCCCTGTTTTAAGACGTGTTTACAATTGCTTTAGTCTATCAACTAGCGCTTCATGTGTCAATGTTTCTTGCGCGCCATCTACACGTTGTACGAGTTCAAATTCACCGCTTTCAACCAAGCGATCACTCACCGTTACACGATACGGTATACCAAGCAGTTCTGCATCGGCAAATTTTGCACCTGGGCGCTCATCGCGATCATCGTATAGTACTTCAATCCCCATTCCAGTCAGCTCTTCGTACAGCTTGTCTGCCTCGGCTGAGCCTTTTTCGCCGATTGATACCAAATAAACTGTATAAGGCGCAATATTCACTAGCCACACCAGACCCTTATCATCAGCAAAGTGTTCAGCTAACAGACCCATCACGCGACTTGGACCAATACCGTAGCTACCCATGAATACACGTTGGCTTGCTCCGGATTCATCTGTATAGTTTAGATCAAGTGCATCGGAAAACTTAGTACTAAGCGTAAAGATATTGCCTACTTCTACTGCTTTCTTTTCTACTAATTCGTCTTTTGACAGACCAAGATCCGCAAGCACTTCATCGTTATACACCTCTTCATTGATGGCAATTTTCTTACCTTCGTGCACGTAGATAATATCTTCACCAACTTCACTTAGTGTCTGAAACTCGTGGCTATATTTGCTAAAGCTCCCACCGCTGGCAAATGTCTTGTATGTGATATCGCCGATCCCTAACCGTTCGTACACATGGTCGTACGCTTCAGATATTTTCTCGTAAAACTCATCATGCTGTGCTTGATCACGAGAAAATGAATAGAGATCTTTCATCCAAAATTCTCGTCCACGCATTAAGCCACTCTTGCTACGCAGTTCATTCCGGAATTTTATCTGAAACTGATACGGATAGACGGGTAGGTCTTTATAGCTCGAAATGTAGTTTTTCATCAGTTTAGTGAGCGGCTCTTCGTGTGTTGGAGCAAGCCCGAGCTCCGTTCCATTGGCAAGCTTTGTCTTAAACCATACATCCAGTACTTCGTCACTCCAACGGCCACTAGCCTCCCAAACATCCTTGTGCTGCAGAGCTGTGAGGCTAATCTCGTTACCACCAACGGTGTTCATTTCTTCGCGCACAATTTGCATCACTTTTTCTAGCACACGTTTCCCGAGCGGTAGATACGTATATACTCCTGCCATTTCTTTGTGAATATAGCCGCCACGAATCAACAGCTGCGCATTCTTCGCCACTTCATCAGCTGGTGCGTTTTTAAGCGTCTTTGTAAAAAGTTTTGAAACTCTCATCTGTTATAGCATACCAGCAACGTAAGGATTGATAAAGAGAAAGTAAAAGGCCACGGCATTTTTCGTGGCATGCAGTAATATGCCCGACCACACAGAGTCTGTTTTTATTCTCAAGTACCCAAGCACGAGACCCAGCGCAAACGTATCAATTCCAACCGCCCACTGTATGTCTTTGGCTGGTAAGTGCATCGCGCCGAACACTAGCGAACTGATTACCACTGCTGCGTATGGATTGATTTTTGCTTTGAGTTTTCCTAGTAAATAGCCCCGAAACAATAGTTCCTCAGCCACTGGCGCCATAACCACCAATGTTATAAAGGCAACGATGTAATGTATGGGCAGATACAAATCACTGAATGGAATTTCTTGAGCTTGCTCGGTATCGATGCTGCTCCAAAGTAGTTTGAAGATCACAACCAAACTCACGCTAAGCAACAGATACGGAACAATTGATAGCAATGTATAGCCAAGGTCTTTCCACTGAATTGCGCGACCAATGCCGAGTTCACTTTTTGTCGTGCCAATTCGCACCAACATCGGTATGTACACGGCGGCTAGCAGCGCCAGAGTATACGCTAGTGCCGCAAACACGCCCACCATAACGTTTTGATTAATTGAACCCACAACAGGAAACGCAGCTGTTACTACTAACAGAACAAGACTGGCGGCTACTTGCGCGCTGATGAAAGCAACCGACGTCCATAGCGCGATAACTATCGTGAATGCAGATACTTTAGCGAAGGATTTTACCGACATCGAGAATTGTCACTAGCACTATTAGGCCGAGCAGCACCATGAAACCAACGCTCTGAATTTTCTCTTCTTTTTCTTTGGTCAGCACTTTCCCGCGAAGCTTAAATACAGTCATCGTAAACCACCTACCCCCATCAAGTGCGGGTATTGGCAGCACATTCATCACAGCCAGGCTCAACGAAATAATACCCGTCAGTAGAAGGAGTGGCTTGATACCAGCCTGCTCCATTTGTGGAAATATTACACCTAAGATTCCTATTGGGCCAGATACGCTATTCGCTGCATCGTCAAGTTTTTGCTGACCCTCAGTCTGTACAGTTGCATCACTACTAAATTTGCTTGCAAAACCCGATACGGTATTTGCTAGTAGATTGCCTAGCCCCTTGAATGTCTCAGCAGTTAGTTGTACGGTTGTACCAACGCCCACAATCGGTGCCGACCATGTGGCTCGAATTTCAGTTCTTTCAGCCGAACCAACTCCTAGATATCCTTTGCCGTCACTGTTATCACTACGAAGCGTCGTTTTTACACGATTCTCTTCGTTATCACGTGAGTAGGTAATGGTGATCGTCTCGCCCGCACGAGCCTTTGTTTGCTCGGCTAGCTGGCGCGATGTTTCGATCTCACGTCCATCAATCAAAAGCAGTTCATCACCAATTTTTAGACCTGCTTTACTGGCCGGCGTGTCAGAACCCACCGACGCCACTTGCAGACCAGCCACGTTCAACTGAGTATCGCTTGGCACGCTAAATTGGTTAGGCAAAATCTTTGGAAGCCCTACCAGCGCTAATACTGTAAAGATGGCTATTGCAGCCAGCCAGTTCATCGCGACACCCGCCAAAAGAATTTTCGTCTTCTGCCAATACGTTGCAGCGCCGTATTCGCCCTTGCCTTTTGCCGAGTCGTACTCACCCTTTAAGCGCACAAATCCCCCTAATGGCAGCCAGTTCAAGCTGTATTCAACATCTTTACCCAGAAAGCTCTGTTTCTTTTTCCATACTTTGGCGCGCGGTGGAAAGCCTATGCCAAATTCTTGTACCTCTACCCCATTACGGCGCGCAACAATTGCGTGGCCCAGTTCGTGCACTACCACTAGCGCAACTAAAATAATGAGCCCAATTAAAATTCCGAATATCAACATCTACCCTCCGAAGCGTCTTTGTCTGTTGGCATATTCATTTAGTATAGCAGTTACGTCGTCTTTGTTCATGTCTGGCCAATGCTTATCTACAAACATCAGCTCGCTATACGCGGCACGCCACAGCATAAAGTTACTCAAACGCTGTTCGCCACTGGTACGAACAATCAAATCGCACGGGGGCACCTCTGGTGCATAGATATTTTGGCTGATAAGTTCCGGGGTTACCTCGTCCGCGTCAACACCAGACTGAACAATTTTTTTCACCGCATCTGCAATTTCTAATTGCCCACCATAATTCAAGCACAGCAGTAGCTCACCACCGGTGTAGTTTGCCGTTCGCTCCTCGGCAGACTTAATCGATGCCACAATATCATCAGCCAGTCCCTCTTGCGTACCAATGACCCTCAAGCGGATATTATTTTCCTCAAATATCTTTATGTCCTTACGCAAGATATTTCGAAGCATCTTCATAATACGATTCACTTCGTCTTCAGAGCGCTTCCAGTTTTCGGTACTGAACACATACGCACTCGCATACTTAACGCCGCGCCTCAACGTCTCTAGCAAGACATCATTCATGGCATTATAGCCAGCCAGATGCCCTTCGTATGGTGGTAAACCATGCTCTTTCGCCCAGCGTCGGTTGCCGTCGACGATAAAGCCTATGTGTTTAGGTAGTTCGTGTGTCACTCTTCCTATTGTACTCTTATATAGTCAGGATTTCTTGTTCTTTTGCTTTGAAGGCTTCGTCTATTTTCGCTTGATAGTCGTGCATCAGTTTATCGAATTCTTTTTCCACCGCGCGTTCATCGTCTTCAGATAGCTCTTTGGCATCTTTTTTACGCTTGGCATCTTTTAGGGCATCCTGGCGTACGTTGCGCATTGCAATACGGCACTCTTCTACCTTATCGCCCAGTTGCTTTACCATCTCTCGACGGCGTTCTTCGGTTAGTGCAGGAATCGGCACGCGTACTACTCGGCCATCGTCGCTGGGGTTAAAACCAAGGCTTTGATCTTCACGAATTGCGGCAGAGATCGCCTGGATATTACTCGGGTCAAATGGACTCACGAGTAACATTTGCGGCTCTGGTGCAGTCACATTCGCTACCTGATTGAGCGGCATTTTTGTGCCATAGGCTTCTACGTGCACGCTCCCCAGCATGTCTGGGTGCGCACGGCCTGTACGTACTTTTTTCAACTCATCATGATAATGCTCTAGGGCAGCATCCATTTTTTGTTCGTATGGTTTGGTGTCAAACACTAAAATAGTCCTCGCTTTCTACTACAAAGATTATACCAAATATTCCCAAGTTTTAGGCCATGACTGCGCTCACCGCAACCGGACCCATCAAGCTCGTTACCCTATGGCCAACATGGAACGGTACTAACTCTTCAGAAGATGAGCCCCGCCGAAACTCTAGCACGGTAGCGCCAACCTCCGGATTGAGCGTGACAGGGACCAACCCCATTCCCTGTAAAGAACCATCAGACTTAGTCCTAACGACACCACAGAATAGCTCATCGGCTTCCATACTTTCTTCTGTATCGTGTATTTCATCGTACTCTACTAATTTTCCATTTTCATCACGTACTGCTCGAAGGAGTAGCAACCTCGCTTCAGCAAGCAACGCTTTATAGTCATCTGCAAATCTTCTACTGAACTCTGTATCTCTATAAACAACGTCGTGTACTAGAGAACTAGGGTTTGTGGTAAAATCCCGAACAAACACTGTTATGTCTGCTGGTGGGTAGTCCCTGCTTTCAACAGCCTTGTGACGCGAGTATCTACCATCAGCCCCGAGCGTGTACGTCGAGCCCATTTCAGTCATAAATTGTGATTTTTGTGTTGTCATATTTTATTTATTATAGCAATAAAGTTTATATTTGTCAATTATTTCTTTCTCTGTCTGTGTGTTTTGCGTATACTGGTAGTGATGTCTATTTCCGAGGTAAAAGTTGCCGGTGTTCGCTCGTACCAATTGTTCGATGCGCAGCTAGACCCGCACGTCACGTTGATACTAGGTCCAAATGGCTCTGGTAAGACGACGCTGCTAGAAGCATTGTACGTTGCGCTGCGTGGCAGCAGTTTTCGGGGCCGAGACCGCGATATGATAGCCCACGACGGCAAAACAGCAGATATAAAAGTAACTGCTGAAACGGGTGCAGTACGCAAAATCCACCTTGTCGTGAACGCCGAAGACAAAATAACAAAAAGCTTTACTGTTGAAGACAAAACCTCGGCTCGCCTGCTAGCAAAACACCGCCTTCCAGTAGTGCTGTTCGAGCCAGACGAGCTACGCATGCTTTCCTCGAGCCCCCAGCGTCGCAGGCAGTTTTTCGACGATATCTTAGCGCGGCTATACCCGTCCTACGCCACCGCCCTATCACGGTTTCAGCGCGCACTCTTGCAGCGTAACGAATTACTGAAACAGCACGAAACTATGAGCAAGTCTGCTTGGGAAAACAATCTATTTGCATGGGATGTGAAATTTGCCGAGCTCGCCACTACTTTAGTGCATGCCCGCGCAAAATTCAGCGACTTATCGAACAAGCACCTCAGCCGATTGTACTCTGGCATGGCAAATGCCGAGCACATGGTACAGGTACACTACGAGCCAGTGAAAAAAGAGTCAAGCTACCAACAAGTGCTAATGGGTCGCCTACAACGATCCCGAGCGCTCGATATATTACGCGGTTTCACATCTGAAGGCCCTCACCGCGATGATTTCACTGTGCTGCTAGATGGCCACCCTGCATCTGAAACAGCTTCCCGAGGCGAAATGCGCACAATTATGCTAGCGTATAAATTACTAGAGGTAGAGCTGCAGAAAGAAATTACTGGCCAGCAGCCACTCATACTAATGGATGACGTGTTTTCTGAGCTCGACATCACCCGCGAAAAATCCCTGATGCATAGCTTGCAGGAATACCAGACAGTTATCACGGCGACTGATTTGCGCGATGATTTAAAGATAGATGCTCGAATTATAAGCCTGTAAGCATAAGCTTTACACTAGTAGCCTGCGTACGCTACTATGAAGACGTTACGCTATGAATAATCCTACTTCTTCTCGTATTCGTCTGTTGCTCAGCAGCATGCCTCTACTGAGCGTGTTTGTGACTGCAGTGGTATCTAGCGCGGTATCGGCTAAGTGTGGCAATGTTGACACTATTATTGTTAACTGTAGCAACTCTGATAACGGCGTGTGGGGTCTTATTATTGTAGCAATAAATATATTGACCGCAGGTATTGGTGTCGTAGCCGTGGGTGGCATAATATACGCATCTGTACTGTATGCCAGTGCCGAAGATAAAAGCGAGCAGGTTAACCAAGCAAAAGACCTTATTACCAACGTTGTTATTGGCATCATCGCGTACGCGCTAATGTTCTCGCTGCTTCAGTTCTTGATACCGGGTGGCATTTTTAACAGGGACTTCGGCTCTATACCAAAGGCAGATGCAAACCCCGGTAAGTCGAAAATTGCAGCATCCGGAAGCTTCGGTGGCGGCTCGTCAAGCAGTGGTGGCGGTAGTGGCACCAGTAGCTCGACGAATGGCATTAAGAAAATCAAAAACCTGCGCGACGCCGCTGCATTAACTGGCACACTTGAATCTGGAGTGCTGTACCGCTCAGGACAACTACATGGTTTAAACACAACAAACAGCGACAAACTTGCCAAACTGCTAGGAAGTGGCGCCACCATTATCGACCTACGCACCCCCGACCAGCGCGCCTCAGCTAAAGACCAGCCAGTAAAAGGTACAAAAAATGTACATATACCAATTGATGGCATTCTAGACCAAGCACCCATGGTGACCGACCCAGCTCGGCGCTCACAGCTAGCCAAAGCACTGCGACTCGCGGCAAAAAGCAAGGGTTCCATTCTGATTCACTGCTCGTCTGGCAAAGATAGAACTGGCTGGATGGTTGCGATGATTATGTATATTTCAGGGGCGAATGACACACAAGTGATGAACGAATACATGAAGAGTGCTGAAGCCTTCCCTGGTGGTGTAAAGAAAGAATGGCTCAATAGCGGCCTATCTACTGCTCGCAAAAATTACGGCTCGATTCCTAACTATCTTAAAAAGGGTGTTGGTTTAAGTAACGCCGAGATCTCGAAACTACGAAAGAAGTTTGGAGCATAAATAATGGAGCCTTTTGACCCAAAGAAATCTCAAATACCACCCGAGCAAGATGCTGCAAAAACATGGTTTGCTGCACTACCTGGGTCTGAGTCTGCGCAGAATGCTACTTTGCCCCAACCAACGAAAAAGCGTCGTGGCATTGTTATTGTGTTCATTGTTGTAGTGCTCTGTGCTATCGCTATATTAGCGCTTGCCATACTGGGCACCCAGGCTAGTTCCGTGGGTGCATGTTTAAACCAAGATGATTACCGCCAGCTAACGGGGAGCCAACTGGAAGAAACTATTCCAGGTGGAGAGAATTTCTATACATATTCCTTTGACTTCAAGCCAAATTCATCAGACTTTGCGATTCCCCCTAAGGATGTTGAAGCAACCATAAAACGGCTTGGTGATTTCTTCGTAGAACGATACAAACAAACTTCGATAGTACTAACTGTTCGTGGCGATTACTTCGGTAGCGAGGACAGCACGATCGCAGACGAGCGAATGAATAAAATAGTTGAACTACTAAAGCAACATGGCATTCAGGACGCAGCGATTGAAACAACCGTGCCTCAATACACACCTATCGAAGATGGCGAAGCGTTGCCAAGCACAGTTGTATACGTTAGTATTGCCTCTGATGCAGCTTGTTCGCAGTAGCTAGCGCGTCTTTTCTTGGCGCGGTAAACGTGGGAAACGTCCAATGAAGGCTGTTGCACCTGCCTCTTCAAGCGTGGCTGGATCATACAGACCGGTAAACCCAACAACATCGACTCCTGCACCGCGGGCAGACATAACACCGCCCGGGGTATCTTCTACTGCAAATGCTCCATCACATCCCATAGCGGTCACTGCTACTCGATACAGATACGGGTCTGGTTTTAACCACTTTGTCTGTCCACCAGCTAGCTCACGCGAATAAATTCTTGCTTCGGGAAATTCTACGTGGTGTCGTCGTAAAAAGTGCTCCACTTCTGGCTCTGTGGCCGTTGTCACAATCGCTACGTCCACATAATATGCCAAGGCTTGCCTGAGATACCGCCTGGCACCTCTTTTTGCTGGCAATCCACGCTCTGTATGACGGCTGTATAACTCATCTTTTCGGGCAAGCACGGTACTCAGGGTCGCATCATCGGCTCTACCAACTTGCTCTAACAGCCAGCCTACAATCGCTGCTGAATGCGAGCCTTTTGTAATAGCTTCTGCTTTCATATCTTCAGTAATACGTGCGACCTCATCTGGCTCTAGCACCTCGCTTAGCGCTTGGTCTCTGGTAGCTTTATGCACCGGTACGCTGTCTGCTAGCACGCCATCGAAATCTAAAAGAGCCGCCTTCGACCTGTCTTGCATTAGGTCTGGAAGCGGCTCTCTGAATGGCATATTCTACTCCGTTACGCCTAGTTCAATTCGCTTAAACTGGCCAACTACGATGTTTTCACCTAGTTTGGCAATTGCTTCTTTTACATGCTGTTCGACTGATTTACTGTCGTCTAGAATGTAGGCTTGGTTCATCAGTACTTTTTCCACAAAGTGCTTCTTTACCTGGCCTTCCACGATTTTCTCACGCATTTCAACAGGCTTTTTGGCTAGTTCATCACTCGCCATCAGCTCTGCTTTTACACGACCCATTTCTTCTTCAGGAATGTCCGCTTCGCTGACGTACAGTGGGCTCATAGCTGCAACTTGCATAGAAAGCTCATGTGCTAGCTGCTTGAAATCATCCAAACGTGCTACGAAATCCGTTTCGCAGTTGAGCTCTAGCACTACGCCAATACGTCCGCCGTGTACGTAGCTGTCAATCACACCTTCGCGGGCTTCACGATCACCTTTTTTCTCGGCGCGAGTCAGGCCCTTTTTGCGCATTTCTTCCAGTGCTTTGTCAAAGTCGCCATCGGCCTCTGTCAGCGCTTTTTTCGCGTCGGTCAAGCCTACACCGGTAAGCTCTTTTAGTTTCTTGATGTCTTCTACAGTGATAGCCATTATTTCTCTGCCTTTCCACCTTCTTTTACAGCACTTACAAAGTAATCAAGCAGTAGCTGCGTACCCTTGATCGCGTCGTCGTTACCAGGCACTACATAGTCGATTACGCTTGGATCAGCGTTTGTGTCGACGACACCTACCACTGGGATACCCAAGTTTTTTGCTTCACGTACCGCGTTTACATCGCTAATGGTATCTACCACTACCACTGCACCTGGCATACCGCTGAGGTCTTTGATACCACTGTATTTTTCATTTAGACCGTCAATTTCTTCTTGGAAGCGCTGTACTTCTAGTTTGTTGTAGCGTTTTTCTAGGTCGCCACTGGCCATTCGCTTTTCAAGATCTTTCAGCTTCTTGATCTGGCTAGTGATAGTTGAAACGTTGGTTAGCATTCCACCAATCCAGCGTTCAGTAACGTATGGCTGGCCAGCTGCTTCCGCTGCTGCCTTCACGATTGCTTTGTGCTGCTTTTTGGTACCGACAAACAGTACTTTTTTACCACTCGCCGCAGTTTTTGTGAGGAATGGCAGTGCCGCTTCTAGACCTTCGACTGTCTTTTCTAGGTTAATAATATGCGAATCTTGTCGCTTGCTGTGAATGTACGGCGCCATCTTTGGGTGCCAACGACTGGTTTTGTGTCCGAAATGAACACCGGCTTCTAATAGAGCCTTCATGTCTACTGAAGTAGCCATTGTATCCTTCTCCCTTCCCGCTCGGCCTGTATAGGATATGTCCGAACGGTGCTTCGTTAAAATTGTTACTAGACAATAATACCACGTCTCTACCTCTATTGCAACCCTTGACTTGAACACTGAAAATAAGTATTGTTATAGTGTCCATTCCGTAGGAAGGAGAGTCATGAAAACGCGCGTAGGCGGTGCCCTGATGGTGTCCGCGGCGCTGCTGGTTGGCTTGTACGTACAGAACGAGGTCCGCGGACTCGATAAGAGTCTCGTGTGGGTCATGCTGCCTGACGTTGTCGTGGCCTACGGCACTCTCGTTCTGTGCATCATGGCCTTCGCCGTTGGCGCGGCGATGATCATCTGCGGAGACGACTAGCGCCCGCCATTGAGAGACCCCCCGGGAGAGACCATGAATGGTCCTTCCCTCGCTCGCGGCTTCTCCTGGCGGGCTCTCTCATGTCTGCCCATAGCAGCCTTTGACATTTTCACCCCTATACGCTACAATTATTCAGATATGAAAAGCAGTATACACCCAACCAACTATCGCCCCGTCGTATTTAGCGACGATCAGGCTGGTTTTGCGTTCCTTACGCAAAGCACTGCGCAAACAGATGACACTATCAAGTGGGAAGACGGCAACGAGTACCCACTAGTAAAAGTACACATCTCTAGCGCATCTCACCCGTTCTTTACCGGTGAGGAAAAAATCATCGACACCGAAGGTCGTGTCGACCGCTTCAAGGCAAAATTTGCCGCCGCAGAAGCTCGCAAAGAGCAGCTGGCAAACAAAGCCAAGAAAAAGTCAGCCCAAGCTGCAAAAAAAGCTAGCGCTGATAAATAGCGAAGAAATGAGAAGAGGCTGCGCTTTGGTAGCCTCTTTTGTTTTGGAATACAGAGTAGAAGCACTGTGATTATTATCCAAAGAATAGGGTAAAAGCGTAGTGCAACCCCATTCATTCCTGCCAGATGCAAAGAATGAATGGGCGTGTAACGCCCTGTTCGTGGATAATGATTACAGTGCGAGGTATACTAAAGGAGAGTAATGGCAACAATAAATCTGAACATCGAAGACCTCAAAGCCGAGCAAAGCGAGCTGACGGCATTTTTGTCACGCCCAGATGCCTTTTCCGACCCTGAATTCGCTAAGAAGAACCGAAGACTAACTGAACTAGAAGAGCTAATTACCTCTGCTGAGCGTCAGGTTCAGCTAGAAAAACAAATCATCGAGGCCAAGGAGCTTTCTGGCGGCGGTGATGAGCTGGCAGAGCTCGCGAAGGCCGAACTGCCCGAGCTTGAAACAGAGCTTGAGCAGCTGAATGAAAAGCTGTTTGTGATGCTGACACCAAAAGACCCGAACGACGAGAAAAACGTGATTATCGAAATACGCGCCGGTGCCGGTGGCGACGAAGCTAGCCTATTTGCAGCAGAGCTGTATCGCATGTACCTACGATGGTGCGAAGCCCATGGCTTTAAAACTGAACTGATGAGCGAAAGCGCCAACGATACAGGTGGGTACAAAGAAGTGGTGTTTGAAGTAAACGGCGACATGCCGTATTCATTCCTAAAATTCGAAAGCGGCGTGCACCGTGTCCAGCGTATCCCGGCTACCGAAAGCCAAGGTCGTATTCACACGAGTACCGTCACTGTTGCCGTGCTACCAGAGGCAGAGGAAGCCGATATTCAGATAAATGCAAATGACCTAAAGGTAGATGTGTACCGAGCTGGTGGCCATGGCGGCCAGAGCGTGAACACGACAGACAGCGCTGTACGTATTACTCACCTACCGACAGGGTTAGTAGTGACAAATCAAGACGAAAAATCGCAGATAAAAAACAAAGACAAAGCCATGAGCGTGCTGCGTTCACGTCTCTTGCAGATGAAAGTCGATGAAGAAAACGCCAAACTCACTGCCGAACGTCGCGCCCTGATAGGTAGCGGCGACCGCTCGGAAAAGATCCGTACCTACAACTTTCCGCAAGACCGTATCACCGATCATCGTATCGGCTACAGCCGCAGTGGCATACCTCAGGCCATGAACGGTGATATCGACGACCTGATAGAGCGCCTGCAGGCGGCAGAACGCGAGCTAAAAGCCCAAAACGCCGACTCATAAACTTAAGAGCTATAGAAAAATTCTGGCGTAAGCTGCTGTATAGTGGATGAAACTATCTCATCTCGTACATTTGGTGGAAATTGTTGGTTAATTTCCCTCAAGGCAAGAATAATTTCCTCGACGCTTAATAAAAAGATAAACTCACCAGCATTACTAGCGTAACGCACCTGCAAGAACTTCCCGCCACCATCTTGATCAGAGGGCTGAATAACAACATCTCCTTCACCTGCTTCATCGGAAAGTCCTCTTTCAAGCAAAGACAAATCAAAAATCCAAGGTACCAATGCATTGCCGCTATGGTGGGTTAAACGTATTGCATGTGGGTCGTCAGGGCTATATGTTAAATCAACTCGATGCTGCCTCCATTCTGTCGAGGCGGCTACCCAGCCAGAAAGTGTCTGGCGAATTATTAGTTCTGGTTGTACGGGTATGTCAGTCCTGTATTCTGGATTCTCACTCATAATGAGGAAACTATACCAACTTTACCTATCTAAATCAAACAAGATCTGGGTCTTCAACCTCATATGGACGGCGTTGAAAAGCCTGGAATGCATCATCATGGTTTTGTTCTTGGCGCAGCAAAACGGATTCTTTTTGTTGAAGCAGGTCTTGATATTTCGTTTCTAGATCTGTTTTTATGGCCTCGAGTTGGCGAACAAGCTTCTTGGTAGGACTTTCGCCGCTCTGTTGTATGTGTGTCGATTGCGACATCTCACCATACATCTCGGTATAGGGTTGCTGTTCCCATTGTAATTTTCGAATCTTCTGTTTGTATATCTGAATTCTAATGCGAGTTTTTACAAGCGCATCGTCAAAGATACAAAGTGTCCGCACAATTTCCGCAGCTTCTTTATCCAGCTGTTCACGTAGTTCACCTTGTAACCCATGCAAAACAAGCTCTCGACTAATTATCTCCTCTGGGTTGGGGATGTGTGCTGCTTGTTTTCTTACATCAGCTTCAACCGAATGCAGCACTTTCGTCAACTCGTGCAAGAGCTCATCATCGATGTGAGGTTGACTATGAAAATCATCGTTGCAAGCGTTTTGTACAGCACGGGGACCTAACTCTCCTTGAGCCGTATCAAGCAACGCCGATCGTTTTTTTTCGAATGTGTTTGTGTGTAGTCCTGGTTCCGTAAGTACAGTCATAGGCGCTAAATCAAGTTACAAGTCCATCGTACTCCTGCTATGGTTGGATGTCAAATGTATTTTCACCTCTGTTTGGAGTATACTATAGCTATGACAATTCAAGATTGGCTGAGAGATGCAACAAATGAATTGGCCGATGCAATGTTTACATCGCCTCGGCTCGATGCTGAAATTATCCTAGCCCACACCATTAAACACCCTAGGACCTACCTTCATGCGCACGGCGATGAAAAACTTGAAGCGCGCCATGAGGAAATTGCCAATGCGCGGATAGAGCTGCGTAAGGACCACGTGCCTGTCGCGTACATCATTGGCCACCGTGAGTTTTATGGCAGGCGCTTTCTGGTGAGCCCCGCCGTGCTGATCCCTCGCCCAGAGAGCGAGCAAATAATAGAACTACTCCAAGAAGTGCTGCCTAATACCACGCCACTACCGAATGTTGCCATGAAACGATTGGTTGATATCGGAACCGGCAGCGGCTGCCTTGGTATCACGGCTAAGTTAGAATTCCCAGAATTAGAAGTTGCCTTGCTCGACACAAGCCGACACGCCCTTACGATTGCAGAGAAAAATGCTACGGCACTGGGGGCAAAAGTTGAAACAGCAACGTCCGATCTGCTAGCAACCTATCCGTATTCACCAGATATTGTGCTGGCAAACTTACCGTATGTCGATAAACACTGGGACCGTTCACCAGAACTTGCTCACGAACCTGCCGACGCACTGTATGCAGACGAAGATGGACTTGCGGTGATTCGTCGATGTCTTGAACAATGCGAGCGACGCCTAAAACCAGAGGCGCTTGTAGTGTTAGAAGCAGATACTCGTCAGCTTGATGCTATTGCGACATTGGCGCATAAGCATCACTTTAAAGAAGTTGCCCGTAAGGAGTATGCTGTCGCTTTTACGCGCTAGCGCGACTGATATACACCGAGGGTAGCACTGACATTAACTGTGGTGTTACCCCTCAATAACGTCAACTTCACTTTATCACCAGGCTGATATTCACTAATTAGCGTTGCGACACTCGCGCCAGATCCTACACTATAGCCATTCACTTTTGTAATAATATCTTTGTCTTTGACGCCGGCTTTATCAGCTGGGCCACCACTTTGAACACTCGGGCCATTTGTAGCATACACATAGTCACCTTTTGATACAGGCAGGTTATACTGCGACTTTACCTCAGGGGTGATAGAAAGGTACTGTATACCCAAGTACGGACGCTCTAGTTTGCCAGTTTCAATAAGATTGTTCAGCATCCCTTTCGCGGCCCCGATTGGAATAGCAAAGCCAATCCCTTGGGCGTCTGCTGCGATAGCAGTATTGATAGCGATCACCTGGCCCTTCAAATTAAGCAATGGACCTCCTGAGTTTCCAGAATTAATCGCTGCATCAGTTTGTATCAGATCGTTCAGGCTTTCAGTAGAGCTATCACCGCTTTCACTGCCCGCAATAACAGGGCGTCCCGTCCCAGAGATAATGCCACTCGTCACGGTATTTTGATACTGTCCTAATGCATTTCCGATAGCAACTACAGTTTGGCCAATACGCACCGTCTTCGAATCACCCAAGCTGACCGCTGGCAGGTTCGAGACATCTTTTATTTTCACGAACGCAATGTCATTCAGTGGGTCAGTTCCTAGAACCTGAACGTTCTTGTAGGTCTCACCACTCGGCAAAATCACTGTCACTGTGTCAGCGCCGTCAACGACATGTTTATTAGTAAGAATGTAGCCGTCACTGCTCACAATCATGCCCGTACCAGCAGCTTGTTGATCGTACGTTTCGTTGAAAAAGGATGTTTGTTTTGAAGTTGTCAAAATAGAAACAACGCTTGGCGAGACCTTTTTTGCCACCGCTGCTATCGACTCCTCATTTGCCGTTACTACGTTGTTGCCATCTTCGCCGGGCGATAATGTTGTCAATGTGCCGGTTTGGTTTGTTTCTGCGTAGTACCAGCTGCCCACATAGCCTGCTACCAGGGCAATCAGTACAAAACTAATCAGTAAAGGTAAATTTAGCTTGCTACGCACTACCACTTGCTGTGGCTTCGGTGGTGCAACGGGTTTTTCTTTTTTTGTTACTTCAGTATTATTTTCCATACCTTCCCTTTTTACTTTATCTAGCTGAAACGACGCTTAAATGCTAGCTGCACTACCGAATACAAATAACAATATCGCTATAATACTGACGGTTAGTAGTGTTGGCAGTAGTAATTCCGAAAGCTGAACTTTACCATCGCGCTGAAAGCTACTGTGTACACGTTCAGCTAGGAAACTGAGCAATGTAATGGTGATCGCGCTTTGCGGTAGCTGAATATTGCCTGGCAGACTGTAGCCAATCGTCCAGTGATAACTCAGCCATGAAATTTCGGCCACAACGAAAGCCCATAGTAGACTGAGGAAATTTAGATGCGTTTCGTGCTCAACACTTAGTATGTGGCGCGCGGCGCTATAGCCAACAAGCCCACATAATAGAACAACGAGCGAAGATGGCCAGTTTGCGGAAATCTGCATGATAGCTGCAATACCAAGAAATAGCCCCACGCCAGCCTGAACAATAATATAAAATCGGCTTGAGCGCGGTTTTATCGCAAGTAGCCAACCAATATATAGCAACGTTATTACTACTTGGGTAATGATTGAACCAGTAGCCGTAAATAGCAAGATGACCACACTGAGGCCGACAATAGTATCTATCATATTCGCCCGTACATTCGCCATCCAGTAGCGCGTACGTACAGCAAACACGCGCCATTTACTGAGTAATACCAGCAAGAATGCATACCATGGAGCTGCTGTAACAATCACCGTGCCTAAAATAACGCCAGCCAACATAACATTGAGTACAATGTACAGTAGCTCGCTGAAAAACGATCGACGCCTAGCGGTTTTTAATAGCTCCATAAACTACCTTTATTATACATTATTGTGCGGTTCTGTCGCTGCCAAGCACAACAACAAATGCTGCCTCGGATGATACAGGGAAGGTTGGTTTTTGCGTACTCACCTTCACTCCATAGCGATTCACCAATGCTTTTTTCGTGCCAGGATAGTTCTTTTTTAGTTGATATATGGTTGTTTTCTCGAAGTTTGATGGACTGTTATCGGTAGCGATGATAGTATACCCCTTCGTAGAAAGTTTGTCTGATTCCTGTTGGGCAAGCCCGGCTGTTTCGGTTCCATTCAGTATTATGATTGGCGCTTCTTCACGAATTACAGGATCACTACTTAGTTTCTTTGCAATAAATGCCTGTATGCCGCTATATTCAAACATACCCGCTGCCGGTACTACTGCTCCGCTAAAGTTCGCACCTACCATTAGTTCGTTGCCGGCTTCAATGAAGCTCAGTGATTTTATTTGATCAGCCGGAATGTCTTGCCCTAGGTCTACAAGTGTACGCACTTCACCTGTTTGGAAATTAGTACGCAAGTTGTTGCCTATCGCATCCATCAAATTCGCGACTTTACCAAAATTCGTAAGTGTACCAACACTCAATGCTTTATCACGAATTGCTTTGACAATTTTTTGCTGGTTAATCTCTCGGTCGAAGTTTGAACGACCAAGGCCATACGTAGGTGCTCTGTCACCACGTGCCTGCGCCAGGTACAGTGCGTGCTCGGCATCGAGTACAGCCGGGCCATTTGGATAGTCTATAAAGTGACCGTTTGGCGGACAGTTTTTCACTCTGGTTGCATAGCTCGCGTAGGCATTTCCACCCATACATTTCCAGTCAAAATTACTATCCATCACGCCTGGATCGCCGCCGCTGCCCTCTATGTTTACCGTAATCGTGCCGAGTGCCTTCACTACGTCACGCACCACACTGTAATTCACGTGTGCATAGTACTGGATGTCGAGGCCCAAAATGCTACCAACCTTTTGACGAAGCGCCTTCGCGCCAGCTTTTTCGCGCTTGCCTAAGTCTGAGTTACAACCATATACTTCATTAATCTTCCCTTCATAGCCAGATAAACATGCCTGTCCATACTCTACCCACAAGTCACGCGGAATACTCATCATGTACGCGTTTTTGTTGTTTTGATCAACACTGATTACCATAATTGAGTCTGTTAGATACGGAGCAGCATGTCCTGGGTCATCTTCAGAAGTACCAAACACTAATATGTTGCTGCGTCCGTTCGCATCCATCTTTAATGGCTGATGTTGGAAGAGCCCTAGAATATTACCCTGAAATACTTTTCCGCTAGTTAAGATAAAGCGGATCGCCAAAAAACCGAGAATTAGTACTAATACTACAGCTACCGCAATACCAACGCGTTTGATGATCTTCTGTCGCTTGCTAACCACTTTTGCCGTACGTCGTTTTTTACCAAACGGCCAGCGTCGTTTCTTTGGCTGCTCCTCATCGTCAATACCCGCCAGCGACGCATCAATCTCTGAACGCGACACAACACCCACCGGTTTATTGCTTTTCTCATCGCCTATATTGCGAGCTGTTTCACCTATCTGTGGTCGCTCCATTGGACGAAAACCCTCTGGCGGTGCGGCGCTTTCGTGATGTTCACCCAAAGCACTCGTGCCACGACGAGGTACGAAACCATCTACGGAATTTGTCTGTTTGCGCATAAATTACTTCATTATATTGTAGCAAATTTTCCGAATAAAATCCTTAAAACCATAATCTAAATAATAGGTAATTTCAGGTATGCAGTGTATAGTAAAAAAGATGAACGCAAGCTTCTTAGAGCGGCACCAAGGCATGAAAGACCTGCTGGGTTTGATTGTATTTGTAATATTTGTGTTGGTTGGCACACTAATCATCAATGCATTTGTATTTCGTAGTTTCAACGTCGAAGGCCCTAGTATGGAGAACACCCTACACACGGGTGATCGCTTAATCGTCAACCGGCTTCCCGTCACCTGGGCACAGCTACAAAACAAGGATTACGTGCCAGACCGCGGCCAAGTGATTGTGTTTAAAAACCCTAAATACGTGCCTGGCCTCGGCGAAGAATACATTGTTAAACGCGTTATAGCCTTCCCCGGAGAACATGTTGTATTAAAGGACGGTAGCTTTACTGTTTGCGACAATAAAAACCTGAACTGTTTCAACCCTGACAAGTTGACGACTGGACCTCAACAACCAACTGATGGACGTGTTGATATGGTCGTACCAACAGACGAACTATTTGTTTCAGGTGACCATCGCCAGGAAGGCTACTCTAGTGACTCACGTAACGGACTAGGGACAATTCCCTACTATGATGTCGTCGGCCCAGTAAGTTTACGGATTTTCCCATTCAATAAAATACGAACGTTCTAGTTCTAAGTTACGAGTCGAGTAATTTTTGTATTCGTTGGCGCTCTTCGTCACTTGAAAATGCAATTGAAATCGTACCCGCGCCTCTTTGCGATGCTGATATTTTTACTCGTGCCTGAAGCTTCTGGGAAAGTTTGTTTGCTTCGTCAACAAACTGGATTCGGTCGTTGGATGGGCGTGCTCGCAGTGGTGCTTTCACCGAACTTGAAAGTTGCTCGATCTTTCTAGCACTCCAATTTTCCTCGATAATTTTCGGTAGTAATTCCTTGACCTGGGCTGGATTTGCGCCAACAAGTGGTCGTGCCTGACCTTCAGTAAGCTCGCCTCTGGCCACAGCCTGTTTTGCCACGTCAGGCAGTTTCAGCAAGCGAAGTGTGTTAGAGATAGCGCTGACCGACTTACCCCCTACACGCTTGCCAATTTCATCTAGCGATAGGTTAAATTGGTCGCGCAATTTACCATAGGCAGTCGCGGTCTCAATCGGCGTAAGGTCGTGTCGTTGAATATTTTCAATCAGTGAAAGCTCTAGCTTGTGTTGGTCTGAAAGCGTGCGTACGAGTGCGGGGATAGAACTCTTGCCCGCTGCCTGGCTTGCACGAAAACGCCGTTCACCAGCAACAATCTGGTACTTACCTTTGTGCGGCACTACTACGATTGGTTGTAAAACACCATGCTCTTTTATCGATGCTGTGAGTTCTTCAAGAGCAGTTTCATCGAAGTGCCTGCGTGGCTGCTCGGGGTCAGCTTGAATGTCAACAAGTTTAATACTGCGCAGGTCACTCACCGCATGATCATCGCTCGCTGTCGGGTCAAACGATTCATCAAGTAAATCGTCTGGTATCAATGACTCGAAGCTGCGGCCAAGACCTTTTTTCATTATGCTGCGACTCTTTCTAATAGTTCTTTGGTAACAGATTTATATGCCCGCGCACCCTTAGAAAACCTGTCATACACTCCTATCGGTACTCCGTGGCTAGGTGCTTCCGCCAAGCGTATATTGCGTGGAATAACTGTCTTAAACACCTTACCTGGAAAATGCTTTTTAATTTCCTCGTGTACCTGGCTGCTAAGTGTCGTGCGTGAATCGACCATTGTTGGTAATACGCCGACCAAGTCAAGTGTTGGGTTCATATTCTTACGTACTAGTTTCATCGTTTCAAGTAGCTGTCCGAGGCCTTCTAGCGCATAAAATTCTGCCTGAACCGGTAACAATACATACCGCGCCGCAATCAATCCGTTTACTGTTAACAAACTCAGCGATGGCGGGTTGTCAATAATCACGTAATCATAACCCTGCGTATTGTTAATCGCGTTCTTCAGCCTTGTAAAACGACGTGAAGCCTTGGCTAGTTCCACCTCGCTATTGGCAAGCTGCGATGTCGCTGGGGCCAAGTCGAGATTCTTTTGCTTAGTTTGCATGATTACTTCTTGCAGAAGCTTTGTCTCGAGCATCACTTCGCTCATGGTGCCGTTTTCATCCAGTTTTTGTTTGTCGATACCTAAGCCGCTTGTGGCATTACCCTGAGGATCAAAGTCAATCAGCAGCGTTTTATGGCCAGCTTTCGCCAGGTAGTATGCCACTGAAACGGCCGTGGTTGTTTTCCCCACGCCACCCTTTTGATTTGTCACTGAAATAACCGTGCTCACGTGTTTATTCTTCCCTCATTTACTCCCTGTATTATAGCACGAGCTTTGTGAATATACGGTATACTACAGCTAATGAGTCTAAAAGCAATTATTATCGATTTTGATGACACGCTAACTATGTCAGAAGCAGCCTGCTTTACGCTAGAAAATCGCGCACTCGAACAAATGGGACGTGCACCTATGACACGCGAAGCACATAAGGAAAATTGGGGCACGCCTATCCGTGAAGCAATTCAGGTGCGATCGCCAGGCATCGACCCAGATGCGTACCAACCAATTGCGAATCAAATTCATCAGAAAATGGTTCAAAACGGCGAGATTGACATTGTTAGTGAAGAAAATCTTGCCTGTTTAGACCAGCTTATTACAGATGGCTACCAGCTGTTCATCTTAACCTCACGCAATGAAGCCGAGGCTGCTCACCTGATGGACCCCACCCACCATCTTTCAAGCCGGCTGGCGCACTTCTACTACGACGGTAACACGACACACATAAAACCTGACCCTCGAGCGTTTGATAACCTTCTACGCGAATTTACTCTCTCCCCAAGCGACTGCGCGTATGTCGGCGACAGTCCGTCTGATGCTAAGGCGGCAAACGCTGCGGGCATACAGTTTATTGCGTGTTTCGAAAGTGGGCTACGTGGTCCTGAAGATTTCAACGGCCACACAATAGATGCATCAATCAATCTCTTTACAGAGTTACCTGAAGCAATTAAAAAACTCCGCTAGCTCAGCGGAGTTTTTGTGGGTTACTTTTTGCCAATTGTTCCAACCTGTATACGGCTGTATTTCTGGCGGTGGCCAGTTTGCGTATTTACACGCTTTTTCGCCTTGTAACGAATAACGCGGAGCTTGTCGCCCTTTACTTCTTCCTCAACCACCTTGGCTTTTATACTAACACCTTTCACTAGCGGCGTGCCGACGGTAGATTTGTCTCCGTCAACCAGCATGAGTGCGTCGAGTGTGAGCTCTTTTGTTCCTTCCGGGAGGCGGTCCACCAGGAGGGTCTCTTTTTCAGCGACAACATATTGTTTACCGCCGACTTTAACGACTGCTTTCATAACTTCCTTTTTCTAAGTTAATTTCTAATCTAGAGTATTGTAACAGATGTCAGCAACTATTTCAATCACCCCGCGAACGAAAACGATTGGCAATAGCAGCTCCCAAAGCTGCTGTAGCAGTTAGCTTCACGATATCAAAGCCAAAATGCGTAAGATTTTTTCCAGAAAGTAAACGATTTTCTCGTTTTTCTATGGTCACTTCAATTCCCGCCCAGTCAGATTCCAAGACTTCCTTGAAATGATCCATCACGTGGGCTAGTAGGTCTGCTCTCTCTAGAGAATTTTCTAAAAAGCACTCGACTAGCGTTCGACGCTTCTGCTCGTAGTCATCTGGTTTGTATGGGTGAATCGGCCCCTTATAATCTAGCAGTAGTTCGGTGTGGGCTTGGTCAAGAGAAACGATCATTGTTGCGAATTGCTTTAGGCGTTCCTCTAAACTGCCAAACAGGGCTTCATTGCCATCTATCATCCTTTGCACTACGTCAGAAAATGCATCCGTTACAGTATCGGCTGCTTCGTGTATCGCGCCTAGTCTTGCTTCGCTCGGACGCTCAATATAGCGCGAATACGCGAGCATGAGTTGCGATTGAGCTGCATCGAACTCTAATATCAACTCGCTCCACGCGGGCGCCGTTTCCCCACCCATTGCTGGCGTGGGGTCATGAGTTGTCATTGCCGGGTTCTGCTATCCTGTTGTTTGCATGCAGCCAGCCATCAGGGCTACCACATTCCATATACTCACCTTGAATCGTGCCGACTGCTATTTTGCCACCACTTGCAACGTACGCATTAATCGGATCTGTCAGTTCGAACTCGCCACGTGTACTATTTACAGGAAGTGTTTTAGCCAATGTAAATAGTTGTTTGTTTAAAATATAGAAACTAGAGTTATTCAGGTTGCTTGGTGCTTCCTCCGGCAGAGGCTTTTCAACTATTTTCACGAAATGGTCTTCACTGTCTTTTTCAATAATGCCGTACTTACTAATATCCTCGTGCGGTACTTCATTACCAAATAGGCCTGCACTAACACCATGCGATTCAACCAATTGCATCAAGTCTGCCGCATTTGAACCACCATCTGTTCGCCAAAAGAACTGGTCTCCCATGACGACAAGTGCCGATTCATCGTCAGCGATGAAATCATCCGTTAACGCAACAGGAATACTTGTGCCGTATCCACCTGTGCTTGGCTGAGTTACAAAGTGAATATTTACCCCTGAAAGTGGTGCAACTTTTTCGAGCAAGTCATTTTTGCCCTTTGAGCGCAAGTAATCATTTAGCTGTATGTTGCTTCGGTAATAACTTTCTATTTGGGTGCTTTGTTCGCCCACCACAAAGTAAATATCTTTTATACCCGCCTTCACTACATCTTGCACAACATAGTCAACCACAGGTCGAGTGCCCACTGGTAGCATACACTTTTCGATTGATTTGGTGATAGGCAGCATGCGACTGCCCCAACCTGCTACTGGAATTATTGCTTTGGTAATTCTCATATGTTCATTCTACCCTATATCTGCCCACCGCCATAGAGAAGTACGACAAACAACGCCACAGCTACTAGGCCAGCAGCAGTAAAGGCACCGTGATGCCTACGCCAACTCATCCGCCACGCCTTGGGTAAATGCGCGCGCTTTGCATGCGCAAAGAGAGCAGCTAGCATCGCCAGCATAAGTAGAAAAATACTCGCTAGCACACTCGGGTTCAGCTGCTTTAGCCCTATACCAAAACGCGAGATTAGATTAAACGACGCATTACTTGCCGCCAGAACTCCTGTTGGCAGCAATTCGTCTGTCTTCGGCGTACCGTATAGCGCCACAATCAGCGTTGTTTTTTTACCCTGAAGCTCACCTCTCTGCACGGCAAAACCCACGTCTTTGTAGCGTGCGTCCAGCATGTTCCTTCGGTGTTCTGGAGAGTTCATCCATGCAGCCACAATGGCTTGTGGTGTGCGAAAATTCTTCGCTAAATTCTCGCCCGCAACCGAGTAGCTATAGCCTTCCTGGGCAAACCAATGCCACGGTGTTATGCCTGTCGGGCTCGTATGCGCCCAGTAGTTATCTTGAAACATATTGCTCGCTTTGTCGCTCGCAGCTGCACTAAGTGTTTTATCAAGCACCAAAGCCTCAGCACCTACAGCTCGTCTTTGCTTGTTTGTCTCGTGTAGCAGCTGCTGGGTAGAATGATCCACCGTGCTACCAAGCACCGCGTCTGACTGAGTGTAGAGGTAGCTCAGTTGTATAGATGCGATCAACAGCCCAAGCGCCATAAGCCCTCTAACACGCACAATATGTGGCCGGTAGTGGTTGCTTTTGTGCGCGACCACTGCTTTTCGTAGATGATGCTTTAGGTGCTTATTGTTCGTAGCCATTCTTCTGTCACCCTACACTCGCCTGGAACGTGCCAGCACGTACGCACCGCCGCCAATTGCGATTGCTCCTACGCCAGCAGCCGCGCCCAACCATTGCCAGCATACGCCAAACATTTCGTCACATTTTGATATGCTTTCATCGCGAGTTCCCAATACATTCGCGTTGCTTTTTTTACTTGATGTTTGTACCAGAGAAGTATCTGACGGCTGCGTAACACCAGGCGCTTTTGACACCGCCGTCGTGGTTGCCAAGATGCCGTTATTTGGCCGAATTATCGTTTGTGTCGCCGTGCGCGAGACTACCTCATTTTTATTAGTACTCTTTGGCTGACTAACTGGAATTGTTGGTACAATCGCCACGGTCCCGCGTATTACGCCAAATTGCCAAAATACTGATTCACTTTGGTTGCCTGCCCTGTCTACGCTATAAAATCGCAGTGTATAGTTACCTCCGGCTAGTTCAGTTGGCGATATATTACAATTGAACAGCTGCATCGCTTCACTACTATCAACTACAGTGTTCATGCACTCTTTTTCAAATGTCAGTAGCTGCGAGCCACTATAGAGTTCACTAACCACCCTTTGTATGCCGCTTCCTACATCACTTGCCTTTGCTACTACCTGAAAATCGTTACTTTGTAGCTCGCCATCTTTTACCGGACTCACAATCTCAGTAGTTGGTGCACTTGTATCAACTTCAACATCTACTGTCATCGATCGATTGTTGTTTGCCTTGTCGTATGCCGTCACCGTGATGCGATAAAAGCCGGTATCAAACTGAAGTGCGCTAAAGTCCCACGTGTTGGTGCCGTCAGCTACTCCATCGTAGAGTGGTGCAATCACGCTCCCTGCTATTGCTGTCACTTCATCGACTTCATATTCTACACGGTCAATTTCACTTACCTCATCGCTTGCTTCACCATTTACATGTATCGCGCCAAAGTTTGTTACAAAACCATCTTCAGGCATGGCAATTGTCACGCTTGGCATAGTGTGATCAACAATAAATTCTTGCGACCCCGGCTCAGACATATTGCCGGCACTATCCGCTGCATAAAATACCGCCACATATTGGCCATCGTCTAGACCTGCAAGCACACTGCATGTCAGCACATTTTCAGTCGCCAATATCGCGTCGTTCACACACGAATCAACTGTTGCGCCTTGCTTGGTAATATCAATATGAACGCTCGCCAGCTCTGTTTCATCAGTTGCAAATACAGAAATACTGTTAGGGTTATACATTTCAATCGGCGCCTCCAGTTGAATCGTTGGTGCATTCTCATCAGCTTGTGGCACCACTTCGTCGCCACTGACTGTAATCATATCGAGCTTAAACTCATTGCTTGTGCTCGAGCCAAAGCCACGGAATATAATCACAACATCCGATTTGCCATCTGCATCTGGCAAAGCGAATACACCATGTTGCCAGTCAGCATCATTATCTGCAGTGCCTGTTTCCCCGTAATAGGTGTTTAGAATTTGCTCGTTGCCATCTACACTGTAAGCAACTTGCCCGTAGTCAGTTGCCTTTAACCCATTGCGTTTATAGTAGTACGAGAGCGAGATGTTCTCGTAGCTGCTGGCATCAATTGTTTTTTTCATCTCACTGATCGTATTCGTCCCCAAATAATCAGCACGTCTGCTACCATCTTGCGCATTGGCATTCACTGTCTTCCAGCCATCTCCCACAGAATCCCACGCATCAAAGTTGCCAGACTCAAAACTATCGGCAAACAGATTACTATTTATCGCAGCTGCATCTGGCGCACCTAAAACAGAAAATGGCTGTAGTAGTACCACTAAAACAGCTAAAAACATTGAAACCTTACCGAGCGGCAGCCAACGCGCCAGTGGTAGTTTAATTGACAAAACACCCCCGCAGTTACCGTGCAAACGGGACTCCACTCCCTCCGGCTGGTTAATGATTTGTCTTTAGTATACGATGCTTGTGCTTGGCTGAAAAGACTGTTTAGTGACTTTTGTGCTCAAGTTCATGAATGCGCGGATGGTCCAGTCCATAATAATGAGCAATCTCGTGCCACAGCGTTCGCTTTATTTGTTCAAACAGGCTGTGTTCATCGTGTGTCACCGCAAGGATCGGCAATTTAAACAGCGTAATTTTATCGGGGAAAAATCCAGATTCATTACCGCCACGGTTTGTCAGCGGCACACCTTCGTATAGTCCTAGCAGTAGCTGGTCTCCGCGTAGTTTAATCTTCGTGCGCTGGTGTTCGTCTGGTTCATCAGCCATCACTATCGCAACGTTTTTAAGCCCAGTAATATAGTGCTGTGGCAGTTCATCCATAGCTTTACTAATCAAGCGGTCAAAGTCGGTATCTGATAGTTCTTGCATGCTATACAAAGTATATCATTTATTATTCGTCGTGAAAATCAAACCAGCTTGGGTCTTTGCGAACATCTTTGACAATTTTTGCCCAGCGATCACCCAAGTCTGGGTCGTACTGCTCTTTCAGGTCGATATGTTCTGATTCGGCTCGTTCAGCAGCAATTTCTTCACCTAACCCATCGGCAAGTGGGTCTATTTTGGCAAAAGCTAGTTTGTGGCGGAAAAATGATAACATATTTGTTTTAACTTTAGTTACTATTTTACTTTAGCATAAGTGTTATAAAAAGTCAATACCTGCTACACTTGTTATTATGACTTCACGAGGACTAATACTGCAAAGCAGTGCCCCCGAAAATGCACGCTGTGTTATTTATGTAATGAGCCGTGATCAAAGAGCACACGATAACCATGCGCTGCTTGCTGCACAGTCTGAGGCGCTCAAGCATTCGCTACCATTGGTCGTCGTGTTTAACCTCTATACCAGCCTCGGCGTACGTGCGCAGGAACATTTCACCTTTATGCTAGCTGGTCTACGTGAGGTAGAAACAGAACTTTCTAAGAAAAATATCCCTTTTCTCATTACTTCTGGAGACATGGAGGCTGAGCTGAAAAAGCTCGTTACCGAACTTAATCCCCGTACTGTCTATTTTGATTTTAGTCCGCTCCGAGGGCCAAGAGAAGCACAAAAATCACTCGTAGAACAGCTGGTGTGTCGAGTAATTGTTGTCGATACACACAACATCGTTCCCGTCTGGATACTCAGCGACAAGCAAGAATTTGCAGCACATACGATTCGTCGAAAACTACACAAATCCATAAGTGAATGGCTGGTTGAGCCTCCAACACTCAAAAAACACCCGTATACTATCGACAAGCTTCCGAAATCGCTTGGATGGAGCGATACGGAGGCAATCGTCAAAAAAGTTCCCAAGTGCGGCATACAGCATGACTTTGAAGCTGGCGAAACCGCAGCAAAAAATCGCCTTGCTACTTTCATCGAATCTGGTTTAGCAAGCTATGCTGGGCAGCGTAACGATCCAACTAAAGATGCCCAGTCAGAACTCAGTCCCTACCTGCACTTCGGTCAGCTATCTGCCCTGCGAGTTGTACTGAACGTAATGGACGCTGCTAGTGAGCCACCGCTTCTGTTAAAAGAGCCGAGGATGCCATCCACCGATGAGCCTGCGACCTTTCAGGACGGCGTAAATAGTTTAGTTGAGGAACTGGTTGTACGTAAAGAACTGTCTGATAACTTTTGTTTCTATAACAATTCGTACGACAGTTTAAACGGCGCACCCTCATGGGGTCAAAAAACACTCGAAAAGCACGCCACTGATCCACGTGATTTTACTTACACAAGACGACAGTTTGAAGACGCCAAAACACATGACGATATTTGGAATGCAGCGCAGCTACAACTCCGAAAATCAGGCAAAATCCATGGTTATATGCGCATGTATTGGGCAAAGAAAATCCTCGAATGGAGCGACTCAGCCGAGAAAGCGGTTGAAACTGCTATTTATCTAAACGATCACTACAGCCTTGATGGTGGTGATCCAAATGGCTACGTTGGTATTTTATGGAGTGTTGCCGGACTCCACGATCGACCGTGGTTCGAGCGCAGCGTGTATGGCACCATCCGTTATATGAATGACAGCGGTCTCAAGAAGAAGTTTGACACCAAAGCATACACGGAACGCTGGCTGTAATTCTAAGCAACGCTAGCGAGATATTTGCGCACGTGCTGTTCATTCACACCGTTTTTGATATTTGTGAAGCCATGTTGGCTCAGAATATGACCAACCGTGTTTGAGCGTGCACCGCTGCGGCAATACACGATAATTTCTGTATCTTTTTCTACGCCGTCTAGTTTTTTAGGAATCTTTCCACCCATAAATTTTGCCGGTGGTATGTTGATTGCGCCTTGTACGTGACTAGCCGCAAATTCGAAGTCTTCGCGTGTGTCTATAATAATTCTGTTCATATACAAAGTATAGCAAACTTTACTTACTTTTGTATAGTGTAAGTATCGGTACGGCAATTACCCCAAGTATCAGCACTAGTCCCGGGAGAAATACTGGTATGAACTGCAGGTTAGCCTCTGGTTGCTGGGTAAAAATAAACCAACTTGCCTGTAAAACCGTAATGACCAGCAACACCGCTGCCGCAACGTGAGTTATGGCAAATGCCCAGTCAAATAGATTGATAGTTGGTACTCTGCGGACATAGAAAATATAAATATACAAAGCGCCTCTAAGACCTAGAAATACCGCTGCCCAAAAGGTACTGATAAAGATAGCATCCGCGATTTGGTCTATCGATTTTGTGAATAGCATCAATAACATGACGACGCCGAATACAAGCAATGTGTGAGTAATCTCCCAAGTTGCACTTAAGTAACCTTCTTTGCCTCGGTTTGGGTATTTCAGACGCACGAAACTAAGATACGTCTCATACAAGAATGCCAGAACAAAAATAAGTATCGGTACGTATATCAGCACGTACGCCCAGAGCATCATAGTACACCCCCTTTACGCTGCTTTTCCAACTTAACAAACTGTCGTATTCCCAAATATGTGACGATAAACAGTACTACGTACGCAGCTGGGAACAAATAACCGAAGGTGGTGATATCATGTGTTTTTGTTAAGGCCTCACTGGTAGTTACATAGCCTCGAACAGCCCATGGTTGTCGGCCAATCTCCGTCATCATCCAGCCAAGCTCGACAATGGCGATACCGAACCAGCTTATTGAAACAAAGCCGAGTAACATAAGTCTATTCTTGAGGAGTTCGGGCCGCTTCCATTTCGCAAGGAAGTAGAGAGGAATCACAACCACCAATATCGTAATCATGGTCATCTTTATATCAAAAAACGTATGTATATACAGTGGTGGCTGCAAGTCTTTCGGCGTGGCGTCTAGCCCTTCTACGGTACAGCCTGGGCTATTGCACGCCAGTAAGCTGAGTGCGTTTGGAATCTCGAAATGTGGCCCAACTACCCCGCCATTTCCATCTGACACACCACCAATCAGTAGCGGTGCATTTGTGCGTGTTTCATAGTTTAATTCCAAGGCTGCCAATTTTTCTGGCTCGTGTTTTGCTAGATATTTGCCCGTAATGTCGGCAGTTATGGCAGAAAATACGAACGATATCGCAACAAATATCATCAGTTTTTGCACTATAAAATAGTCGAGTTTGTGTTTAGCCGAACCACGGTCTTTCTTTTTTGCTCGCAACAAACGATAGGCATAAAGGCCTACCATCAGTAAGCCAGCGGCAACGTAGTAACCTGGCATCGAGTGGAAGAATGTAACAAGTGATGAAACAGAGAACATCGCAGCAAGCACATCTATATTAGTGAACTCACCGTTGACAATATCAAAGCCAGTTGGTAAATTCATCCATCCGTTCACGCTAGTAATCACGTAAGCGCTTCCGGTACTCCCCACAACTACCATAATGCCAAAAAACCAGTGCAGCCACTCTGATATTTTTTTGCTGTTCCATGTAAGCATATATAGCGACAAGAACACGGCTTCTATCAAGAAAAAGTACGTTTCCAACATAAATGGAAGGCCGATTACCTCACCACCAAACTTTAATATGCCCGGCCAAACGAGAGACATTTGTAGTGCAATGACCGTACCAGACAGCACGCCAGTCACCACCAAGAGAGACATGATTTTTGACCAGAATTTCGCAACGTTTCGCAGTCTTTCATCACGCCGCCGAATCGCCATATATTCGAACCATACCACCAATACTGGCAGCACAAGACCAAACATGACAAAAATGATATGAAAACCCAAACTGTCGCCCATCAGAACGCGCGCAGCTGATAATGAATGCTCCATGGCAATGTCTTCCTTTTTGTTAGAGATTGGCTAGTACTTTCACTATACTCTCAAAGCGCTTATGTTTGCAACCCTCCTCATTTGACACCGCTACTACCATGGGTATACGCTTATGGTATGAAGGCGGAGAAACAATCGAGCGTCCTTGAGCTAAGAGGTGTTACCAAATCCTATGGTCGATCTAGAGGTATAGAATCTGTGTCGCTGTCGATTACACAGGGTGAGGTGTTTGGCTTTCTGGGGCCAAACGGCGCAGGTAAATCAACTACGATTAATGTTATTTTAGATCTTTTGTATGCAAACGAAGGCACCATTTCCATCTTTGGTATGGATAGTCACAAAGATAGTGTGGCAATTCGAAGACGTATCGGCTACCTATCTGGCGACATGGCGACTGACCCAAGCCTTACCGGCAAGCAGTATCTTGCGTTCGCAGCGAGCGTGCACGGCAACGTCGACACACAATACGTCAACGAGCTACTAAAGAGACTTCGCTGCGAGACTAACAAAAAAATAAAGTCACTTTCTCGTGGTAATAGGCAAAAGATTGGACTCGTCGCAGCGCTTATGCATGACCCAGAACTGCTGATTTTAGATGAACCAACCAGTGGTTTAGACCCTCTCGTGCAGGCCGAGTTTAATAAAATTATCCATGAACGAAAAGCAGCAGGAAAGACCACATTTATGAGCTCGCATGTACTAAGCGAGGTTCAAGCTGTATGTGACAGAGTTGGTTTTATTCGAGACGGTAGATTACTACGGGTAAGCAGCCTCGAAGAACTAATGGAGAGCGCACCACGTAGAGTTAACGTACTGTACGGCGCAGTGGCTCCTGACTCGCAATTACGAACGCTGAAAGGCGTCTCCGAGCTTAAAAAAGCTGGTAACCGCCGTGAATTCGTGTTCCGCGGTAAATACAATGAACTACTGCGAGTACTTTCCATGAAGCCAATCCGCGATCTACAAATTGTCGAAACACCGCTCGATGAGCTCTTCATGGAATATTATCAGAGCAAGGAGACATCAGATGTTTAAGAATCTCTTCACCAAAAGCCTCTACACGCTCCGCTGGCAATTATTTGGCTGGGTTGCCGCCATTATGTTCATTGCTTTCTTCACAATGGTGCTCTACCCTTCTTTTTCACAGGATGGTATCGAGCAAATTGTTGATTCTGTGCCAGAATCGATGCGTAGCTTAGTTGGTGATGTGGCCGATTTCAAAACCATTCCAGGTTATATCGGCCAACAAATCTTCGGGCCAAATCTTTACATCGTGTCTCTTATTATGTCGATCCTGATATTCGTGAGTATCAGTGCCAGCGAGGAGGCTGACGGAAGATTGCAGTCGTTGCTCAGTCTGCCTGTTAGCCGAACCAAAGT
>JAUIBD010000025.1 GCA_030427525.1 bacterium
TATTTTCGCTTGACCATTTACGCGCGGATACTGATACAGAGATAGCGGCTATACCAGACGAGCAAACGGCACTAAACGTGACTATCGATTCAGACCCTGCAAGTCCAGAGGCAGACGATACGATTACTCTTACTACAACGGCGACAGGAGCAACCGGACCTTATACCTACAACTGGTCACAGGTGGGCGGGGAGCTCGTTACTCTAAGCGGCAGTGGGAACACACGGACATTTACCGCGCCAACATTGATAGAAGCGGCAACGCTGACTTTCCAGTGCGAAGTAACCCCGACCGCTGGTTCGCCGAACACGGACTTTATTGAAGTTCCTATTCTGCCACATAACTTTTGGACTATGCATGGCGGTAGTTTAGTAGCGCGTAAGCTCGCCACTCGTGACAATGGCTCGTTGGTGCCGTAGTTAACGAACCCATTGTTACATGCTGTACCGAATGTGCTTGCACTGTAAATACAGATGAGTATAATGTGTATAATCAAAGGACTCAACCAGAATGACTAGTGCCACACGACAGGAACAAGGTATTGATGATACTACCACTTACTTTAATGATATCGGCAGGTACCCAGTACTCGATGCAGAGCAAGAGGTTGAGCTACAGAAAGCTATTGAAGCTGGGCTATATGCAGAAGAACTATTAACCACACATACACCCGAACAACTAGAAGTATTAGGCTACACAGTAGAAGAACTAGAATGGCTGGCGCAAGACGGCAAAGAAGCGAAAGAGCGCTTTATAAACTCAAACCTTCGTTTAGTTGTGTCTATTGCCCGGAAATATGGCCGCGCTGCGCTAGCATTCCCGGATATAATACAAGAAGGCAACGATGGGCTTATACGAGCAGTTGAGAAATTTGACTACACGAAGGGCTACAAATTTTCAACATATGCAACATGGTGGGTACGTCAGGCTATTACCAGAGGAATAGCAAACACATCCAGGACAGTGCGCATCCCTGTCCATGCAAATGAAGACATTAACAGAGTACTTAAAGCTAGAAGTGACTTAGATCGCCAACTAGGAAGAGAGGCCGAGCCTAGCGACATTGCGGCAGAATTAGAAGTTTCAGAGGAAAAGGTAGTCGAGCTTCTTAAAATCGGTATGCCGCCCATCATGCTTGATGCCCCGTTAGGGTACGACTCAGGTGATACGTATTACAGTGTAATTGAGGATGCGCATGTTATTGACGTTGAAGAAGAAGCTGTTGAGAAGGTGAGCGGTTTGTGGACTATTGCTATGCAATACCTATCTCCGGAAGAGCAGTATATATTCACCAGAATGATGCAAGATGAGGCAACGCTGGATACACTAGCTAAAGAACTTGGTAAAACAAAAAATGCAGTTTCTCAGATACGACAAGAGGCTTTTCATAGGTTAAAAATTGTATTCGGTATCATACACCACACCGAGTCTATTGGAACTGTAAAGCACAGACCAATTAATCTATTGTATTTGTATCGCGACCATCTAAGTAAGAGGGAAATCGAAATACTAGAACTCTTGGCAAGTGGTTTGAAGATCGCAGAAGTTGGGAAGAAACTCGAGTTGCACCCCTCGGTTATCACACGTCGCTTAGCTGAAATACATGCAAGAACACAAAATATTCAGTTTAAACCTCTAGAGTGGGTATGAGACTAGCATAGGATAGTTTGTCATGAAATTAATCACGGTAATGCCCAGTGAGCAAGAGAGGACAATTTTTTGAACGAAAAAGCTGAGTCTAGGAGATACACCAGACAAGAAATCGAAGATGCAAATACAGTACAAGAATCAGTGCAGCGAGGTTGGTCACAACGTAAATTTCTTGATATCATGAGGCAAAATGGTCTAGGTTGGACTCGTGATAGATATGTAGCGGCAGTGGCATTGGCAGAAACACTCGTACTAGATAAAGATGAAGACAGTGCTGAAGAAGGGGAGACTGTAGAATCGCATGAAACCGCTGTGACTGTTGAGCAAGCAGAGCCTATTCAGGCAGCAGAACCGACCATTGAAGTGGACGTTGGAGACCTCAGCAGGCAAGAAATTGTGGAGCTGTTGACTGGTGTCTTGGACACCGACGAACTGGAGTTTGATATGTCTTTAGAGGTACTATTTAGCGTTCGTACCAGTGATGTTTATACAGCTGATGGGGCGAGGATGGCAATTCATGTTTTGATGCAAGAAGAACTAGACCGAGACCCGTACCTGTCTGATTTTGGCTTAAACAGGGAGGAATACCGTCGCATCGTAGAGTTTTCAGGCTTTCGTGTAGGAGCTAACCATAGTTCCGTACAATCGCAAACACGACACCTTACACTTGAAGATATACGTGATGTAGCAGAAATTGCTGGCAATAACCCTGACGCTGCTGAACGAGATTTACTACGTGCCTTTCATAAAGTCTTTGGCAATTACGAATCAAATCGCGTGCAGGCTGCGTCGTAAATATTTACCCTTGTCGATAATCTTCCATAAAGAGGTATACTAGTAGTATGACCAAACGTTTGGCGGTGATAGATGGCAAGTCGATATTTTATCGAGGCTACTACGCCATGCCAGGGCTTTCTACGAAAAATGGTGTTCCCACTGGTGGAGTGTTTGGGTTTGCCTCACTAGCAATTGAACTGATCAAAAAGCTCGAACCCGACTATGTAGCGGTAGCGTGGGACAAGCCGAAAACCAATATTCGAAAACGCCGCGAGCTGTACCCAGAATACAAAGCGGGACGTAAGCCAGCACCACCGGATTTCTACGAGCAAATTCCGATACTGCATGAACTTCTGGATGCCTTTGGCTGGCCACTCTATGAGGTGGATGATTACGAGGCCGATGATATTATGGGGGCGTTTGCCAAGCAAGCAGAGGAAAAGGGTATTGAGGCGTGCTTGCTGACGAGTGACCTAGACATGCTGCAGGTGGTTGGTCCGCTGACGCATGTGTATGCACTCAAATCAGGCCTCGCAAATATCGAGCTATACAACCCAGAAAACTTCGAGCAAAAATACGGCCTGGGAGTCGAACAATTCCTGGACTTGAAAGCCCTAAAGGGTGATTCGTCAGACAACATCCCAGGCGTACCCGGCATTGGTGAAAAAACGGGCATTCAGCTACTGCAAGATTACAAAACACTGGATGGTGTATACGAACACCTCGACGACGTGAAAGAAAGTGTGCGCAAAAAACTAGTAGCTGGTAAGGACTCTGCCTACCTGAGCAAAGAAATTGCACGCATCTGGACCGATGCGCCGGTGGAGCTTGAGTGGGACGTGGCAGATGTAAACGACTGTGACCTGCAAAAGGTGGCCGATATTTTGCGCGACCTTGAGTTTCACAGCTTGATCAAACGACTGCCTAAAAACATGCAGCAGACAGCCGATACAAGCCTCTACTTTCACGAAGCAGACGAAGTAAATCTAACAGAAGTAGACTGGCCAGAGCAGGTCGTGATAGACGGTCCGTTTGTACTACACGCAGTAGAAGACGAGCTATGGGCGAGTTTCACAGACACGACTATTTCGAAAAAGAAGATAGCAAAGATAGATAAAAGTTTTTGGCGCGCCGTAGAATTTGGTACAGTGATTTCCTACGATGTGAAAGCGCTGTACCATACACTGGCGGCTGCTGGTGTAGAAGTACGCTTTAGCGACCTGCACGATATTCGCCAGGCGGCGTTCTTGCTCGACCCGTTGCGTCGTGATAGAAGCTTGGCCGGGCTGATTGGCGGGGAATTAGGAGCTCCAATCGAAGAAGTGGCGGCTATGCGGCAAATTTACGGCTGGCAAGTGGCCGCGTTTGACGAAAAACCAAAGGTAAAAGACATCGCGATGAGGTTTGATTTTCCGCTGATTTACCACTTGTTCGAAATGGAACACTACGGCATAAAGCTCGATACGTCGTTGCTGAAAAAGATGAGCAAAGAGCTGGGTGATGAGCATGCCAAGCTAGAACAAGAAATGTATTCACTGGCTGGTATGGAGTTTAATATCGCCAGCCCAGCTCAACTTTCAGAGGTGTTATTTACAAAACTACAGCTGCCCACCACAGGCATAAAAAAGGGCAAAACAGGCTATAGTACCGGCCAGAAAGAGCTAGACAAACTGCGTGGCCAGCACCCGATAATCGAGCTAATAGAAAAGACACGAGAGCTTGCCAAGCTGAAGAACACGTATGTCGATACATTGCCTGAACAAGTCGATGAAAAGTCGCGCTTGCACACCACATTCAACCAAGACGTGGCTGCAACAGGACGGCTAAGTAGCACCACGCCAAACCTGCAAAACATTCCGATTCGCACCGACATGGGGCGGCGTATTCGCGAAGCGTTTGTGCCAAAAAAGGGAAATGTGTTTGTTAGCGCAGACTACAGCCAGTTCGAGCTGCGCCTGGCAGCGGTGCTAGCAGACGACAAAGAGTTGATAGAAGATTTCAATGGCAATGTAGACATTCACACTAAAACCGCCAGCGAAGTATACGGCATCCCGATGGAGCGGGTAGACAAGAACCAACGCCGCGATGCCAAGGTCATTAACTTTGGCGTGCTATATGGCATGAGCCCACATGGCTTGGCTGCCGCCACAGGTATGACATTTATCGATGCCAAGAAATTTATTGACCAGTATTTCGAGCTACGAAAACCAATCCGTAAATTCATCGATGACACACTAGAAAAGGCTAAAAATGAAGGCTATGTAGAGACCTTCCATGGCCGCCGCCGGCCTACACCAGACGTGAATTCATCGAACTTCATGGTACGCGAAGGCGCCAAGCGAGCTGCTGCCAATATGCCGATACAAGGCACTGAAGCCGATCTGATGAAACTGGCCATGATTCAGGTAGACGAAAAAATGGGTGACCTAGGCACGCAAGTGCTACAAATTCACGACAGCATACTAGTCGAATGCCCAGAGAAAAATGCTGATAAAATTAGTGGAATTCTAAAAGAAACCATGGAAGCCATCGCCCCAGACTTAGGCATCAAGTTACAGGTAGATGTGCACACAGGTAAAAATTGGGGAGAAGTATAATGTCAGACTATTGGGAAGAGTTACACAAAAGGTATGATGGCCTTGACTGGACAGAAAAGCCATCAATCTTCGCAGAAGAGATTGTTGAGTACTTACCAAAAAATGGCACACTATTAGATTTGGGCGCAGGCCAGGGCCAGGACAGTGTTTACTTTGCTCAGGCAGGGTTTGCCGTTTTTTCGACTGATATTGAAGTTGGAATCATTGAAAGGGCAGATGAATATTCAAAGGAGTTTTTTGGTAAGCTGGATAAACCAAGACCAGGAATGCGCTTTCAGGTGGTCGATTTACAGAAGAAATTTCCATTTGAAGAGAATACTTTCAACATCGTTTACTCACACCTTGCACTTCACTATTTCAATAAAGAATCAACCGAAAAACTGTTTTCAGAGATATATCGAGTCTTGAAGCCTGGAGGTGTCCTGGCATTTCTCGTAAACTCCGTGAGTGACCCGGAGTTCAATACTGGTAAAAAGTTAGAAGAAGGCTATTTTGATACTGAAGGTACGCATAAACGCTATTTTAGCGTAAAAGATGCAAAGTATTTCGCTAAAAATTTCGATGTAATCTTGTGCGATGATCAGGGCGAAACTTACAAAGACCAAGACAAAGGTGTACATAACTTAATTCGGTTTGTCGGAAAGAAACTAGAGTGAACGAAGAAATCTACGCCAAAGGAAAACTATTCGAACTGGTGCAGCTGCCACAAGCAGATGGGCGGGTATTCGAAGTTGCCCGCAGGGCACCTGGTGTGCGCGTGATTATAGCCGACAAGGCGAACAAAAAAGTGTTGCTGACAAAAGAGTTCAGAAAGGAGCTAAACGCTTGGGACTACAGGCTGCCTGGCGGCAAAGTATTCAACACGCTAGACGAATACGAAGCGCACCGAGCCAGTGGCGAAGACATACTGAACGCCGCCAAGGCTAAGGCCAAAGGCGAAGCCGCCGAGGAAGCAGGCGTGGTGGTAGAGGCAGTTGAACTTATCACGAAATCAACCCTAGGTGCCACTGTAGAATGGGACCTATACATTTTCGAAGCCACCAGTTGGCACGAAAGCGCAGACGGTCAAGCACTCGAGACAGGCGAGAATATTGAAGCTGACCAGTGGTTTGGCTACGAGGAAATAGAAAAAATGGTACTAGACGGCAGCATGCAGGAAGAGCGCATAGCACTGGCGCTGCTACGGTGGATAAAGGGGCAATAATGAACCTGCAAGTTGGAGTGAAAGCACTGCTACAGCAAGACGGTAAGTTCCTTTTCCTTCGAAGAAACAAAGATTTTAAAGCTGGTCCACAAAAGTGGGATATTCCAGGCGGCAGGATTGAACCAGAGGAACCGCTAGAAGAGGCTTTAGCACGCGAAATTACCGAAGAGACAGGCTTGGTGCTGAAGTCGTTAGAGAAATTATTGGCAGCGCAAGATATCTTTGTAGAAGTAAAAAACCTGCATGTAGTGCGACTAACATACAGTGCGAGTGCGGAAGGTGATGTCGTCATCAGCGACGAACACGATGAACACAGATGGATGAGCTTGGATGAAATACTAGCAGAACCGAATGTTGATTCTTATCTACAGCAGGTATTGAGGAAATTATGAAAGTATTATTCGTTTGCGAGGGCAACATGATGCGTAGCCAGTTGGCAGAGAGACTTTACAATCATCTATCTGACTCAAATGACGCGACAAGTGCTGGAGCGTTGGCTACAGGGTTGAATAGGGTCTCAAAAAATGGAGCTGTTGTAATGAAAGAAATAGGATTGTCATTGGATGGTCAGACGAGCAAGCAGCTGACAGAAGCGATGATACGTGATGCTGACAAAGTGATTCTTTTTCCTACAGACTACATGCCAGACTACGCACTTAGCAGTAGCAAGGCCGAATTTTGGGATGTTGCCGACCCTCACTACGCTGAAAACCGTACGTTAGATACAGACAGGGCAGTACGTGATGAGATTGCGCAAAGGGTGAAGGAATTGATAGGGACTGTATGAAAAAGCACTTCGAACTTGACGAGTAGATGACGAGTGAGTGATTTTGTATACTGAAGGTAATGGCTTTAACTAGGAAATTGAGAAAATAATTTGAGACAAAAAGGGTGGCGCAGATTTAGTCCGAAACGCAGACAGATGCTAGACACAGCAGCTGGCACATTAGAGCACATACTACACGATGAAGTAAATGCGATTCGCCGTAGCGTGCGCGGCCGCTTGCAGCCGAGCCAGCTGGATGAACTGATTGAAGAACTCAAGCAGCGGTTGCAGCTACTGAGCGGTCCAAGGAAAACGATGACACTAGAAGCACTGGTGGTGCTACAGGCGCCTCGGGCTGCCTTGGCACAAGACGAGATGGATAAACACAAGCATGGCTACCATGACCGCACCAAGCGGCTATTTGAACTCATTGATTTTAATGATTCATTCGTGGATGCCGTGCTGGCGCAACCGCCTGGTAAGTTGCCGCATTTTGCCGAACACCTAAAACATCAGATACTGGCATTTGCCCACCACTATAAACTGCCTAGTCTTAACGACGAGCAGTACGAAGCAATCGTGAAGGGCCTGAGCAGAGAGATTGCGGTGTATCTGGGGGCAAAACTGGAAGGCTTTGACGCACGAATGACGTCGCGGGCTGCCGATGCGTTTGGCGTGGATATGGTTATTATTGACCCGGAGACCGAAAAAAGCGTGAACATCGACTGTAAAACCCCCAGTGCGTTTCGGCACAGGCTTGGCGAATTAGTACACGAGGGACGCATGAGTGAAGATGACTTTTACGAAGCGGATGATAGAGATTTTGTGACAGTCACGAACAGGCATGACAACCGTGAAATTCGCGTGACGACACTGTGTATTCGCCCAGAGCACCTAGGCGAAATAATAGACTTTCAATTTGTTGATACAACAAAGCTGGGTGAGCTACTGCAACGAATTATCGAGAAGAATTAGCGTTTTTTACTGCGAAGCATTAATACGCCAAAAACAATTGCCGCGACGAGTAAGACAGCGCCAACAACGAAATATGGGCTACCAGTGAGTGCAACGACACCAGTATCGGGTGTGCCGGCGGTCTGTGTGGCACATTCGTCGCTATTGAAGTTACCTGCTCCGTAAGCGTCACAATCGTAGTCTGCTGCAAAATAGATAAGTGAATGTTGCATGTGTTCCTT
>JAUIBD010000008.1 GCA_030427525.1 bacterium
AGAACATTTTAATCTGGCTCGGTTCCCCGTTTTTCTCGCAGTTCACGAACAGACTGTTATCCATCATACAGGATTTCCAGAGGTGCGTCAAGCACCTAGGGCTATCTATTTCGTAGCGATAAAGACAACGAATCCAACCACAAAACCGAGGATTAGGCCAGCGAATACTTCAAGTGACGTATGCCCTTTAGCTACGTGACGTAGAACAACCTTACTCTTCTGTTCCTTTATCAGCGCCTGAATCGCTCTGCCTTGCTCACCCACCGAACGACGTAAATTAATCGAGTCATACATAACTACCCCTGCAAAAAGTGCAGCTACGGCAAACACCGCAGAGTCTACTCCATCGCGAATTCCTACTATTGTCACAAGAGCTACTACTGTTGCGGTGTGAGCACTTGGCATATTGCCGGAGCTGTAAAACTGCTTGAAGTTTTTAATACTCTTGGTTTTTACTGATGCAATTGTAAATTTTATGACGTGCGCAATAACCCACGCTAGGGCGATTGTTATTAGGTAGGGTGACACGCCGCTCATCTAGGTTATTCCTGCGTCAAATCTTTACTTTGCTCAGGCATCAACCCAATCGAAGACACTGAATCGCTGTCTGATAGTCGCATAATCGTCACACCTTGGGTGGTTCGACCGAGCAACTTGATATCTTTCAGGCTCAGACGAATTGTTTGTCCTGCCTTTGAAATCAGCAATGCTTCAGCCATATCGGGTTCAATCGTTTGCACAGAGATAATCGGACCAGTTTTTGCAGTCACTACCGCTGCCTTGATGCCGACACCACCGCGTTTGTGGCTTGGGAAGTTTTCTGCCTTGGTTCGTTTACCAAAGCCCTTTTCGCTGATTACCAGCAACTCTTGCTCTTCGCTGTGAACCACGTCCATACCCACAACGACGTCGTTTGGCCGCAGACGTGCACCGCGTACACCCCTGGCGGCACGACCCATTGGTCGAGCATCAGACTCATTAAAGCGCACTGCTTGGCCCGCAGACGTCGACACGATGATGTCATTCTGACCAGTTGTCTTCTTGATCCAGCGCAACTCATCGCCATCATCTAGTTTGATGGCAATCAAGCCGTTTGTACGAATATTTGCGTAGTCTTTCAGCGGCGTCTTCTTTACCGTACCCTTGCAGGTAGTCATAAACAGATACCCTTCGTCACTCGCATCCTTTTCGTGACGGATAATTGATGTGATCTTCTCTTCTGGCTGCATCTGTAAGAGGTTTACTGCTGCAACGCCCTTGGCAGCGAGGCTTGCCGCAGGCACTTCGTATGCCTTCAGGCGGAATACACGACCGCGGTTGGTAAAGAATAGTAGCCAGTCATGCGTACTAGCTGGTACTAGCTGATCGATTACATCTTCCTCTTTCGTCGTCATGCCACGCTTACCCTTACCGCCTCGGTTTTGGCGTCGGTATTCACTCAGCAGGGTACGCTTGATGTAATTTTCCGTGGTCAGGAGGATAACGCTTTCTTCCTCTGGAATCAGCTCTTCATCACTAAACTTACCAAGCTCGTGGGTAATAATCTTACTGCGTCGCTCGTCGCCGTATTTCTCTTTCATCTCAAGCAGCTCTGTCTTGATGATCTTCAGAATTTCTTTTTCATCGGCTAGAATTCCCTCGAGTTTCGCGATCAGGGCCTTGAGTTCTTTTAGTTCGTCTTCGATAGCTTGGCGCTCTAGACCGGTAAGGCGACGTAGCTGCATCTCAAGGATGGCTTTGGCTTGAATTTCACTAAGTTTAAACTTCTTAATGAGGTTGGCTTCGGCCTCTTCACGTGTCTTGCTGGCACGGATGGTCGCAATCACTTCATCAATGTGATCAAGCGCAATTTTGTAGCCTTCGAGAATATGTGCGCGTTCCTTCGCCTTCTTCAGTTCGTACTCGGTGCGTCGACGCACGACTATTTGGCGATGCTTGATGTATTCCTGCAGGATTTCTTGGAGGCCAAGTACGCGAGGTTGTACGCCGTCTACCAGCGCCATCATATTGTAGTGATAGCTCGTCTGTAGTGAAGTCATCTTGTATAGCTGATTTAGCACTTTCTTTGGATACGCGTCTTTCTTGAGATCAATTACCACCCGTACGGTGCCACGCGCTGATTCGTCGCGGATATCGGCAATGCTTGTGAGTTTCTTTTCCTTTACTAGTTCAGCGATTCGCTCAATCAACGTGGCCTTGTTTACCGCATACGGCATTTCGGTCACGATAATCTGATGACGACCCTTTTTGGTCTCTTCGATATCGGCGACCGCGCGAATCATCACGCTACCACGACCCGTCTGATAGGCTTGCTTCATTGGTGCGCCGCCATACACGGTCGCGCCCGTTGGGAAGTCTGGACCTTTAACGTGTTTCAACAAGTCTTCTACTGTCGCTTCAGGGTTATCAATCTCCTCAATCGTTGCATCTACCAGTTCATTCAAGTTATGTGGCGGAATATTGGTGGCCATACCCACAGCAATACCAATCTGGCCATTGAGTAGCAGGTTTGGCAGTTTTGCCGGTAAAACAACTGGCTCTTGCTCGGAACCATCAAAGTTATCGCGAAAGTCGATTGTTTCTTTATCGATGTCTACCAGCATTTCATCTGCCGGCTTCGCCATGCGTGCCTCTGTATAACGCATAGCCGCTGGAGGGTCACCATCCATGGAGCCAAAGTTACCCTGCCCCTGCACCAACATGTAGCGCATGCTCCAGTCTTGCGCCAAACGAACCATAGAGTCATAAATTGCTGAGTCACCGTGTGGGTGATATTTACCCATCACGTCACCGACAATACGGGCTGATTTTACAAACTTGGCACCAGAACGATTGCCGTTTTGATTCATACTGTACAAAATTCGACGATGCACAGGCTTCAAGCCATCACGTACATCAGGTAAGGCGCGGTCGATAATCACACTCATTGAATATCGGAAGAAGCTCTCTTCCATAACTGATTCAACCGTACGGTTCTCAACCAATTTTGAATGTGATGTATCTACCACAACATCGTCAGTGTTTTCGTACTTTCCTGTTGATTCTGGTGTAATTTTGTCATCATCCATATCTATACGTCCAATTCCTCTAGATCTGCGTCTTTAGCTCGTGTTTGAATAAAGTTCTTGCGAAGGCTTACGTCATCTCCCATCAGCTTCGTAAATATAGCGTCAGCTGCTTCTGCATCTTCTACCTTAACCTGTACAAGCACTCTATTTTCGGGATTCATTGTTGTCTCCCATAACTGATCAGCATCCATTTCACCGAGTCCCTTGAACCGTGATAGCGTAATGCCAGCTTGCTTGTTGCGGTCTTCGCTCGGGTCCATTTGTACACCCTTTTCTTTCCGCTCCGCAATCAGTTGATCAAGCATTTCTTCTTTTTTAATCTCATCGTAGACATAGGTCTTTTTCTGGCCTTTATTGAATGAGTATAACGGTGGTTTTGCTAGGAATACGTGCCCAGCATCTACTACTTCACGCATGTACCTAAACAGGAACGTAAGTAGCAGTGTAGAAATGTGGCTACCATCAACATCGGCGTCAGTCATAATGATGATTCGATGGTATCGTAGGCCACTAATATCGAACTGTTCACCTATGCCGACACCAAGTGCCTTTATCAGCGACACGAGCTCGTTGTTGGCTAGCATACGGTCTAGGCGTGCACGTTCAACGTTCAACACCTTACCGCGTAGTGGCAGAATAGCCTGAGTTTTGCTGTCACGTCCTGATTTTGCAGAACCACCAGCTGAATCACCCTCGACGATGTACAGCTCACTGTCTGCAGGTGTACGAGATGAACAGTCAGCTAGTTTGCCGGGTAGATTAAGGCCATCGAGTGCACCTTTACGAATCACATTGTCCCGTGCTGCGCGGGCTGCTTTACGAGCGCGGGCTGCAAGCAGCGATTTATTCACGATCTTCTTCGCAATAGCAGGATTTTCATCTAGATAGTACGCAAAGTATTCGTTCATTACCTGCTCGACGTATCGACGAACTTCAGGATTACCTAGCTTGTTCTTGGTTTGACCTTCAAATTGAGGATCTGGTAGCTTCACCAAAATAATTGCTGTCAGGCCTTCACGAATGTCATCACCAGTTAAGTTGTCTTCTTTTTCTTTCAACAGCCCACTTTTACGCGCGTAGTCATTAATAACGCGTGTAAGCGCAGAACGAAATCCGATGATATGCGTACCGCCATCTGGCGTGAGAACATTATTCGCAAACGGCTTCACTGTCTCTATATAGGTATCGTTGTACTGAACCGCAACTTCAACCATAGAATCTTCTACTTGCTTTTCTACATAAAACGGTGCGTCTGAGAGCACATCTTTACCGATGTTAAGGTGCTTGACATAGCTTTGTATACCGCCTTCAAAATAAAACGCAGCACGTTCATCGGTGCGCTCATCAACGACAGATGTATATATACCCTTTGTTAGGTATGCCTGGTGCCGCAAATAGTTAACGACCCATTTGTAGTCAAACTCAACAGTTTCTTTAAAGATTGCAGGGTCTGGGTAAAAGGTAACCTGAGTGCCGTCTGGACGGTCTGTTTTGCCAACCTTTTTCAATGGAACAGTAGTTGCACCTTGTGCAAATTCAATTCTATAAAGCTCACCTTTTTGTACTACCTCGGCAACTAATTTAGTAGAAAGCGCGTTCACAACGCTAGAACCAACCCCGTGAAGTCCGGATGAGACCTTATAGCCACCACCGCCAAACTTACCTCCTGCGTGGAGGATGGTAAGTACTGTCTCAAGAGTTGAAAGACCTGTTTTTGGGTGCTTATCAACAGGAATACCACGACCATCGTCGGTTATGGTAATACCGCCGTCATCTAAAATACGAATATCTACTCTTGAAGCAAAGCCAGCAATAGCCTCATCAACCGAGTTGTCGGCGATTTCTTTAATCAGATGGTGAACACCGTCGTAGCCAGTGCTACCTATATACATACCTGGACGCTTGCGTACAGGCTCAAGCCCCTCTAGAACTTGAATTTGCGACCCATCATACGAGCCATCAGCTGTTTGTTTAGCCATTATCCCCTCACTGTTTCAGCTATTTCTGCTATTTACACTATGTATATTATATCGAACTATTTGTATTCACTCAAGTTCTTGCATTGAACACAATACTTATGCTAATCTAGGGGCAAAAGGTATACCAAAACAAATAAAAACAAAAATCAGTGAGTAAAAAACGGTAAAGGTTCACACAATGTTCCGGAAAATTGTATCAAACCTCAACTTCAGTCCTGCTCTCATGGGTCAGCTGGGCTTTTATGCTAGGCGTCTTCGTAAAGAAGAGGCAACACGACGACTCGGGCTAGTCTTTACGGCCCTTGCGCTAGTAGTTCAATCTTTCGCGGTATTCTCTCCGCCCGAGGCGGCGAATGCGGCTAGCGCGGCCGACTTTGTGAGAGGTGGCGTCTCTAGTCCAACAGAATACCTAAAGTACTACGACCGTAACAGCAATAATATTAAAGACATCTATAGTTCATTAGGCATAACCCGATCAGAAATTAAAAGTACTAAATTGACTGTTATAGGCGAGGCTAGCCGCTACAACTGGTCAATGACAAGCCTGTATAGCTATGCCCAGGGCCAACGCTCCTGGCAATACAAAAAATCGAATGGCGCTAACGGCACTGTGTTTTACCGCCCGATGCGCCTCACGCAACAAGGCGGTGACCGCCATGAGGTATTTGCTGGCTATTCAAAGGCATTTGGGTGGTTTGCAATCAAAAAAGATTGCGGTAACCTAATCACCGCACACCCCCCAGTGGTTAAAAACCCTGATGCATTCTGTAAAAATCTTACTGTTAGACCGATAGACTCTAGTCGCTTTAGAATGACAACAAACGTGAAACAAGTTGATGGTGCGAAAATTACTAAATACACCTACGTAATACGTGATGACAACAAAAAGCTTGTTGCGACAAAGACATTCTCACAAAAAACGAGTCCACACACATTTGTATATAATCAGTCGACACCTGGGGCATACCATGTTCGAGTGAAAGTGAGCACAAGCGAAGGTGAACGTTCAGGTGCAAACTGTACAGACAGCTTTGTTGTTGCCAAAAAGCCAGCTGCATTTTGTACGGATGTTAGTGCTGATATAGCCGACAGAAGCATTGTGACATTGGGTGGATCCGCTCGTGCCGTGAGAGGTGCGAAAATTAATAGGTACGTATTTATTGTTACAAACGACGCAGGCAAAGAAGTAAAACGCGTTGTGGTAGATTCATCAAAAGAGAATGTAATCGCCAATAGCTTTACGCTTGCAAAAGCAGGAACCTATTCGGTGACACTCAAGGTGCGTACAAACCTAGGTGTAAAAACAAGCGAAAACTGTAAAACAGAGTTCACTATAGAAAAAGTTCAGGTATGTGAGTACAACCCTGCCCTACCCGCAAACGACCCACTCTGCCAACCGTGTCCTGACAACCCAAATCTATGGATTAATGATGAAGGCTGTAGCGCTAAGCTTGTAAGCAGCAAGACAGCAGCAAACATGACTCAAGGTGATGTTTCAGCTAACACGGTAACAGCAAAAGCTAACGATAAAATTACCTACACCATAACTGTTGAGAACCGTGGATTTGCTTCTGCACCTATAGAACTAAAAGAATCTCTTGCGGATGTGCTTGAATATGCAAAACTTATAGACCTTGGCGGAGGCAGCTTCGATAAGGACACGAGTACGCTCTCTTGGCCAACGGTAGACCTAGCTGCAGGTGAAAAAGAAAGTCGCACCTTCGCAATTCAAATGCTTGCAACAATCCCAGCAACAAACACAGGCCAGAGCGACGAAGCATCGTATGACTGTACGATGGTAAATACATTTGGCAATAGTGTTAGCATAGCTGTAAATTGTCCCGAGCAAAAAGTTATCGTCGAACAAGTTACCAAAGAGCTTCCCCACACAGGACCAAGAGAAAACATGATGTTTGGTGCAGCTCTACTAGCAGTTGTTGTCTACTTCTGGGCACGTTCTCGACAGCTAGGTAAAGAGGTTCGCCTTATTCGACACAATGTAAACGTAGGGACGATTTAATACTGAGGGGTGGGCATGAGCGAGAAAATACAAGATAAATCAGCAGAATATAGCGCAGAGCAAGTCGAGCAACTTTCTGACGCTGCGAGCGAACAAGTTGAGAGGCTTGAGAAAAAGCTGGACAATGCGGCCGAGAGGGCTCCAACAGAGGACACTGAAAAACTAAAAGAGAACGCTGAGAAGATCGCCGAGAAACAAGAGAAAAGGAGCGAGAAAAAAGCCTCGCCCGCCGAAAAGCGTAAGGACACCCCCCTACCCAATAAAAAAGCAAAGAAAGCTGCTTTTAATGCCACAATGAAAGAAGCGCGCGGCCACATGTCGACACCTAGCAGAACATTTAGCAAGTTTATCCACGCGGCACCAATAGAAAAAACCAGCGAATTCGTTGGAGCCACTGTTGCACGTCCTAATGCCCTGCTTGCTGGTTCGGTATCTGCATTTGCCTTAACCTTACTCGTTTACGTTGTTGCAAGGTACTACGGATACCCATTAACTGGTTCCGAAAGCATCGCTGCATTCATACTTGGCTGGCTGCTAGGTATACTCTTTGATTACTTCCGCGTGATGATAACTGGCAAAAAAGCTGGTTAAACTATTCTCGCGACGTTTTTATTTATCGTAGTTTGAGATGAACTTCCCGCTGATCATTCTTTTCGTCACCGCGAAGATGCAGATTAGCCTGTGGTATTGGGATACTTGAATTTGGTGGTATCTCTTGGTGAATGGGCTGTTTTTTGACTACCTCTTCTGGGTTGACCGCATCCGAAGTAGTGTGTGCTAAGTTTTCTGCTGTTTGCTCTACTGCTTTGATAGTTTCAGAAGGCTTAGCTTCATCGGCCGCAGGCCGTGTAGAATGTCCAACGAGAGGAGCTTTAGCTGGAGGATTAACAGATGTCGACTGAGATGTTTTTGGCGTGCTTCCGCCCAGCTGTTGACGTTTAGCGAGCCATTCGTCAAGGAACGATGATCCGGCTGGCTTTGCAGAAGCTGGTACCGTTGCTGTAGTGGAAGTCGATTTTTGCATTTGCTTCATTGCTTCAAGTCGTTGCTTTTTCTCTTTTTCGGCAGATCTGAGTCGGCCAAATATTTCTTTTTCTACAGCAGGACGTGGTCGTCCATATTTAGCCGAGGATAGCCGTTTTAGCGCATCTGCAAGCTGTTGGTTGCCTTGCCCCATTGACGGTATGAAAGACATGCTAAATGGAGCTGAGGGCACATTATTTATCATGACACTGCTTATTGATTGATAGTTAGGTAGCTTAGTAAGATCGTCTTCGTCAAAGGTTGGACGAAATCGCTTCACCATGATCTCTGCATCTGTAGTACCGATACGACCTGATATGACAGTACCGACGTTACCGATAATCGCTTCACGAATCTTATCGGTGAGCTGAGTCATAAACTGATTACCCATAATCAAGTTAAGGCGATACTTTCGAGCCTCTGACAGTATCGATTCAAAGCTATCCGTGGCAAAGTTTTGAAACTCATCAACATATAGCGAAAAGTCTGTTCGCTGCTCTTCCGGCATGTCGGCCCTTCCCATAGCAGCCGCCTGGAATTTCATTACAAATATGATACCGAGAAGTTTTGAGTTAAGTTCACCCATCCTACCCTTCGATAGGTTAACCAGTAATATCTTCTTGTTGTCCATGATGTCGCGAAGGTTAAAGCCACTTTTTGTCTGACCAATAATATTACGCATTGCGTCGTTCGATATGAATGGGCCAAACTTTGATACAACCCAGCTTATTACCTCTCCGGCTTCATTTGAACGCTGTGACGCAGGAAATTCCTTTGTCCAGAAATCAAGCACCGACTGATCAGTGACGTATTTCAGTTTACTTTTCATATAGTCTTGATCAATCAGGACTTTTGGTATATCGATAAAAGTACCGCCAGCAGGGTCACTCATCAGCAGCAAGGCACAGTTGCGGAAGATGTGCTCCAGGCGTGGACCAACAATACCAGTGTGTCCGGGGTCGTACAAGCCATACAGCATGTTGATTGATTCTTGAACCAGGAAGTCTTTCTGATCAGGATGATCAAACTCAAACATATTTAAGCCAATTGGATTGGTCATATCACCGGGGTTAAAGTAGATGATATCTTCGACTCGTTCTTTCGGAACCTTGCCCAACAACGTTTCAACAGAATCACCGTGCGGGTCAACGAATGCAAATCCCTTCCCGTCCATCATGTCTTGGTATGCGAGGTTCTCAAGTAATACAGATTTACCCGTACCGGTTTGACCAATAATATATGTGTGACGACGGCGGTCATTCGTACTCAGGCGAATCGGCTTCTTGACTCCCCTAAACTCGTTATAACCTAGCAAGAACCCCTCTTCCATTAATTCAGTAGGACCATCTACTTGCTTTGCCATCTGACGTTGGACTTGTGAAGTCGGGATATTCTTCTGGTCAGGTAGATGGAATATTGTTGCTAGTTCAACGGTGTTAAGAACATTTTGATTCAATGATTGCGGAAAAAATCGGAATATATAAGAAGTGACTAACTCTTCAATATTACGAGATGGATTGAATTTAAACCCGTTGTAACTTGGTGAGTCAAATAGAGAGAATGCAGCGACGACATTTTTCAGAAGCGTTTGAGAACGTGCAGCTGTATTCGATGACACGACAACACGCACAAGTGTTTCGTAGCCTGGGTATCTGGTCTTTTCCTCTATTGTCTCGACAGTTGCTTTTTCAAGTGATGTTAGTTGCTTGTCTTCGGGTTTTTCTTTCTCTTCAGATGATTCTGGCGGTTTCCAGAGCGCTTCCATGATGTCTTTTGATGACCCTAGTGCAGCGAAGCCTTTTTTCTTGCCTTTATCTTTAGTAATTTTATCTGCCATCTGAATCGATTTTTTTGTCCATCCATCTTTAGCTGGTCGGATCAGAATCTGTACACCTATACCATCTTCACGGCCCGCACTGGAGAGTGCGTTTAATAATGCTCTCGAGGCATCACGCTTAGCTTCTTGATATGTTGCAATTGGGTAGACGTACTCTTTCTTCAAGGTGAATTCACCACCAATTGTGCCGCTTATCTTGCCAACTTTACTGAAAACGGTGTGCTCTTCAACTTCTTCCAGCCTTGCTGAGGGATAGGCTGCTGCGACTGCTTGACGCACAACATCGACTAGTGCAACAGGCACGACAGTGTAATAGTGAACAAGGCCTTCCCTAGCAACAATTTCAAATGATAAGTGACGTTGACCATATATCTTGCTCTTAAAGCCTTTTACCGCAGTTGAAGCGATCACGTTATACATTACCTGTGCCTGCGACAACACTTCTTCGGTAACATCGCGCTCGTCACGACTTCCTGCCTCTAAATCATCACTGGCTGGCGGCAAATGGATGATCATCGGCACCATCTTTAGCCCGCGCTCATAGTTTTTTGCTTCGCGCAGTGTTTTTCGATACTGTGAAACAATGAGCGTGACAACAGCTGTAACCACGAGAACTACACCAAACACGCCTATTAACACTTTTCGAACTCCCCCTCTTCAGTTCTTACACTAGGTTGCTTCGCCCAGCTCTTTTCCGTACCTTTTTCGCAAATAATCTGCTTGTAGCTTGTTGACTTTTTTCTCACGCATGTGTGGGTCATCCTTTGTTTCAGCAATTATTTGTTTTGCTTTATCCACCCATTCTTTTTCAATCAAATCGTCATCGTTTGCAGTTAGTGGTGCCGTATCGTCAGCCGTTACCGCATCGTCGTCGTCGCTCTGTGATTGTATAGGAGTTGGTAATGCAATTGGCGCAGGCGATGCCGTTGTTGCATGATGCTGTTCGCCAGCGCGTTCCGTAGCTCGCTCGGGTGAATATTCAGGTTTTGATTCTGGGCTTACCTCTGGCGTGCTTGGTGAAAACTCACCCGGCACTTGCGGCATTTCGGGTATTTTCTCTGGTGAAGGCAGCTTCGGTTCCATATCTGTAATTATAGCATAATTAATAACTAGTTTTGCTATATGTCACGCTTGTTAACATACAGTGTAGCGATGGATAAAAACAGAGTTACAAGAATAATTTCATACACCCCAAGTGAGCCAATTGACTTCATCGCTAGCATCATCACGGGACCTAGCGCTAAGACAGATGATAAGTAGTATAGCTTCTTTAGGCTAACGGTGCTTAAGGGCTTGCGAACAGTTACGAGCCGAGACACTTTTACAGTTATCCTGTTTAATAGCCAGCTAAGTGCAGTTATTACACCAACCAAAAATACATATAGTAAAAAAAAGACGGCTAGTAAACCAGCCGGACCAACATCTGCAGGAGTTGTTGTTTCAAGTAATACCGCTAATAAAACGGCAGCGACAATAGAACTTATTGCTACTGATTTTCCCAACATACTTATACTATACCACTTCACTATCAAGATTTAAGAGAGCCTCGGCGACTAACCTTGGAATCTGGATAGAACTTCCTGTAGCGCAAGAAGCTCAACCCAGACTCCTGTCTAGACAAGCACAGTCCGTCCTAAGTATGTATTGACGCGTGTGTCGAAAGACAATCAGCCGCCTAGAGGCTACTGACCGCCCAGCTATGAAAGCCGGGTACAATCCTTTCACGTGTGTTCCACAGGAGATAACTTATTACGTAATCGATCCTAGTACTAACTTGTGAGCGCTCGTACCAATTTGGCAGAGCATCGGTAACACCAGCCAAGTCAATGCTACGAAAGGTACGTGAGTCATCAAAGAAATGACTCATAATACGTAGCGACTCTTCTGTCGTTACCGACCGTCTGTCAAATGGATTGACGGTCAGGTTATTATTCAAGTTGTTAATGTTTTTTGCTTTTTTTGTTTTTGATTAAAGCGTACTCTTACGTTAGCACAAGCAGTATTGTATGTCAATAATAATCGATGTTAATAATGCAAGTTTTATTAACAACAACTATCTACATCTGTAAAATTATTATGTCATTTGAATATCAACGTTGTTATTGAAACAACTATACATTATATTTTTATGCATATCTCCGCTTCCTACCCATTCAACTAACCCTACACCTTAACTTTCCTGCAGACCGAAGAAAAAACATGAAAGACCTGTGCGGCAGCTTTTATTGATATGTATCTGCCGTGTCCAGGCAGACTAGGACATGCTCTGCATCCCAATTTCGTAGCTAAAATGCTACGTGTCATAGACCATCGTGAATTAGCAGGGTTGTATTGGGCGTTCGCCAAGACCACTAAAACAACTAGGCTCTGTGCGCTCTGTCAACGTACATGTTCCCTCACGCAAGTTCGATAGTTTATTGGCGACATTGATTTGCGTCACGGCATAGTCATAGTTCTGCAAGATAAGTTTGAGTAAATTGCTGCATATCATGCGCAGGTACAATACCCATGCGCTGCATAAAACCGTACTTCAACAATTTATCTGTGCTATAGTCGATTTCGTATAAATTTTCGTCGTATGCGCAGCCATTCTACGAGTAAGTAAACGATACGATATTCATACATGTAGTGTTCACATGCTACGCATATGATACGAACCACACTAGATGCTCATTTACATTAATCCACGTAGTATTTTTTACGCAAAAAAAGTCTAAGAAAGTTATTGACACAAGCATTTTAAAGTCATATTATAGGGGTAGTCTTTGAATAAATTAATTATACAGAGACCAAAAACAAACAAAAACGAAAAAACTCCACATAAAACAACCGTTCCTCGCAGGCGGTTGTTTTTTTGTTAACCTGCTACATGACAAAATAAAAAAATCTAACTATCGCTAGATTTTTTATCATCAGAATTGGTGGAGCTGCCGGGCACTGCCCCCGGGTCCAAACGGTAACCTTCTACTCGTCTACAAGCATAGTTTGATTCAGCATTTGTTACGCATCATCGAAATAGAAATCAAACAAACAAAATCGATTCAGCGCGCTAAAAAATTTCCGCAGTTTGCCGTAGCTGCCCAGCAAGTACGTACACGACATGAATATGACACCGCATCCGTGCTATGTCGTCTGCATAGTGCGATGGCCTAAGGTTTTTAGGCGTAGGCAGGAGACAGCTGAAGTGACTTCAGGCTGTTCCAAACCTTTGCAATTGGATTTGCAATTATTATTCAGTTTACGTCTGAAAATCGGCTCGCAAAGTAGATTGTTAAGATCCATTTGTCGAAAGCTATAGTCAGCCCCTCGACCATTACCTCTGTTATTTTAGCATAGTTTACATATATTTACTAGTTATGCTTTACTTATAAGCACTATGTCAGCCGTTTCCAAGGTATTGTCCGTTGCACCAGTTGGTTTTGAAGGCCGATTAATAGAGGTCGAGAGTGATATGAAGAATGGACTGCCAAGCATCCAGATTGTTGGTATGGGAAGTAAAGCAATTGAAGAGGCTAAAGAGCGTGTCAGAAGCGCTGTAACAAACTCTCTGCTTGACTTCCCCGCCAAGAAGCTTATTGTTAACCTCGCGCCCGCAGAACTGCCCAAGGATGGCTCACACTATGACTTACCCATTGCACTAGCAATCCTTGCATCTAGCGGACAGCTTCGTCAAGCAGATGTTGAATCGGCCGTGTTCGCTGGTGAGCTTGCATTAGACGGTAGCCTACGTCCTATTCGCGGTGCAATATCTATCGCCGAAGCAGCACGCAGCGCAGGGCTTTCCGCGGTGTATCTACCTATTCAAAATGTAGAGCAAGCTATGTTAGTTGAAAACATTGAGATTATCGGTGTCAAAGACCTCAAAAGTCTATTTCTACATCTGAAGAAGGAAGTTCTCATTACAACACCTGCTGCTACGAATAATCAACAGCGTCCTGCAGCCGCCCCGCATGGTGGTGCTATAACGTTAGATGATGTGAAGGGGCAAGATAAGGCGAAAAGAGCATTGTTAATTGCAGCCGCTGGCCGACATAATATACTCCTTACTGGATCACCGGGCGCTGGGAAAACAATGCTGGCTAAAACGCTCAACTCACTTCTTCCGCCTCTAACAAGTGACGAGCAGATAGCCGTGACAAAGCTCCACAGTCTCGCCGGTGAATCAATCAACGAAATTATTTCAAGTCGACCGTTTCGTGCACCTCATCACACAGCAAGTCGTATTGCGCTAATCGGTGGAGGAAACAAACCAAAGCCAGGTGATATCAGTCTTGCTCACCTCGGCGTACTGTTTTTAGACGAAATGCCCGAATACCCCAGAGCAACCCTCGAATCCTTGCGTCAGCCACTAGAGGATAAGAAAGTCTCTATTAGCCGTATAAACGGTCACGTTCAGTACCCTGCTGATTTCATGCTTGTTGCTACAATGAATCCGTGTCCATGCGGATACTATGGTGACGACAAACATGAATGTACCTGCACATCTAATCAGATTTTGTCTTACCAGCAACGTTTATCGGGCCCGCTGCTTGATCGCATAGATTTAGTTGTGTCTGTAACACGGGTTAAGAATGATGAGCTATTAGAGCATACGACGTCGTCTAATATACAACAAACAGAATCCGTTAATGCGATCCACACTGCCTACGAAATGCAGCGCAATAGATATGAAAGTAGTACGAAATACAACGCTAATCTATCGTCAAAAGACGTAAAAACCAAATTAGCACTCTCACCCGCTGTTCGCCAAATTCTTGCGCAGGCAACTGATCGACTGCATGTGAGCGCCAGAAGTTACTTCAAGATAATTAAAGTAGCCCGGACGATTGCGGACTTAGAAAAGTCGAACGAAATACTTCCCTCGCACATAGCTGAAGCGCTTCAATATCGTGCTCCTGTTAGCTAAATTTGCGAAAGGTATTGTTTTAACGGGGGTCGCATGATAGAATAGAACACGAGTCAAACGTATTCAGAAACGACTTCTGATAGCCGTTACTCTAGTAAAGCCAAAAAGGAGATTTCTATAGCCGGAAGCCAACAGATTCGCATCAACGAAGCTATTCGAGCATCAGAGCTGCGTGTCATCGGGTCAAGTGGGGAACAACTTGGTATCCTCCCCCGTGCCGAAGCACTGAAACTAGCCGAAGAAGCTGGCGTTGATCTGGTGGAAATCTCTCCAAACGCAAACCCGCCTGTTGCCAAAATCATCGACTGGGGTAAATACCAGTACCAAAAGATGAAGGAGCAGCAGAAGAATCGTCGCAGTAGTAAGCAGAGCGAACTAAAACAAATGCGATTCGGTCTCAAAATCGGAAGCGGAGATTTAGAGATAAAGCTGCGTAAGATCCGTGCATTTTTGGCAGACGGACACAAGGTTCGAATCCAAATATTCTATCGTGGGCGAGAAATGGCTCATAAAGAATTAGGCTATGGCCTCATCAACAAGATTGTCGCTGAACTAGAGGAAGACGCTGTCGTAGAACAACAGCCACAGATGGCTGGTCGTAATCTGAGCATTGTAATAAGGAGTAAATAATGCCAAAGCTCAAGACGCACAAAGGCACCGCAAAGCGAGTGAAAATCACTGGTAGCGGAAAAATCACCCGACGTCGCGCTTCGGGAAACCACTTGCAAGCAAAGAAAAGCAAGAGCCGCAAACGCGCTATCAATTCTACTGGTGAAGTAACCGGTAGCATGGCTAAAAATATTAAGCGATCATTAGGAGTCTAATACTATGCGAGTTAAACGAAGTGTACCCGCACGTGCAAAGCACAAAAAAGTACTGAAAGCCGCAAAAGGCATGCAGCACAACCGTACCCGCAGCTTCCGTCTTGCGAAGCAAGGGGTAATTCGTGCGTTACAGTACGCCTACCGCGATCGCCGCAACCGTAAACGTGACCTTCGACGTCTTTGGATTTCACGCATAAACGCTGCTGCTCGTGAGAACGGCACAACGTACGGACAGCTAATCAATGGCTTAAAGAAAGCAAATGTACAGCTTGACCGTAAAGTACTAGCAGATCTAGCTGTTAACGACCCGAAAGCGTTCACCGCTGTTGTGAAGTCGGTAAAATAATAGCTTGAAGCTACAACCAAAAAGCTCTCCATCACGGAGAGTTTTTTGGTGGGCAGCCAGCCTGTAAGCCGGGTTCTGTTCTGGAAAACCAGTGACGACCATCTATCTAGACCGTGTGTTGCCACTCGGTTCAAGCGGTTATCGACCCACGAGCGAGCTACTCTTTATGTGGATCTCCTTGCAGCAGGCAGGGTTTACCTCCTTCGCATGTTACCATACGTCGCTGTAGTCTCTTACACTACTCATTTCACCCTTACTTCAGAGAAGCGGTATTGTTTCTGTGGCACTTTCCCTAGGGTTTCCCCCGGCCGCCGTTAGCGGCTACCATGCTCTATGCTGCCCGGACTTTCCTCTCGCACATACGTGCCAGCGGTCGCCTAGCAGGCTGCCTAATCAGATATTATAACACCTCTTCTTACTTTTCGGGGTGATCAGCGTGTGCATCCAATATCTTGTTTACCATCCCGTCCGCCAACTGGTTGAATTCTCGTCGGACATGAGAAAACTTAACAGACTCAAATTCTTCACTCAGCTCTTTGATCCGCTCGTAAATTGGCCAAAGGTCGTGGTTTTTAATCTTATAAATACCGTTCAACTGGTTCACTACTAGTAAACTATCCATACGAAAATCTACTGTCTTGGCGCCCATATCAAGGGCTTTTTCTAGTCCAAGCCTAACACCGTGGTACTCTGCTTGGTTATTAGTTGTGATGCCAAGATAAGCCCCGCCTTGATGCAACACCTCTTCTTTATCGTTCATTATCACAAACCCACTTGCAGATGGTCCTGGATTACCGCGTGAACCTCCATCAGAATATACAACAACGTGATCGTCATCTTGTGATACATTCGTCATGTTCACCTCTGTATTTTCTGATGTATTTTTTACTACGTCATGCTGCTGAGATATGCCAAGTAGCAGCTTTGCGCTTTCGGTTATTTCGTCTTGATGAATGTCTTGGACCTTACGCCACATATACTTATCATAGTTTTCGCCCAGCTTTACATCAGCTCCACCTTCGCCTAGCGCGACTAGATATAGTATAAACGTATACTGAATGTCTCGATCATCATGATCAACGTAGGTCAATACATCAAATAGCTGAGCGGTTTGAACGGTTAACCCTGTATCGTCCTTCAAGTATCTTCGAAGTGCATCTTCTGGCTGCTCACCATAACTTAGTTTACCGCCGGGTAACTCATATTTACCCAAGATGGACTTTCGGCCATTTGATCGCCTGACTAACAGAGTCTTATCATCATGTTTAATTACTGCTCTGACTGATATCAATTGTTTCATGTTTGTTTCCTCTATAACTTTAGTAACTTACCAATCTAGCGTAGATGCTCTGTCAACTTAACAACTTCACCCTCTAGGTCAATGACCTTCTGGTCAGCTAACCAGGTAATGTGACTTTCGAACGCACTCCATGTATATTCAGAGCCTCCTCCAAATTCTTCAAGAACAGTAGGTGAAACCTCTCTATATATATCTATAGCGAGCACCCCTTTAGGTTGAGTCTCAAGTGCCAATATTATCCCCTTTATACATAGATCACGAAACCTGAGAGAGGCCTCTAAAAGAGTTTCTTGATGCTGGTCAGTCGAATCACCCGTGACCTGTAGTGTGTCGAATCCATTTGGTTTTTTCATACCGCCTCCTAGATATATATCTTACCATTATTAGATGTTACTGTAGCAAATTGGTCGGGATGACTGGACTTGAACCAGCGGCCTCACCACCCCCAGCGGTGCGCGCTACCAACTGCGCCACATCCCGAAACGTAGTAGTCCCCCAGGGCAGTAGCGGCTGATATATCCCCGCGTAAATGCAAGGTGGGAAATCTCAGAGGATCACCACAGTGACCCAGAATGTTGATTACCCTATCAAATGACGTTAGGAAATCATTTTCGCTACTGCCCTAGAGGACTACTTATATTATACTCCTGATTGTTAATACACGCCAAAAATTAGTAGGAAAAACTGGAAAATACTGTTTATTCCAGTTACAAGCACCTGTCCTATTATCGAGCTGGCTAGCATGACTAGGGCAAAAATAAAGAATATGCCGAACTGTTCGATTGATTCCATACCTCGACGGACAAAATCTGGGGCTAGCGCATAGACAATGCGCGACCCGTCTAGCGGGGGTATGGGTAGCATATTAAACACAAAGAACCCGAGATTTACTACCACTGCTGTGGTTAAAAACGTTGCCGCTATGCCCTCTTGTGGCAAACCAGCAAGCACATAGGCACCACTGAACAGAAATGCCAGTATAAAGTTTGTCGCCGGGCCAGCAAGTGCTACTAATGCGGCGCCCCACTCATCATATTTTAGCCGTGCTGGGTTAAAGGGAACCGGTTTTGCACCACCAAATATAGGACCACCTAGGATTGCCAGTGTCAGAGGAAGTGCGATAGTTAATACTGGATGAATGTGCTTAATAGGATTAAGTGTCAGTCTTCCCTGTAATTTAGCGGTGTCATCGCCCAGCCAATAGCTCATAAATCCATGCATTGCTTCGTGCAATGTCATGGAAAACAAGATAACAACAAGGACTATTAGTAGATAGCTTATGTCCACCTCTTTATTATACAGGTTGTGCTACGCTTCCCCCACATCTTGACGAAAAGGGTAAAAACCGTTACAATGGTACAGATTTATAAAAAAGGAAGTAATCATGGCAGCACGATGTGATCTGACCGGTAAAGGCAAGCAGTACGGCCACAATGTGAGCTTCTCTTTGCGACGCACAAAGCGAGTGTTTAAACCGAATCTTCAAAAGAAAACTTTTGTTGTAGACGGCAAGAAAGTAACAATGACCCTTTCAACGCAAGCAATCCGCACGCTAAAGAAAAAAGGCCTCCTACAACCGGCAACCAAGTAAAAACCGCCCACTGGGCGGTTTTTACTTGGTACGTTAGCGGTTATGTGCGGGTTACTTCGTATATTGTAGGTACAAGAGGTAGCGAACTAGCTGACTTAATCTTGAGTTTCGAAACTTGTTCTACCTCACCACCAAATTCTTTCTTAAATAGCTCTATGTCGTCCTGCGGAACCTCATACGAAACAGCTTTATCGGCGTAGTGTACCGGCACCACTACTTTTACATCAATTTTTCTTGCTAGCTTGGTCGCTTTTACTGCATCGAGCGTATAGCCACCGCCGCCCACAGGCAGAATAACCATGTCAATCACACCTAAATCTTCCAGCTGATCATCAGTAAGATTATCGTTTACAGAACCTATAACTGCGATGCGCGTATCACCGATTTCAACACGATAGATTGTCGCCTTCTTCTTACCCGTATCTGCATCTATGTGGCGCTCTACTGCTACTCCACGAATCGAAAAGTCTGCCACCTCATATTCGCCAGGTCCTTCTATGTTTAGTAAGGCGTCCTCGGAGTTCAATGCAAAACGCTCGTCAGTCGCAAGCTCCACGGCATCTTTAGTAGTGATGTCTTTCAAGCCGTGAACTGATAATTTTGGATCTACCACCAGTTTTGACTTTTTTGTACTGATAACTAGTGTTGTTCCGCCCTTATATTCAATATCAAACATGCTTTCTCCTTTTTCTGCTATTTCAGTATGTTTTCTTCGTCTCTCAGCACCGTATGTTTGCTTGCTAGTAGTTCTGCAATAAACTTGTCACGAATACTCAATCGGTAGTAAAACTCATCATATGGTATAACACTATAGTTCAGCTCTCTACCTTCTTGTTTTTCTAGTGTTTTTATAAAAGACTTCAACTTCGCAGGCGCAGGATTACCTACTAGCAACAAATCAAGCGCACTGCCTGAATTTTCTATGAACACTCCCGCAACAACAGCAATCTTTATCTTACCCAAATCATCAAGTTTAGATTGCCAATCAAGAGTGGATGGAACGGAATGCTGTAGCGGCTCACTAGCTGTCTTTTCATCTGCAAAGATTGCACGCAGCGGTACATAGTGTTCGTAGCGCTGATTAACCTCGTAGTAAAGCTTATTGTCTGCTTCATCACTCTTTATAATACCAACGTTTAGCATATTAGATAGCTCTCGACGAACAGAATTAATTTGTTCGTCTATAAGACGCGTAATCTCGCGAACATAAAATGACTTACCTGGATTATTTAAAAACAGGTGCAGTAATTTTATTCTGGTTTTTGAGCCAAATAATGCGTCAATCATTTTCGTATCCCGAATACTATCTTTATCATAATAGCACAAAAATTACTCAGTACCCAGTAGCCTGTTCACATAATTTTCAGCTGCCGCTAGGCTAGCCCATTCGATGTGCGGATTGCGTCTGAACCACGTCATTTGACGTTTGGCAAGCTGCCAGTCACGTATCTTAAATGAATCTTTTACTTCATCTAAACTATGACTACCGTGTAAATATTTTCTAATTTCACGGTACACATTGCTCGTCATTGCCTCTGCGTTCCAACTATATTCATTTGCTAATGTTGTAGCTTCTTCTACGACTCCGTTGTCAAACATTGCTTCTGTTCTTTGAGAGATTCGTTGTCGCAATACAGACTTTTCTGTAACTATTCCTACAACAGAAAGATTTTCTGCTGGTGCGCTGCTTCTCTGTTGTGTATGCTGTGGGTCGCTTATTGCTCGCAGTAGCCGCCGCTTGTTCTTATCATCTATTGGTAACTCTATGTTGTTATCTATACAATATTTATTTAGCTCCTCTACGCTTAGTTTTTCAAATTTCTCCCGCACTTTTGCACTCATCGGCTGAGGAAATTGATAGTCGAAAATCAATGAATCAACATATAGTCCCGTTCCACCTACAATAAGTGGCACATTGCCTCGTGACCGTATCTCACTTATTTTATTTAGCGCATATTCTTTAAACTCAGCTGCTGTATAGCGTTCATCTGGATTCGCGAGATCAAGCCCCCAGTGTGGCACACCTTGTTGTTCTTCAGTACTTGGCTTAGCCGTACCGATATCCATACCTTTATAAACGGTACGTGAGTCTGCACAGATAATTTCTCCGCCGTGACGTTTAGCTAGCTCTATTGACAAGCCTGTTTTTCCACTAGCTGTTGGACCAACGATGACTACTACTGGCTTGGGCGCCATCGTCGCTCCTCAAAATCAACTATATGGTAGTTCTCTACCGTAAAACCTTCCTGCTCCAGTACTTGTTTGTGACCTTCCTTGCCGCCATAGTACCCACTAGCGCAGTCACCATTCCGGTTAACAACACGATGCCACGGTAGGTCAGATGGTCCAAAATGCGCAATACCACCAACTTGCCTCGCCGCATAAGGGTGCCCACATAGGCCCGCAATATCACCATACGTCATGACCTTTCCCTGCGGTATCTGCCCCACTAAGTCTAGTACTGCCAACTTAAAGCTATCGCTCATCAAAAAATTTTCTTACTGCCGCCCAGTTATTACACCGCTTAACTCCGCCAGGGAGCTCGGAAGTTTGATTCCATGCATAGTCCCCAAAGAGTATCGCTGTTTTTCCCTGAGCAGCCACTGCATTACAATGTTTTAGCTGATCATCAATTAGGTAATCGATGCCAAGAGACTGAACAATGTCAGCTTTTGTTTTATGGATTGATCTATGGTCAACATTTTCGTCCCATATACCTGCAAAGTGCACGCTGTCTTTATCGAACACACCTTTGTAGTGTTTGTCTAGCCAATCATGAGTGATCTTTTCAAGCACTCTTCGTCTGGAGGTTACTATCTTCAGCTCATACCTTTTTGCAAGATGGCGCAGTACACTATCTGCCATGGTGTCATGCCGAAATGCAGCTGGCACCTCCATGTCATGGTAATACTGGGCCCTGAGGAGTGTTTCCTCCAAATCAACACCCCATACCTCCATCCAATGTTCATCATAGTCATTTATTGTAAGTTTCGTACCCCATTGCTGATTACTAAAATCAATGAAGCCTTCGGCATTAGCGGCAAGCACATCATCAATATCTATGCCGATAATCGCACGCTTCATCTACAATGCCTGCAGATAATCCGCTAGTTTATCTAGTGCAACTTTTTCTTCACCTGATTGCGTGCGAACACTCACCTCACGCGACTCTTTGTCCTTCGGGCCAACGATTAACTGCACTGGGATTTTCATAGCAGTGGCCTCGCGAATCTTCTTTCCCAGACTTTCGTTTCGAACATCTGTTGTAAATCGTACTTCATTATATTTTAGCGGTTTCATCAACACTACCCCTGATAAGACTGTGTTAATTTCGTCAACATAGTCCATCACTGTGTCGTTGATCGTCAGAATTCTAATTTGTTCGGGAGCCAGCCAGAATGGCAACCAGCCTGCAGTTTTTTCCAGCAGGAAGCCCATGAATCGTTCGTAAGAGCCTAAAATCGCACGATGAATAATGAGCGGCTTTTGCTTGTCGCCGTGTGCATCAACGTAGTTTAGGTCCATACGATGCGGCACGAGAATATCAATCTGTGAGGTAGCAATGGAATCTTCTTTGCCCAGTACGTTGCGTGTCTGCACATCGATTTTCGGACCGTAGAATGCAGCCTCGCCTTCGGCTTCGACAAACTCCGCACCGAATTCGCGCATTGCCTGACGAATTGACTCGCCGGCTTGCTCCCATACGGTTTTATCACCGCCATACTTATCTTTCTTAAAATCTGGAAGCGAAAGTCTATACCAGTAGTCGGTCACGCCCATAGTGTCGTATACCTCTTTAAACAGCTCGAGTACTCGAATAAACTCATCCTTCAGCTGGTCTGGCGTAACATATATATGAGAGTCATTTTGGCTGATTGGACCTCTTACACGGATTAATCCGGACAACGTTCCGGACAACTCTTTACGATAAATACGCCCCGTCTCGGCTAGTGCCAACGGCAAGTCCCGGTAACTTTCTACCAGCTTTTCATAAATCATATGGTGATGCGGACAGTTCATCGGCTTTAGGTAGAATACTTGGTCTTCGTCATCTTTTAGCTTGTACATGTCGTCACTGTAGTAGCTAGCGTGACCAGAGCGTTCATACAGGTTCTCGTGTGCGAGAACTGGCGTCTCGACGTATTTATAGTCACGTTTTTCCTCTTCTTGGCGCATATAGCGAATCAGAAGATCTTTTACCGTCTCGCCTCGAGGCATCATCAATGGCAAGCCGGCACCTACGGCGTCTGAGATCATATAAATATCAAGTTGCGGGCCAAGCACTCGGTGATCACGCTTCTTAGCCTCCTCTAGCAACTCTAGGTAGTTATCTAACTCCTCTTGAGTAGCGAATGCTAATCCGTAAAGACGTTGCATTTGTGGATTTTTCTCATTTCCTCGCCAGTAAGCGCCTGCAACTCGAGTTAGTTTAAATGCTCCTACTTTCCCAGTACTTTCAGCATGCGGTCCACGACAGAGGTCGGTAAAGTCGCCATCGGTGTAGAACGATACATCTACTACACTCTTGACGGAGTCGTGCGCTGCGCCACTGATTCCTGCTGGGAGTTCCATCCCCATCATCGCTGCGTCTAGTTCGCTCGCAAGGGTGGTGCCCTCGCGTTTTAGATCATTAAGAAGTTCTACCTTATACGGCTGCTTAGCATCTCGAGCCCATTCGAGTGCCTCATCGATACCTTTTTCGCTGCGCTCAAAAGTGTAATCTTTGTTGATAATCGTGCGCATCTCTTTTTCGATTTTTTTGAAATCAGCCTCAGATATCTTGGTTTCGCCAAGGTCGATATCGTAGTAAAAGCCATTCTCAACCACCGGGCCGACACCAAACTTAGCCTCTGGCCAGAGGTGTTGCACCGCCTGCGCCATAATATGCGCCAGGCTGTGTCTCATAGCATAGAGTTGATCTTCGTTCATAAAACCTCCTTGTAAATAAAAACGCACGCAATGAACGACTTGTTACATACGTGCCTCGGTCCCGAAAGTCTCAGGAGGTTCCACCTTGGCTATTTCTCTTGCTCCTGGGTGTTTACGTGCCCCAGCGACCGCCTTCACGTGCTCTGCGGGTCGTTACGCCGCTTCATCGCCTGCAGATATAGTACTAAATCTCCCCTGTTCATTGCAAGCCCCGCCCCTGTTTGATAAAATAAGGCGGGTAAATGCTGAGGGCGATTAGCTCAGCTGGCTAGAGCGCCTCATTGACGTTGAGGAGGTCAGGGGTTCAACTCCCTTATCGCCCACCATGAAAAGACTTCGACAAGAGGTCTTTTTTGTTTATGCACATATACCTTGAAGTTTTCCACCTATTACTTTCTGCAAAATAACACTTTATATATCACATTTGGTATAGATGACACTGGTATGTTCTATTGACAAATTATACCGCTTATGCTAGTATGTATACATGGCTACAAAACACGAAACAAAAACAACCAAGCCATCTGAGCTAGCAAAGCTTAAGCTAGAATTCGAATATAACGAAGACTGGCGTGAAGCACGCAAGCGCTACACCACTAAAAAATAGCTGCGTTACTATAGAAACGAGCTTTTCCACCAGTGATTATTTACTGGTGGTTTTTCTTTATTTACCTAGGTAATAGTTACTTTTTAGAAGATTTCTTTGGGGTGACGGTCACCTTTTCAGTGACATCAAACCTATCCAAATATACTCCAAGCATTAACCGAGTCTGTGAGTACAAGGCAGCGGCAGCGCTATAGCAGATCGAGGTAACCGGCATGAGTACCCACTGCAACACCATCCATACAGTTCTGCGACGCTTGTAGCGACTAGGCCGCGGCGGTAGCATCTTAAACGACAAGAACACTGTTATTAACAAACCAATCATGGCAACACGCTGTACGACGCTAAGTACCTCGGGTAGTTGGTTCGCTGCAACGCTACGAGTTGCTTCCCCGTTGATAAGAAGTGGCACCCACCCTCCAAATGTTATCAGTAGCGCCACGACAGCTAGTGTAACGTGGCCATCGAGTAATCGTACCAACCTAGACAAGCCTGCCCAAAACGAAACAGATCGCGTGCGTGAAAAAATACGCGTTGCCACGTATGGAACATCTGATGCACCGTACGCCCAGCGACGGAGCTGTATAAACTGCGCCTTTAGTGTTTTTGTATATGTATCAGACAACACTGCGTCTTGATATATTGGAACATAGATCGGTATCACCTCGTAATCACCGTTAAAATGGAAGTAGCTACGCCAGTACTGATGGCCGTCTTCTACGATGGTTCGTTTGCTCCAAAAATCCATTTCGATCAATGCGCTCATTGGCTGCGAATGAGATGCAAAGTTTCTGAGCGTATGTGGGCGCATTGAACTAATAATATTCCAAAAAGAGTTTCCCGTTGCGACCACACGCATGGGCGCAGGAACGTCCCAAATATTATTTAAGAATAGCGACACTGGCTGGTATGAAAGATGTTTTCTGTTTTCGTGAACAATATATTCGTATGTTACGTAATCAAAGTAGGTGTGGTGTGGTCGATTGTCGCTATCAAGGGTTGTTACAATGACATCGTTAGGGTTAATATTAGCCTTCTCAAGCCAGCCAGCGAGGTACTGGCCTGCAAATGTAATGTTACCGCCTTTGCCTCTGACTTCGTCTTTCATGTGGTCAGGATGCTTTACAAGTTCAAAGGATTTAAATACACCTTTATACTGCTCTTGGAGTTTTTTGGCTATTACCTCTGTTTCGGGACCACCCCGCTCCTCATACGCCAACACGAGAATAATGTGTTGATTATCATATGTTGTATTTACAACAGAATCGATCGTTGGCTGAAGTACTTCGTAAGCTTCGTTGTACGTAGCAATTATTACAGCATTATATATACTGTTGGGATGCGGGAAATTATCTGGAGTATCGATCAATTTCTCGAGGTTTTCAACGTGCGTACTGATGCCTGCTTGTTTCGTTACTCTGCCTTTATATTTACGCAAACTTTTTTTCGGATTCTGGAGATCTTTGAGTCTCTCTTTCCAATTAATGGTCTGAGCCTTCTGCAAACGTGAACTCCCTGCAAACGTATGTACTGCAATACCTGATGCTTTCACCAGCAACGTGACAGTGACAAGTAAAATGTATACACCTGCTGCAAGTGGGTTCACAATAGATAGAACGACCAGTAGCACTAAAGCACCCCAGCTAAGGAATCCTGGCAGTATCTCAAATAGACGATACTTCAGCTTTCGCTTGCCGAGTGGAATTTCTAAATCACTCATTTGCGCCTATACCTACCGCAGGTACGCTATCGATAATACGTGATAGGTGTAGCTAAACATCATAAGCAGCACAATTAGTCCCAGCCACCCCATTGCGGTTGCTAGTGGCTTCATCTCGCTGACATATAGTTTTACCATCAAACCAATGTGAGTAATGGTAAACAAGAGGCCAAATCCTACGAATGAGAGCAAGTAGTACCATTTGTCTCGATAAAAGTGTGTCCCACCGAAAGAGGTATAACGAGTTGCTAGCTGTAAATCGCTCGCCTGCAAGCTTAGTGCCACGTAAATGATATAAACAATACCACCGAATAGAATCAGACTACACATGAGTAGCATTTTCCTATCGGCTAGAGACTGCTTTAGTGAACTGTATATAATATGTTTCATGTCGAAATTGTGGAGCCGCTGAGCGGGCTTGAACCGCTGACCTATACTTTACGAAAGTACCGCTCTACCAACTGAGCTACAGCGGCGAGTTGGCCATGATAGATCAGTAGTAATTATAGCAGTTCAACTAGCGAAAATAAACTCCTGGCTGCCAGTTGCAACAGAGGCGGGTTTTTGCTATGATACGTGGAGCAATCAACTTCTGGGCTCGTAGTGAAGTTGGCCTATCACGCCTCCCTGTCACGGAGGAGATCGCCGGTTCGAATCCGGTCGGGCCCGCCATAGAAAATGTCTCACCTTCGTAGTGAGACATTTTCTATTTATTTCATTCTGCCTGCTACAAATTCCCAGTTCACTACATTCCACCACGAAGATACATAATCATCTCGCTTGTTTTTATAGTCTAGATAGTACGCATGTTCCCAAACATCGAGTCCGAGTAGTGGTTCATCGAGTCCGAGCAGCATTGGTGTGTCTTGGTTTGGTGTAGTTACAATACTCATATCTGGCTGCAGCCAGCACCAGCCACTACCAAACACCCCCAGCGCTTTAGCAGTAAATTCATCGACAAACGCTTGGTAAGTACCGTATTTTTCAGTAAGCTTATCTGCAAGTTCACCGGTCGGTTCGCCGCCACCATCTGGACTCATCCATTGCCAAAATAGACTGTGATTGTAATGACCGCCACCGTGGTTGCGAACAGCATTCTGAACTGTCTCAGGTAAGGCATCAGGTGCAGCTAACATCGACTCTAGCGGGGATTCTTTCAGCTCTGGTGCAGTATCAAGCGCCGCGTTAAGCTTATCGACATATGTTTGGTGATGCTTGCTGTGGTGTAGCTGCATAATATCGGTACTGATGTACTTACCTAGCGCACTATAATCGTACGGTAGCTCTGGTAATGTATACATACTCACCTCCTATTGGCGTTTTATTTCGCTCGTGTCTTCTACGTTGATATAGCTGTGGATTTTGTCATTCTTTGCGAGTTCTTTTAGCTTTTGATCGAACTGTGTCAGTGGTATGCGGAGGAAGTTGTAACTAAGCTGGGTACTATTTTGGCTGACCAACTGTACGAGATAATATCCATCACCGGTGGTTGATTTTATAAACCCAGATATTTTCGATACGTCTAGCTTCATTGCCGCTTGTGTAAGGCCACCATCATGATTTGTCTTTGGAACAAGACCCGGCGAGCCAACATCAACCGAATAACCCTTTTCCTTCAAACGCTTCGCAAGCTCAGACAGTTTAATAGAGGGGTTTTTCTTCATTATTGTTTCTGCCGTTTGACGTGCAACATTGGCCTTGTCGTCGATAGCATACGCAACCGCCTGTCGCAGAAGAGACTGTTTGATAATATGTCGGTATTCTTCTGGGGTGTAACCGAGGGTGCTCAGGGTTGAGTTGTCGTAAACCTCTTTCGAGATTTTACCACTAACCGTATCAAGACTAGCATCAATCACTTTATCAACTTCTTCTTCACTGACAGTAATCCCCTTTTCCTTTGCCAGTTTTGCCGCATAAGTGTCAGCTATCGCATCATCGAGGGCTTGTCCTTTGATAAAGTTCAGCTGTCGCTTGCCGTCTTCGCTGCTAAGATCAAGTTTCTCGGTTTGTTCAAGATAGTGTTTTGATCCACTAAGCGTTACCAGGTAGTCACTAAAACGTACCCGTGCGCCATCGACTGTAGCAACTGGCACAGGAATAATACGAGTTACCCTATAAAAGAAATCGCTAGTATTTTGCGCTATATAGAGTTGCCACCATCCGAATACAACCAGTAGGGCTACGGTTGCGAGTGAAACAAGTAGTGCGTTGAATACAAGCTTGTGACGCGCATACTGATGAGGGTATTTAAATCTTCGTCCACCTGCTAGCACCTTTTCGCGATGCTCTGCCACCGTCTCGTTGGTTATGCGAGATGGTGCTTCTTCGGTTGCTTCTTGCTTCTTCTTTAATTTAGGAAGTCGCGGCTTCTTCATGATTCTCCTGATCTTCTATTGCGTTCATTACTGCGTCTTGCAGTTTGTTGTAGGTTTTGTCTGGATGTTCAACTTTATGAATGACGAGGTCACCAACAAACGTCTGTATGACGATGGTGCCGTAGCCTAAAATTTCTCCACTAAACCCTGGTATATTATAGCTTATGTTTTGAATCTTTGACAGGCGTAGCTCCACTACATCCTTACCAAAAAAGCCTTTTTGTGTCACCTGTCGAATACGTTCACTCGTGACGATATAGACCGTAAAGTACCACATGATAAAGTGATACGCAAAAATAAATATACCCAGCAATAAGCCGCCAATTGGCAGTAGAAAGAGTTCAAGCTGCGTTTGCCATATCAGCGGTGGAATAGCAGAGATTGCGAATGGGATTAATAAACCATAGAAGCCCTTGCGCATAGCAATGATGTGCCTACGGAACACAAACAGCAGTTCTTCACCTTCTCTCTGCCCCTCAAAGTCGGCGTTGTCTACTTTTTCACGCTTTGCCATTAGGAATAGTATATCACGCCACATGCTATACTACAGAGGTACTGCCCCTACGAAAACTGAGCGAAAGCGAAGATTCAGGGGGTGGACCCCTCCTAAACTAACACGCCTCGGTAGCTCAATTGGATAGAGCAGATCCGTCCTAAGGATAAGGTTGCAGGTTCGACTCCTGCCCGGGGTACCATAACATGAATGAATTAGATGAACATTTAGACCTTGTCGATATAGACGACAAGCCTATTAGAACAATAAGACGTGGCGATCGCCGTAATGTTTCGGAAGGCTTTTTCCGTTCGAGCGACTTGTTTATATTGCGCCACGACAAAATTCTTGTACCCACAAGAACCTTAAATACGATGATAGCACCGGGTGGTTATGACTTTAGCGCAGGCTGTCACGTATCAGCTGGCGAAACGTACTTAGAGGCAATCATCCGAGAAACCTACGAAGAGCTTCAGGTTACAGTCAAGAACAAAGACCTGACACTTATAGCTAAAACTGTTTTTGAGAGCATTGGTTACATACAGTCACTCTATTTATTCCGCCTAGACAGAGATATAGAGATTCATCCGGACAAGTTAGAGCTTGCATCTGTAGAATGGATGAGGATTGACGAACTACTACATGCAATAGATTCCGGCCATCCTGCAAAAAGCAACCTAAAACCATCTCTCAAGCGGCTTGAGGCGTATTTAGCCACTGACTAGCGTGTAAACTTTTCGTGCAAAGCTTCGTAGTCGAATAGTTCTGGATCGCTGAACCAGTGTGCGATTTCCTTTTCGGCTTCTTCTGGGTCTCCAGAGGCGTGAATGAGGTTTGGAATGCCCTTACCTTCTGTATCGGCATAGCCGTAGCTCATGTGACTGTAGTCACCACGAATGGTTCCTGGCGCGGATGATTTTGGCTCGGTGCTACCAACCAGCTTGCGTACTAGCGCTACTGACTCTACGCCTTCTAGCACCATAGCAATTACTGGACCAGCGTTCATCATCTCGAGCGTAATATCGAAAATGTGGTCACCAGCGCGGGTTTTTAGCTTGCCAATGTCTTCGTAGTGCTTGTAGTAGTGTTCTTTCTCTGGTGCCAGCATCTTTGTGGCAACGATACGTAGACCCACGCGCTCGAATCGAGTCAAAATCTCGCCTACCAGCCCACGCTGCAGGGCATCAGGTTTAAACACTATTAATGTTTGCTCTAAATTAGGCTTAGCCATATTTCTCCTCTAGTAATTTATATGTCGATTAGTTCTATTGTAGCAAAAAGTATACGGCCATAACAGCGGCTAGGCCGATGCGGTACCAGCCGAACACGCTTAGGCTGTGATTTGCCAGGTAGCGCATCAGGAACCCTACCGCAAACAGGCCCGAAACAAAGGCGACGAGATTGCCAATAATCGCGACAGATAGGTTCGCAGCGAGGTAATCTGGATTTTCAATCAACACTTTTAACGTCACACCCGCCATGATAGGCAAACTAGCGAGAAAGCTGTATTCCGCTGCCTCTTTGGCGCCGAGACCCATCAAGCGACCAGTCACGATGGTTGCGCCAGAGCGCGATGTACCGGGTATTAATGCGACCATCTGAGCAACACCTACCAGTAGTGCCCTGCCTGGCCCTAGCTCCGCACCATTTTTCGTATCCGAGAGCTTTGGCAGCTTCTCAAGCACTATCATGACAATACCTACGACCACCAGCATGGTGATTACTACCCACACGCTGCCGAAAAATGCCGACCCAGCGATAAAATCTGCTGCCAGGTAGCCGACAATCCCTGCTGGTACCGAGGTAATGAGGATATTTCGCGCTAGTTTGAAGTCTTTTCCAGAAATGATATCTTGCAGTATCTGTAGTATTTTCGGCGCGAAATACACCAACAGTGCCAGAAATGTGCCAATGTTGATGACTTCTAGGAACAAATGGTCGGATTCGTGCCCAAACAACACCTGAGCCAACACCAGATGGCCAGAGCTTGATATAGGGATAAACTCGGTGAGGCCCTGTAACAAGCCGAGTATAATTACCTCGAATAGATTCATCTATACTATTGTACACCAGTGAGCACGAGCGCTATACGCTATACTAGAGGTATGTTCACATCAGAGCTGATACTAGATTACGTGGAGTCGCTGGAAGTCGAAGGTGGCCGCTCGGCCAAGACGGCCGAAAATTACAAACTCTACCTTGAACGCTTTGTTGAATTCTCGGATGATATCCAAGTTGAAAAAATTACCACTGAAACCGTACGAAAGTACCGCTTGTGGCTAAACAGATACAAAAATGAACACGAAGACGAACTAGCGACGATTACCCAGAGCTACCACTTGATCGCCCTGCGTGGCTATTTGAAATACCTGTCCGACCGCAACATCCCTAGCCTGTCGGCTGACAAGATAAAACTGCCCAAGGTTAGCCGCAAACAAGTCACCTTTCTGCATTTCGACGAAGTGACTCGTCTGCTAGACGAGATTGACACATCTGAAGAGCCGGGCCTGCGAGACCGTGCAATTTTAGAACTGCTTTTCTCTAGTGGGCTACGTGTGTCAGAGCTGGTAAACCTAAACCGAGACCACGTAAACACCAAACGACGCGAATTTATGGTGCGAGGAAAAGGCCAAAAAGACCGCCCGGTGTTTATCTCGCAGGCTGCTGCTGACCGTGTAGACGAATACCTGGCAGCACGTATCGACAACCTGCCGCCCCTGTTTCTGAGTTACAGTCGCAACAATGTCTCGTCCCAAGCTGGCGACTACCGTCGACTGACTGCCCGTAGTATTCAACGCATGATAAACAAATACGCTCGTCTAGCAGGTATAACCAAGCACGTTTCACCACACACCATGAGGCACAGCTTTGCGACAGATTTACTGATGAACGGCGCGGACCTACGTAGCGTGCAGAGTATGCTGGGTCATAGCAATATCTCTACCACACAAGTATATACCCACGTGACCGACGAGCACCTACGCGAAGTGCACGAGAAATTTCACAGCGACACCTAGTTTCTAGGGTGTACAGTTTCCTTTATACTCACCTTTGTCGTCTGTAATGAAGAAGTCTTTACAAAGATTACCCTCGGTAGAAAGTGCCGCGTTTGGATAGGTTGTTGGCAGACTATCGATAGAGACGAGTGCGCGTACACGCCTGAACAAATCACTTGCTCGACCAGTTGAATCTACCTCTGGCTGCACAGAATCAAATAGCACATTGTTGCCCGCCGCGTTGAGCAGCTCGACTCGGTAGTGGGCACCATTGTAGATGGATGAAAGCTGCAGATATTTCTGTCGGGCATCAGATGGCAAATTGATAGTTGTAGAACAAAAATATTCGTTAGTCGCATCGCAATTCACTAGGTGTAGGTCGCTGCGACTGGAATCACTCTCGTGTCGCTCGTCCGTATCAAAATCGAGCGAACCGCCTGGAGCGGTCGAATACGGATAAGCAAACAACGTGCGCGCTTCATCTGCCAGAGCATCCAAACTTTGGCTAGAGCTAAATTCGAGCAACTGCGCTCGCATGATAGGTGGCGTGTTTTCACCCCACGACGCTTTCTCTGGTAGCTGACCTAATTGTGCGGGCGTCACATAGGTTGGCGCCGCGCCATCGGTGTCATCTTCACTAAACCACGATACACGAACTGCCGTGAAAGCGTTACGGCTGGACAATGGTACGACAGCAGAACCACCGTCGCCTACCAACACGCCCTTTACATACTCTGTATCAAGTTTCACGGTTACACAGGTGTACGCTTGATTCAGCGAGCTATCGCCGACTGTTACTTCATTAGTCGAAGAATTAAATGACACGATGTCGGCGTCGTCAAGGCTCGTACACTCTTCTGAATTCAATGCTGATCGTATGGTATTAGCACATGCTAGTCCATCTCTATCACACTCCTTCATGCGTACCAGTGCACGTTTGGCATCCTCAACACCTGCAAGCGCGGAATCGTAGGCACTTTGCGACAAATCCGCATTAGAAGCCTGCTGCTGATTTTTGAGCATAATTTGTATAAAGCTTGTTGCTACAATAGTGACTAAGAGCGCGGTAAAGATGACGATGAACAGTGATACCGCACCGTTTTCGCTCGAATGTTTTAGTTTTCTTGCCATGCTGACTTGTTCCCCGCTCGTGCGACAAAATTAAATTGATTAACAGCACAGTATTCGTCATCAACTCTGCTCTTTGGTGCAACACAGCCGTCGCCGTCGATAACTTCTTGCGTGTTGGTTCCAAGTGTCATATGTACACTATACAGCGTCTGTCCTCCAGCCAGCTTTGTTGGCGGGTCTTCATAGTTGAGAGCTTGGATTGCAAGATTACGATCTCCGAGCGACAACAGCTCGGGAGCATCATTAGGTATAGCTAAGTACACGCCCGAGTCGTTTGGCGTACAAAAATCATCGCCACCCGATTGGAATTTTGCGAGACGAATAACCTCTGCGCGACCGTCTTCGTAGACATTGAAGACGCTGTCTTCTGCAATTGCTTTGCCATAGTTCCACGCATATACAGTCGTACCAATACAGAACCGTCCACCACCCTGACGGTCACTCACCTGGGCTACTGCGGTTTCGCTTGATGCATTGAGGGTTCGCTGAATATCACTCGTAATCAGTTGGCCGGTTTGATCAACTTCACGCAGCGTAAGGCCCTTGTTATAAATTGAACTTATTTGAATAGTCAGCACCGCGATTGCTAGTAGCAACATCGACACAAAGCCCATTGAAAGCGTCAATTCAACTAGTGTAAACCCTTTGGAACTACGGCTCATACAACCTCACTAACGTTTCTAATCTCATCGGTGTATTCGCATTTAATCCAGCGCCAAACCAGCACGCGCGAATACGAAAATCGTACGCATCCGGCGCCCGGTCGTCTATAGCTGATTCGCGTGTCGTCTCGATCCACAGGCCGTAGGCCTTACCTTCATCACTAACAAACTGAGCATATGGCGGCGCAGTAGCTGATGAAATAGCCGCGAACCAGTTGTCGCTATCATCAAGCATAGTGGCATTGGTAGTGTTCATGATAAACGCGCCGCTGATCTGCGACAACTCGCTAGGACAGCTGTTATCAGGTGCGAAGCTGGCACTATCAGCTTTAGCCGTCATGCTGTCCCATACGGTCTTTGCTTCGTCGGAGTCCGCTGTGTAGGCTTGATGTACCGCGCGTAGCATTTCAGCTTGTGAATCAATCTGTTGTCGTACCTGTGTTATCTCAAGCGCTCGTTGAGCACTGCTTGTGCCTTGATTCATAAGGGTCAGCGCTCCAACCGCCACCATGCTAAATATAGTAATTGCAAGTAGTACTTCTATGATGGTATCGCCTCTACTAGCCCGTGTTATGCGCTGCATGTGTTGTCCCCATCGGCAAGTACCGTAATAAAGCTTTGTGACGATGCATTCGCACCAATTACTACTGCACGCCGCCCGCCAGCAAATGGAGCGCCAGGGTCCAGACAAAGCTGCACATCGTTTCTTTCGTTAGCTGTATCAATAAATGCACTGTCGAGCGGTGGCATAACATCACTATCTGTTAGCTTATCAAGTGCATAGGTGTGTACTGCACCGTTGAGCGGTGAACGCACAATAGCGACTGCGTAATCTGCTGGGTCACTGCTGCCCGACGAGCCAACCACTGTGGCTTGCCAGGGAATCGTCAGCCTCACATCGCTGAGTCCAAGGTCTTGTGTAACACGACGTGGATTTGTGGCTAAGATAGCCTGTTCATCATTTGGCTGTAATTCATCAGTGAGTTCTGTGCCCACAATAGCGAATACATCGACGCTACTGCCGCTAATCCTCACATAACGTCCCATCAAAATACAGCTTGTTTGCCCTCTTGGTTCGCCAGCAGCGTTATCCCGAACCCCATTCGTCGCATCACAGCTAAGATCTGCCGTGCGGCCATTTTCAGTGTTATATACCAGATTATACTGCTGTTGCAAAAACGTCTGAAGCGTACGCGTACTGTCCTTGTAGCGCTGCGTATTTATCATCGTACCCCAACCAGCCAGTAACAGAACTGCCAGCATACCAGAAAGAGCCAAAAATAGCATGACTTCGACAATGGTAAAACCGCGTTGATTTCGAGCGTCCATCTGGGGTCTAGTATAGCATAAGCGTTGTACTGATAGAGCCAACAAATACACTAATGATGGCGTGCCCAAAATAGAGCGAAATAATAAAGCCAATGATGAGTAATGGACCAAACGGGATGTGAGCCTTGCGCGACAACTTCCCCGTCAAAAGACCCGGCAACACTATCAATGTGCCAATCAAGTTCGCAAGAAACAGAGTGAGTAGCGCCAGCTGCCAGCTGCCTAGTAGTAGCCCAAGTCCGAGTCCGAGTTTTACATCTCCAAATCCTACCCATTCGCCGTTTGAAACAGCCCATAATACAAGATACAGCCCGCTAAGAACCAGTACCGCCAGCGCCGTATCCAGCAGGGCTTCACTACCGTTTGCGGCAAACAGCACGCCCACAGAAGCAATCAAGGCACTCACAGCGATAAATGGCCACATCATACTATCGGGTAGTAAAAACCATTTTGCATCATAGGCAAATAAAATGACGAGCAGTACTAGTGCGATGCCCCACAACACTAGTAAAGGCCACAGCGGTACAAAAACAGCAGTCCAATACATATAAAAGCTTACAAACAGCGCTGCAGTACCAATCTCTATAAGTGGCTCAAAATACCCGATGGGTTTGTGACAGTAACGACACCTGCCTTTTGTTGAAAGCCAACTTACAAGCGGCAATAAATCATACCAGGCTAGCTCGTGCGCACAGTGTAGGCACTGTGAACGATCTTTAGAGAGTGTTTGTTGCGTGAGCGGTTTCAAGCGACGTAACTCAGCCACATCTACCGTTTCACCTTCAGCCTTATCAGACACCAGTTGTCGCGCCCTAAGACGCCACACCGTAGCACCAGCAAACGACCCAAACACCAGGCCAAGTGCGCCAACTACTATATATTCTAAAAGCATAGGCTTATTATACATTGAAAACAGGTAGCGCTCGCTACCTGTTTTCGTTTATTCTTACGGTTACTATACTGATTTACAGTACACGTCACCACTTTCAAGTTCGCCGAGTACTGCTGTTTGCTTTGGCGAACCGCGCTCTGCCGCATCAGCGTTGTCGGTACACTTGGCTTGTGCCCACACATCAACATTGTTTGCGTTGCTAACAGAATCAATCGTAGCACTTATGTTACCCCGTATATTGATATCTGTATATTCAGACATCTTTTCGACATAATTATCGAGTACATTTGCCGATGTCGGCGGGTTACCGTTGTGATTCGATGTGTAGTCAGACGCTGCCGCTGCTACTGTACTGATATCAGTCTTGCGCGCGGCGTCTCGTTGCGAGCGCTGCAATGCCGGTAGTGCGATAAACACCATCAAGAATATTAATGCTGCTATTGCCAGCACCAGCACGACCTCTATAATCGTAAAGCCGTTTTGTTGTTTTTGCGTCGTCATATGCGTTTGTCCCACCTTTCTATGAGCTTCGCGTGTTACTGCTTACGCTTATCATACCCGCCTCGGCGATTCTTGTCTAGCCTAAGATAGATTTATGTTGTTTACCAAGCCATAAATAGGTAGTAGAATCGCCGCCACCAGGCTACCAGCCACCAGTGCCAGAACAACCATTAACACTGGTTCAATGGCTGTAGAAATGGATTTTATCTCTTCGTCTAACTCATCTTCGTACACCTGGGCAGCTTTGCCCATCATCTCGTCTATCTTGCCAGATTGTTCGCCGATATTGACCATTTGTGGCACAAATGGGAGGATGTATTCTTCAGGCTTCAATGCAGCTGAAAGTGCCTTACCACCTTTTACTTTGTCGGCTGCGCGTTCGATTGACTCTGCAATCACGGTGTTATTAACAGCTTGCGCGGTAATTTTCAGCATATCAAGCATCGGCACGCCCGTGTTCAGCAACGTTTGGCCTGTGCGTGAAAACCGCGCCATATACAGCTTGCGGAACATGCCGCCAAACATTGGTATGTTGAGTTTTAATGTATCGAGCTGCTTGATGCCGTTTTCTGTGCGAAGATATTGGCGCAGGAAATACACTCCGATACCAAGCAAAATCAATAGCAACCAGCCATAGTTCACAATCAGATTAGCCAAAAATACCATAATTTGCGTAATAAATGGCAGCTCTTGCTTAAGATCAGCATATAGTTTCTCAACCTGCGGTACCACGGCAACGAGCATGAATATGACCACGGCAACGATGACGAACAGTACGATTGCAGGATACACCATCGCTCCGCGTATCTTGCTCATCATAGCGGCGTCTTTCTCTTGCTGGGTCGCGATTCGCTTTAATGCCTCGTCAAGCGTACCAGACGCCTCACCAGCTGTTATGAGCGCCAGGAATACATTATCAAACACGTCTTTGTGCTGTGAAAATGAGTCAGAAAGCGACTTTCCGCCTTCTACAGAGGCGATGACATCATCGATGATGCCTTGGAGCTTTTTGTTCTGCGTTTGATCGTGAACGGTACGCAAACTCTGCGTAAGCGGCAGCCCTGCTCCAATCAGTGTCGATAGCTGTCGGGTAAATACAACTCTGTCTTTCGTGCGAATACGACCGCTGAGCTTGCCAAGCAATCCACCGTCATCGGTGTCTTCTTTGATACTGTGAGGAGTGAAGCCCTGTGATAGCAACAACTTAGCGGCAGCACTCTCTGTGTCCGCTTGCACGGTTGCCTTTACCATCTTGCCGGTGGAAAGGTCCTTTGCTTCGTAGCTAAATCGTTTCACCTATCGCCTGCTACCCTCTCATCAATCGTTCAAATTCAGTCAAATCTACAGCGTAGTTACGCGCTTCATCAAAGGTAATTGTCCCTGCCTGTACCAAACTAGCTAACGTACGATCCATGGTCTGCATTCCCTGTTCGGCACTTGTCTGAATCACTGCGTCCAGCTGGTGGCTTTTTCCTTCACGAATAATATTGCGCACTGCTGGGTTCGCAATTAGCACTTCAGCCGCAACCACACGGCCACCGCCAATCGCAGGCACAAGCCGCTGCGAACAAATTGCCATCAGGATGTTACTTAGCTGAGCGCGAATCTGTGGCTGCTGATGCGGAGGAAAGACGTCAATCATACGATCAATACTCTGCGCCGCGCTGTTGGTGTGCAAGGTTGCGAACACCAAGTGTCCGGTTTCTGCTATCGTAATTGCTGCTGAAATCGTTTCAAGGTCACGCATCTCACCAATGAGCACCACGTCGGGATCTTGACGCAAGCTAGAACGCAGTGCCGCCGAGAAACTATAGGTATCGTAGTGGACTTCACGCTGTACTACCACCGATTTTTTCGATTTGTGCGTAAACTCAATCGGATCTTCAATTGTAATAATATGCTGCGATTTTTCACTATTAATTTTGTCTACCAGTGCTGCTAGTGTGGTTGATTTACCGCTACCGGTTGGGCCAGTAACAAGCACAAGCCCCCGTGGGTACTCGGAAAAGTTATTCACGACTTGTGGCATACCAAGTTCCATCACGTTTTTTATTTCGTTTGGAATCAGACGCAGCGCAGCGGCAAGGTTGCCTCGTTCGTGAAAGGCATTTACACGGAAACGACCTAGGTTGCCAAAGGCGAAACTAAAGTCGAATTCTTTATCTTTAGCAAGAATTTGCTGTTGGTCTTGGTCTAGGATGGCGAACACCAGTGCTTCCACCTCTGCTTCACCAAGGGGATTATAGCCAGGGATAGGTGCCAGTGAACCATCAACACGAAGCATGGGCGGCAATCCGACTTGCAAGTGCAGGTCGCTCGCGCGCTTTTTCACTACTTCTTCTAGCAGGATTTCAATTCTCAGTTCTTGGCTCATATTCCACCCTTCTTTAGGCCGTGTCTGCTGCCACGCGATTAACTTCTTCGAGCGTTGTAATACCGCCAAGCGCCTTTAGATATCCGTCCTGACGCATGGTAATCATACCTTGCTCAATCGCTTTGCGTTGTATCTCAGCACTTGTTGCTCTGGCAACGATTAGATTTTGAATTTCCTCGGTAACATCCATCACCTCGTACACACCAGCTCGGCCAGAGTAGCCGCGCGGTGTTTGCGGGGTGTCTTTACCTTTAACTAAAGTATAAGCGTTTTGCCCTGCGAGAGGCAAGTCTTTGTAGCCAAGATCTTGCGATATCGTAGCAATCTGCTCTTTTGCCTTTGGCAGCAAATGCCCAACAGTCGTCGTAATATTCTGCGTCTCTATAGGGTTAGAGTTGTATACATCACGTTGTTTCGATACGCGACGCACAAGTCGCTGGCCAATAATAGTATTGACTGTACTGGCAATCAGGAATGGCTCTATGCCCATGTCGAGCAAGCGTGGCAGCACACCTGCTGCCGAATTGGTGTGGAGTGTACTAAATACGAGGTGACCCGTTAGCGCAGCCTGTACGGCTAAGTTTGCTGTTTCGCTATCACGAATCTCCCCCACCATCACGACATTGGGGTCCTGACGCAAAATAGAGCGCAGACCACTGGCAAACGTCAGACCAACCTCTGCATTCACTTGGATCTGGTTGACGCCTTCCATCTTGTACTCGACAGGGTCCTCAAGGGTAACGATGTTGATACTGTCGTCTTTAATCTCCTTTATCAACGCATACAGACTGGTTGACTTGCCGCTACCTGTCGGGCCAGATGTCAGGATCATACCGTTCGGACGCTGGATGCCCTTTCTGATAGCACGAAGTGCGCGACCGGCGTAGCCCATCTCCTCTAGATCAAAGCTACTACCGCTTTTATCTAGCAAACGAATCACGACTTGTTCACCCCACACGACTGGACTAATTGCGATACGAAGGTCAACCTCTTTGCCGGCAACCTGTATAGCAAACTGGCCGTCTTGTGGAGTCCGGTGTTCGTCAATCTTTAGATTGGATAAAATTTTTATTCGGCTGACCAGCGCCGGTTCGATACTCTTTGGTAGCTGCATAATTTCACGCAAAACTCCGTCAATACGCACACGAATCTTGAGTGCTTTTTCAAGGGGTTCTATGTGCACGTCACTAGCTCGAGTTTTAGCAGCGTACTCAAGTATCGTACTGAGGGCTCGACTAATTGGGGAATCTTGTACGATCGTTTTTATATTGCCGGATTTCTCATCAGTAGCGACATCTTCCTCGGTCTGTACGGCAGCCTCATCCACGCTCGACAAGTCTGTTTTATACTGATCCAGAATATGTCGTACACCTGCCTCTGAGGCCATGAACACTTTAATCGGTCGCTGGATACGGTTTGCCAAGTAATCAACGGCCTGCACGTTGTTCGCGTCAATCATCGCAACAGCCAGACGATTCTGGACTTCCGCAAGCGGTACGGCCATAAAACGTTCAGCAATGTCGCCAGGTAGCAAGTTCAAAATCTTTTCATCGATAATGCTATTACGTAAGTTTACGTATGGTACGCCTGATACTTGGGCCGTGGCATGCGTGAGCAGCTCATCGTCAACCATACCCTTTTGCGTCAAGATAGCTAATATAGGCTGATTCGTCTTGGTCGCGTCTGCTTGCGCTTCAGCTACAGAAGCCTCTGCAACTAGGCCTTCTTCTACCAGAAGAGAAAGTAGCTTTTCCTGTAGCTCGGTTGTTAGTAGCGCCATATGCCGTTCGCCCCCTACTGGCTATCGGCAGACTCGCCACCAATAGTTACGTCAACGGTTGGGTTAATTGCATCCTTATTGAAGATATTTGGATCTGGCGTTTCTACTTCTGTTGAATATTCGTCTATTGTTTGTACACTTACTGATTTAGAGGGTGCTTTCAGCACAGGAATTGCGCTCACGACGCCATACGCAAACATCACGCTTACAGAGGCTATCAATATAATCATCGCGATGTCTGACTTTTTCACGGCTCTACCTCTATTTCCGTTAGCTCAACCTTGGTCTCTGGTAGGAAGTATGTGTGCACTTCTCCACTCAACGTCACTCTGTTGTTCTGCTGATCAACCGACAACTTCACAAGGTCAATTGGTCGAATCGATTTTTCTAGATTTTGCAGGACTGTTTTCAAGGCGGCAACATTTTGCGAACTAGTTGTCACGGTGAACTCATAGGCGATTTCACCGACATTACCAGCTTCTACCTCTGTCTCGACATTCAGCGGCGACAACGTTTCTATCGATACGCCGTCAACGTTCAACAGTTTTTTCTGTAACGATGCTCCAAATGCCTCTGCGTTAGATGATGATGGCAGCGCGTCAAGAATGACCGAGACTGGCTCTGCATCGGCCGAACGAGGCGTTTCTTTCAGCGCTTCATTCGTGTTCAACACGCGTACGTTTGCTTTTAGTTCGTCGACGATTGCGTTGTTGTCTTTCAACGTGCGAACCGTATTATTCTTTTCGTTTAAGATTTCTTGGTTGAACACCATTCGTTCAAACAAACTCACGCCAACTACTGCTGCCGTGCCCACCAGAGCCGCAGCGATAGCCACCCACATAAACATTGTTCGTCCAGCATTTTCAATTTGTTGACGCTTGCGAATTGCAACGTTTTTATCAGTAGCTGCCATTACTCCTCCGTTCCCCTGTTAGTAAACAGGCTAGTCGGGACACCTACGGCCGAGTCAGTCGCATTCTGGTTGTTTGGCGCTACAACCCGTCCTCGCTCAGAGGTAGTCGCAAATAGTTCGCTTGGGTACGTAAAGCTCAGTGTAAACCGAAGCACTCTACTGCCGTCGCTGGCTTCACCGTAACGCTGGTCACCATCTGTAATGTCGGTCGCAATCGGTAGTGCGTCTTGTTTTGTACCATCCTGCACATATTCAAAGGTAGTCTTCGCGATTGTTTTCTTGAATACTTCTAGCGCCGGATAGCCATTCTTGGCTTCGCCTTCAATGGTTATAGTGTTGCTCTCAGTATCAAGCCCTAGCTGTGATATCGATACCCTGTTGGTGCCCGTTGGCACAATGGTGCGCATAATATCAAATACGCGCGACGATACGTGTTTCTGATCGTGCAACGACGAAATCTGTTCAAGTTGCTTCTGTATGGTCAGAGTTTTCGACAAATCTTCAACCTTTTGCAGCTGCGCGCTTTCTTCGTCAATAGCGTTTTGCGCAAGCGTAATTGCAACCCCCTGCACCAAGAAAACGTATACAGCAAGCAGCACGACAAGTCCTGCAGCGATGATTGCTAGCAAAATAGAGATAGAAATGACGTTTCGTTGTTGTCGCTGCGTCCGCAGCAACTCAAGCTTTACGTCAGGAATAAGATTAATTTCAATCATATTCTGTTGCTCCGTTGCGCTAGCCCTACAGCGGTAGAAAATTCATGCATAATTGGCAGTAGCTGCTGCTGCTCGCTTTGCGATACGCGTACTTTTTGCCATGGATTAGCAGGTTCAGCTTTTACGCCTGTCTTTGCGGCCACATATTCACCAAAACGCGGAATACTGCTGGCGTAGCCTGCTAGTAAGATACCGCCAACAGGAGTATTTGCATAGCGAGTCTGGAAAAACTTCACCGATTTTGTCAGCTCACTCGTAAAGTTATCGAGCGTGCTTTCCAAAGCGTGAAGCACCTGGCCATCTAGACGATCTGGCGCAAGGCCAAATTTCAAAATAAACTGACGTGCTTGGTCTTCTTGCACGCTAAGATTCTGCACCGTAGCCTTGAGCATTGAGTTCAGCCCAACCGGAATGGTTCGCACTAGTCGTGGCGCATCACCATACGTAATCGCGATGTCAGTTGACTGTTCGCCCATGTCTACTAGCAAGCGTGCGTCTGATACTCCAGTTGGCAACAACGAACGAATCATTGCTATCGGGTCGGGCTCTGCCGCGACAACATTCAACCCTAATCCTTCGATAAACTCTAGACGATCCTCGGCATAATTCACCGCAGTACTCGTAAGTAACACCTCTTGCTGTTTCGGATCATGCAGTGATTGACCCAGTAGTTTCCAGTCTACTTTCGCCTCGTCGATCGACATTGGAATATATTGGTCTATCTGGTATTTAATCGTGCTTTTCAGCTCTGCTTCACTCATAGTCGGCACATCTATCACGGTCGTGAATGTTTTCTGGCTTGGTAGACCGATCACTACATCGCGAGTTTTTATGCCGCTCTGGCCAACGGCAGTCATAATGACCTCCCCTAGGCGCCGACGTGCTTCAGGCGAGTCAGCAGAGGTGGTTTTGCTATCGACCGGCGCGTAGCCATAGTGTAGTAAGCTCCAGTTTCCTTGGCCACTTGCGCCCAATTGAACAACACGCACCGCATTGGTACCAATGTCGAGTGCAAAAAAGTCGCCCACGCTTTTTAGTATTGCCATATTACCCCTCATTATACATAAGCACTATAGTCGACACAAGCACGAGTTTCCTCTTAAAATCGTGGTGGTAATTCTATAATCACGTCCGTCGTCGCAACGGGCTGCGTATTCGTGCCACTTAGCGACGATAAATACACGTCTCCACGAAGATTGAACACCTCGGCAGCACCATCTTCGTTGGCACCAGCGGTCCGATACAAGTAAATCTTTTTCGCAATTACCGGGCTATTAAATGTAAGTTGGCGGTCGCATGTAGTAGTGTCTAGCAGGCCGTCGTCGGTAAACGGCACGAAGTAGTTGCCGCTAAATGCCACGTCACTACACGTGCTGATGTTGCCATCTTCGTCTGTTGCTGTTGGCGATACTTTTGTTGCTATTAGCCACGGGTCTATTTGCGTCACACCCGGCGCAATCACGATGTTATCGGCCACTATCACGATGCGCGGAATTTGATCAATCGAAGCAAAGGTACCGGTGTAGCGTAGGTTGCCATTAATGAATGCCGTACCTTCTACATAAAACACACGCCGTTTGTTAGCACTGCCGCTATCCCAATCGGTCGATGTAAATGTATGATCTGTATTGTAAACGGTGGTAGCGGTGGTGCTAATCGAACTTGCGGCGACGCCCCCATAATTACCAAATGCAGGCAGATTCGTGGCGTCTATATTCGCGAAGGTTAATTTGCTCCAGTCTTCTTGTGTAGAACCCGCTGCGGCGCCAGTATACAAGCCATTACCAGAGGCCATGGCACTGTTGCTGCCATCCGAGAACACGCCATATTCGCCCCAGCTACCGTACAGCTTTGTATCAATCGTATGTGTACTAGTGCCAATATTGCCACCTACACGAGTGTCACCTCCCCACACCTGTATCGTAGGAAGCTTGCCTGCTTGAGCGCAGGCCATATTGCTATAGCGCCATGAGGTATCGTCGCCAGCGTTGTCGGTCGGGTCACGTACGCGGGTAAAGAAGCACGTGTACGTACCTGGCGGGTCACTCACAGGGTCGTTGTAGGGCCGCTGATCGACGCTGTCCGAGGCTGGGTACGACGCACTATAGAAGGGAGGAGAACTACAGCTTAAACGATCCACGGCAGATACATACGAACAGGCATCAGCCGCTGGGTCGATACCTCGTATGGTGCGATTCGGATCACTACTGTACTTTACAACGTAGATCTCCCATGGATGATTCCCTGGCACATCGCCATCGCCATTTTTCGTTATTCCACCGTCCACATTCAGCGCTGCGTTCCCTGCATACACATCAGGGTCCACAGATACATATGGCACCAGGCCAAAGTCGCAACTGACGTCGGCATAAATACTGTCGTTTGGAATTGATACACTCAGAGTGTTGTTGTGGGGGTCAATGCGTCTATTTCTCCCGTCATTCAGTACGTGCAGTCGATAACTGTCCCCTGGTTTTACAGCGGCATTCGTTATAACAAGCTGGTTATAGGTGCCGTCGCTCTGTCTTACTTTCCAACGCTTGGTTGCATTACGAAATGAGGTTGTATCAATTAGTCTGAACTGACCTACGTTATATTCACTCCTGTTAAGTTCTCTTCCGTTTACTGTTACCCACATATAGGTGTCGCCAAAGCCGGCATCCGCGTCGTAAAGCTTTACTGTCCTGTCGACTGGGTGAATACTACTGCTGGTATTGCATGGGTATCCGAATGGAACTTTAATCTCTACCTCCTTATTAGGAGCGCTATCGACATTGCCGCTATACGCGCTTCGCAGGCCAAATTCGTCGTAGTCGCTTTTTTTCAACAGGGCAAGCTTTGCAGTACTATTGCGTGGCCCTACTAGTTTTATACGGTAGTTAAGATCATTCCCTATTGTTTTATTCAGCCTATCCGCGTTTATGAACCCGCTGTACCCAATCGTTATGTTGGCTTTTTTAAACCCAGACGCATCGTCTATCAAGTTACCGTTTGGGAAATCAATCGTTTTTCCATAGAATTTATTGGTATTGCAGACATCCTTCAGTGCTACTGTATACAGCTTTTGAACCCCGCCGTCGAGAACTATCTTTACTTCAAGGTCACCTTGTAAAGAATTCTCTAGATTACAAACCTTACCCTTTTTACCCGTTAAAATCTGTATACCCATGGCTTGACCACCGATGCGTGTCGAGGTGTTGTTGCCCGGATAGTAGGCAGCCATCTTGTTTTTTAGCACTTGAGCTACGTTGAGGTTCTTCAGGTGAAGATCAACAGCGCCATCGACTCTATTAGCCGACACGATTTTATCATTGGTTAACCTGTTAGTGCTAATGTCTGCTGCCCTGGCGGTTGGCTGATATGCCACGCCAAAAAGCAGTGCTACTATCAGCAGTACCGCCATAGAAAATCGTGCTGTTTGCCTAGTATGCAGACGGTTCATGTCCCCTCAATTGTAGCATAAGCACCATCTGAAAATAATCCTATAAAAGCGAACAGGCGCGACCGACGCCCACAGGTTGCCCCGTAGACGTCGGCTCGCGCCGTGTTCCTTGACTCCCCTCCTTCCAGGAGGAGTCTTGCTAGCTGCCGATGCGGACGACCTTGTACCGCTTGACGACGCGCCACTTCAGCACGCCCCAACGCTTGTACTTCGCCATGACCGTGACCTTGGTCCGGTACGGCAGGCCCGTCTTCCACTTCGACTTGGTCTGCGACGTGAACTGGTGGAAGCTGGACTTAGGCTTCTTGCGCTTGGGCGGCTTCTTGACCTTGATCTTGAACTTGCCAACCTTCAGCGAGCCCTTGTCCATGACGACCTTGAGCGCATGTGGCTTCATGCGGTAGATCTTCGCCTTCGGGAAGACCTTCGGCTTCGGCGGAGGCGGCTGCACCACCGAGTCACCCGGACACGGCGGTACCACCACGTTCTCGGTGTGCGCCGTGTACAGGGCTCCCCCCGGCACGTCGCGCACCTTGAACTTCAGCTCCCAGGTGCGCCCAGACCGCAGACCCTCGCGGTCACCCGCGGTGGTCATCACGGCCAGGCCGTCGACGCGCGTGCCGTCCATGATGCGCGTGGCCTGGTCACCCTCGGTGGCGAAGCTGCCCGTGCTCTCGCTGGCCTGCGGCTTGACGTACTGGGTGTACGCCTTGCCGGGGTCAGCCACCTCCTCGACGGAAGTGGTGAGAGTCCGGTAGTTGGTACCTCCCGAGTCCTGCAGGCAGTCCAGCCCCACCTCGAACGAGAAGACGTTGTCGGCGGGCGTCACGTCGGCGGTGTTCGGGTACGTCAGCACGAACTGCGTCTTGCTGATGTTCGGCAGCTGACCGCCGGGCGGGTTGTTGTCCAACACCTCCACGACGATGGTGGCACCGTGAGTCATGTACGGCTGGTCGCCGTACAGAGACTCGTAGTTCTGCCACGGACCCACCGTGTACGACCAGCGCGGGTCGCTCGACCCGGCGAGTGCCTCGTCCTCGGCCGTGCCGGCCGGGTCGAAGCAGTACGGCAGCGGCGGCACGCTGTCAATCACGCCGTCCGGGTTGGTCTCGGCGGAGATGACGCACTCCGTCCCGTACGGGTAGTCGGTGCCCCCGTCGTAGCTGTCTGCCTGAGCAGGTGCCGGGACAAGTCCCAGCAGCCCCAGACCAGTGGATGCGACGAGCAGCCGCACCCAGTACTTGCGAGACATGACGTCTCCCTCCTCGGGAATGTTCCCGAACTGTAGGTGGATGCAGCGTTGTAATGGTTGATCTAGTATTACCTATGTAGCTAGCTAGTATGTCAAAGAACATGGCCCTATCCGGGCAACGTCTCGACACGCGAGTTGGAGCCACACAGATGAGCCTAGAGCAACCATCAGAACACTGACGATTACGGCATAATTATACTATGTTTACCCCTGTATGTAAAACATAAGCGCTTGCAATTTCTTGCAAGCGCTTCTCTAATTCTGGCCTACTTTTCAGCGCTAGTTGGCCCACTGCCACAAACCAAGGTCGTTGTGCTTGTCTTTTATGCCATTCAGTTTGTTGGCATCGCCCACATAGATTAAGCCTTGTGGGGTGAGTGCCATGCGCACATGTAGTGAGCGTTGGCGACTAGTGGTACCGTTCCACGCAGTTACCTTGCCAGTTTTCGCATTTACTTCGCAAATTCCTGGGCGGTCTACTGTTTCAATCGGGC
>JAUIBD010000009.1 GCA_030427525.1 bacterium
GTAATCGTATCGTCTGCCTCTGGACTTGCAGGGTCTGAATCGATAGTCACGTTTAGTGCCGTTTGCTCGTCTGGTATAGCCGCTATCTCTGTATCAGTATCCGCGCGTAAATGGTCAAGCGAAAATATAGCGTCTCCGCTTCCAGCCGTGTACCCCATACGTAAACTGTCCATTTGTGTGGCTGTCGTAGAAGTAGCTACACCTATTCCAGAATCGTATACGTTGCTTGCCGCACGGTCATAAATTTTAAGCCGTGCACCCGTTGCACTTCCTGGCTCAAAGTAGACAGATACCCAATACCACTCTGTCGGAGTCAGAGCACTAGAGGAAGTAAAACGCGTGACCAAACCATCCCGTAGTTGGATAGTGCCGTCTGTTTGAATTCTTACGGTAAACGCAATCGCGGAAGTTCCAGCTTGTTGTACGTTACAAATAGTCGTGATAGCCGTAGGTAATGCACCTAGCCGCAACGCAAATCCATACCATGCAGCCGTCTGAGCCGTATAATCCACCCGATAGGTTTTCACAGCGCCACCAGTTACATCAACATGCATCGCTAATGAACCCTCGTATGGGTTTTCTACGAATGTGGCATCTGGCCCAGCGCCCGTAATTGTATTAAATATCGTGCTGGTGCTATCTAGTGGGTCACCGTCCGCACCGTTTTCAAAATCTTCCCTTAGCTCCGTTATCTCTGTAGAGCTGTATGATGGAGGGCCAACTTCATCGGTATCATCTGCCAACATACGGTCTATCGAATAGGTGCAGTCGCCTGTTGTGGCCAGTAATCCGACGCGTAGATTGTCCATGGCTGTCGCAGCGGTAGAAGTTGCTGCTCCATTGCCTGAATCATACACTAGCGATGAGCCAGCATCGTATATTTTTAGTCGCGCACCTGCTGCATCACCTGGCTTGAAGTGAACAGACACCCAATACCAATTGTTACTAGAAAGTACGGGCGAAATAAACCTAGAGGTCAAGTTGTCTCGAAGTTGTACGGTGTTATCCGTCATTAGCCGAATGGTGCACGCTAGCGTCGTACCCTGAAATGCTTGATAGATGGTTGTTGTAGCTGTAGGAACAGTATCGATTCGAAGCGCAAAACCAAACCAGATTTCACTTTGTGATGAGTGGTCTACCCGATAAGATTTTACCACCCCGCCGGTGGTCGTCATCTGTGCAGCTAAACCACCTTCAAAACTAGTATCTACAAACGTAGCGTCGGGGCCCGCTGAGGGCTGCTCCGTTCGACCCGCTCTCAAAATCCTCAGTAAGTGCTGCTATAGTTGCCATTATGGCTCCGTCGTGTATGGTGTTGTTAGTGATAAGTCGCGTAGTGTGCGGTACTTCTCTAGCTGGAGCTCAGTCATTATAGAGCCGCCTTCATCTACCAAGCCCTTGCTATTCGTTCCGTTGTAAGCCGGATAGCTGTCTGGAATCAGTCGCCAGTCCCACTTGCTGTTCGCGAAACTGTTGAAGTACATAGTAATGGCCCACACATCACGTCGAGCCATTATGACGTCAAATACGGCTTGCATCTCCACATCTGTTGTTGTGCCGAACTCACCACAACCAAGTGCAACTGTACCCCCACAGGAGTCTGCCCAATCTATAAAGCCAGCAATCTTTACTGATGTTCTGTCTGCATTGGCGGGGTAACCACCAGGGTTGTCTCTGTCGCCATTTGGTGGTTCGGGATCATAAAAATCTCCTAAGAGTATCGAACCATTTTGCTCAAACACATCATACAGTTCCTGTGGGTGGGCGGCTGCCACACGGTCTGGTTTCGGGAACTTTGTCCCCCACCAGTGGCCGTTTGCAATCGAACACCAAGCCATCACATCTGACACATCATTTGCCGCGTTGTAGCTAGCGTCTTTTATTCCTGCAAAGTAGTTTGAGCAATATATTTGCATCTGCGCCCATAGTTCGAGGTTTGCTATTCGGTCAGCATTACTCGACGATGGATCACCTATTGGTCCGTCACCGTCTGGTTCATGATGTATCGTAAATGCAAATGCAGGCTTACCCGCCCCGCGACGAGCTATGGCCACATCGCGCACGATATTTAGCATGGAATCTTTGTTTCCTGCCACGACTTGGTCCCATGCGTCTCCGTTTACTTTACACGATAGTACGCCGTACGCTCCTAATATATCGATTTCATCTAAGCGCGAGTTTAGCCAATTTGTGGTAACCTCGGATGACGTAAATTTACGTCGAGAGTAGATGTTTCCACCGATAATCGTCAGAGCTTCATCCTCTGTTGGTCGCACTGTTTCAGAGGCATTCATCCCCCAAAAGTTCGTCCATGGCACATGACCAGCGAACAGTGGAGTGCCACTTGAACCAGAACCGGGATCTAATAAATGATCAGTTCGCCCGCGGTATACGAGCTTCGTTTGGTTCTCAACCATTGTCCAGCTAGGTAACGTACTCATGGGAGAATCTGCCAGTCGTCTCCGTCAATCATAATAGATTCAGGGCTTGTGCCGGTACCTGCGGTGCCTGAACCCTTGAAAATAAAGTAGATGTCGGTACGAGCTGAGGGACGAGAGCCAGGCCATGACCCAGCCGGTGGCTTATATACCGTAAATGTCGAACCAGCTGGTACATCTGCATACGTAACGGTTCCAGCGCTTGGTGTTGCCCATGTCCCATCCCCACGAAGGTATGTCGTGCTATTTGCAGTGCCAGAGCCCAATCGCGCAGTTGCAATAGTTCCGGAGGTGATGTCTCCCGCTGCATGAGCGTGGGACGTATCTGCCTTGCCCGACAGTGAGGTATTTACTTGAGATTGTGTGTAGTACCGTGCATCACCCCGAGTATCGTTGTGGTATTGCGGGTGGTCGTCATCGCTCAGACCAGTTAAGGCGCCGTGGTCGCTTACCCCTGCACCCGCTGCAGTCCACTCTAGTCCACTACCATTCCAGCTAAGTACGTCACTGCTGCTGGGTGAATTTGTTACGGATAGTTTTGGTTCTGTCACACTATCGCTGGCGAGTTTGGTGCTAGTAACCGAGCCATCTACTGGCGTACGATTGTCACTGAGGCGTGCATCACTGTCGTCTACCTTGCCCGCGAGAGATGTATCTATTTCAGATTTTGTGTAGTAGCGTACGTCACCACGAGCATCGTTGTGATATTGCGCATGATCATCATCTGCGAGCCCTGTCAAAGCACCATGATCTGTTACTCCACCACCACTGGACACGGTAGCGGGCACCCATGTACTTGTGCCAGATTGGTAGACGAGTGATTGACCATCACTTGCACCAGATGTATTTACGTCTGAAAGATCATCAAGCGTGGTGGGCACACCCGTCGGGTCAGTCCAGCCCAGCGTAGTACCATTGTAAACCAGTAGCTGGCCGTTTGTTGGGCCAACGGCAGTGGCGATTTTGTCTACCGTTACAGAGTTATCTGCTAGCTTTGCAGTTGTCACGTTGGCATCGGCGATTTTGGCCGTACTCACTGCGCTCGACGCAAGCTTGACCGCGGTCACATTGCCATCAGCAATTTTTACAGTGGTAACCGCACCATCTGCTATAGTCGCCGAAGCATTGAGCTTTGTTTGAGTTGCGCTATCTAGCTTTGTTTCTGCAATTGTACCATCGGCTATCTTTGCGTTGGTCACACTGCTGCCTGCGAGTTCAGTAGTACCAACCGCTCCAGCCACAATCTGTGCATTGCTAGCAGTCCCAGAGAGGTCGCCACCCATGGTTGGATTGCCCCCAGCACCGTTTACTTTTGTAGCCAGCGCGGAGTCTAATTTTGCTTCTGTGATAGTTGCATCGGGAATAGCAGCAGCCGGTACCGCGTCATCTTTCAATGAACCATCTGATTTGTGAGCTGCGAGCAAGTACTGATTGAGGACATCCCCCCATGTACCTTCATCGGCGCCCGGTATTGGTAAACGTGGCACTTTGTGTATTCCCTCCTTATAAATAGGATATAGATATACTTTACTGCATATGCTTGTGAAGGTAAATAGCGTTTACACCCCATGGTATACTGATCAAGATGAGTAAAAACGAAAATGTGAAGATTGTCGCGTTCGTCGGCCTAGCTGGTAGCGGTAAAAGTGCGGCGGTAGAGTACCTCACTGAGAAGGGTTATCCAAAGGTATACTTTGGCGGCATTATTTATGAAGCCATGAAAGAAGCAGGTTTAACGCCAGGCGATTGGGACCAAGATAAAAAATTCCGCGAAGAAATTCGCGAAAAAGAAGGCAAAGATTTCGTCGTAAAACGTGCTGTAAAGCAAACCCGTGACCTGATCGCTGCCGGTCAGAAGCATGTCGTACTCGATGGCCTCTATAGCTGGAGTGAATACAAAATTCTAAAGCATGAATTCCCTGGTGAGATGACAGTAATTGCGATTGTTACCCCAAAACACCTGCGCTACAGCCGCATGGAACACCGGCCCGAGCGACCAATGACTAAACAAGAAATAGACGAACGCGACTGGGCAGAGATAGAAAACCTCGAAAAAGGTGGCCCGATAGCCATCGCCGACTATTTCATACACAACGATAAAGACGTTGCGCATTTACAGCACGAGTTGTCGACGATTCTACAATCAACCGGCTTCTTCGAGGGATAAATATCCATTTAAATCTAGTGGCAAGCGCTGCTCCTCTGCGTGCGCCTCAGCGGCCGCTACGACTTGACTCCAGCTGTGCATTGGCCTGCGTCGTAAAAGAGATCTCCGTTCTCGTTCAGTCATACCTCCCCACACACCCCATTCAATCTGGTTATCGAGTGCCTCGGCCAGACAAGCAGCTCGCACCAAGCAACTTTTACACGTTTCTTTCGCTTTATTCTGTTCTGAACCACGCACAAACATTGCGTCAGGCTCTTGCTGTCTACACTTTGCGTCTGCCCACCGATCTATTTCAGGCATTCTTCTTTTCCCTTTGTTACTTTAAGTATTCGTGCAGCTTCTTGCTGTCTTTGTGCTTTCGCAGTTTTGCCAGCGCTTTTGCTTCGATTTGTCGAATACGTTCGCGCGTTACGGCGAATTCTTGGCCGACTTCCTCTAGCGTATGGCTCTTGCCGTTGTCGAGCCCAAAACGCATGCGAATAATTTTTTGTTCACGGTCTGACAGTGTTGAAAGCACTTCTTGTACTTGTTCTTTCAATAGTTGGGTAGTGGCAGATTCTTCTGGTGTAACGCTGTCTTCGTCTTCAATAAAATCTTGCAGCACGCTGTCGGCGTCGTCGTCGTCACGCCCTACACCGGCGTCTAGACTCTGAATGTCTTGCTTAATTTTAATAACGTATTCCACCTTTTCTGGCTCCATCTCGAGTTCTTTTGCCAGTTCATCGATGGTTGGTTCGCGGTTTAGTTCCTGGGTCATTCGGCGCTGTGTGCGCAGCAGCTTGTTGATGGTTTCCACCATGTGCACTGGAATACGAATCACACGCGCTTGGTCGGCAATCGCACGGGTTATGGCCTGGCGAATCCACCAGGTAGCATAGGTACTAAACTTGAACCCTTTGTCTGGGTCGAACTTTTCTACCGCACGTAGCAAGCCAGTGTTTCCTTCCTGAATCAAATCCAGAAAATCGAGCCCACGGCCACTGTAGCGCTTCGCGATACTGACTACCAGACGCATGTTAGCTTCGGCCATCTTATCTTTTGCGCGCTTGTCGCCTTTTACTACTTTTTGCGCAAGTGCCAGTTCCTCCTCGGCGGAAAGTAGTGGAATTTTACCAATTTCACGCAAATACAAACGCACCGAGTCGTCTGACACATCATCAAAGTATTGGTTGCTGTTTAGCGTATCTTCGTCATCCTCGACTTCATCTTCGAGGTCACCTTCATCTGGTTCGTCTACTACTTCAAGTAAATCAAGCTCTTGCTCGTCATTCTCGTCGTTTAATTGCTTGCTGTCATCGTCATTATTACCCACTAGGCAGTCTCCTTGATTAATGTTGAGAGTTGTTCGCGCAGTTGCCCTGCTAATGTTTCGTCACCAGCAGATTCGGCCTCACGTAGCCGTTCTATTAGTTCTTGTTTTGCTTTTTTCTTGTGTTCAACTTCCGTTTGGCGGAGCAGTTTGGCTATTTCCTGCGACGCATCTTCGTCGCTCCAGCCATCGTACCTGGTCTCGGCCCTAAGTTCTACTATTTTGACATAGGTTGCAACAGGTTGCAACTCTTTAGCAGTCAGTTCGGCGTTCGATTTTTGCAGAAGGTTCGCTAGGTATTGCCTGTGTTCACCGACAAACATGTCACTTGTGTAATTCGCTAGCTGGTACCGCTGGGCAGAAAACATCCACAGCGCCGCCAGCACATCATCTTGGTATGCGTAGCGCACATCGTGTTCAGTCGCTTCAATTTTCACAGCTCTACGTACCGTTTCATCATTCGTTTCACCGCTCAACTTTGCCTTTACTGCCTCAAAGGAGCTGTCGGTTAGTTTGGCGATTTGCTTCACGTAGTGCTCTTGCTCTACTGTATCTTGTAACATTCGCACAATACGTAGACTTTCGGTAGTAAAACGTCGTTTTCCTGCCGCTGTTTTTAGGTTCTCACGCTTGGAAAACTCTTCTAATACCCAGTCCACCACTGGTTCGGCCGATTCAGTCGCCTTCTTCCACGCACCTGCGTCCTGTTGTATCAGCTCGTCGGGGTCTTTTGCACCTTCAGGCAAGCGAATAATTGAAAGCTCCACGTCGGTTCGTGCGGCAATCGGAATTGCCCGTTCGGTTGCGGCTAGGCCTGCTTTGTCACCATCAAAACTCAAGCGCACGTTGTGGCTCAGACGACTCAGAGCTTTTAAATGGTACTCGGTCATTGCCGTACCAGCCGAAGCCACCACGTTTTTTACGCCTGCCTGGTGACTACTTACCACGTCTAAGTTGCCTTCTACTATTACGCTTGCGTCTTGTTTACGAATGGCTTCCTTTGCCTGACTTAAACCAAACACATGGCGTGACTTGTCATACAGTAATGTCTGCGGAGTATTCAGATATTTGGGCGCTTTCGGATCATCTACCAAAATACGGCCGGTGAAACCAATCACTTGCCCACTCGGGTCCATCAACGGCACCGTCATCCGCCCACGAAACAGGTCACTGCCATAACGATTCGCCAAACCCGCGTCGGAAAGATCTTTTTTATTAAATCCTTTATTCAGCAGTATCCGCGTTAGTACTTCGCCGTCATCCGGTGCATAGCCCAGACGGAAATCTTGCACGATTTGCTTTGAGAATCCACGAGTCTTGAAAATATACTCCATGGCGTGCTGATTTTTTAGCAAGCTTTGCTGATAGTATTTCGCAGCAAGTTCATTGGCTTCTAGCAAGCGTTTTTTCTTTTTAGCAATCTCGCCAGAGCCTTTGGTGTCGTACATACTTAGGTCGACGCCGGCTTTTCTAGCTAATTGCTCTAGTGCCGCACGAAAATCTAGCCCTTCGACTTCCATCACGAAACTAAACACGTCCCCACCTTTACCGCTACTGAAATCATGCCAAATGTGTTTATCAGGGCTCACCACGAAACTCGGTGTTTTTTCACTGCTAAATGGGCTCAAGCCTTTAAAATTTCTACCAGCTCGCTTCAGTTGCACGTATTCGCCAATCACGTCTTCTATATTCAGACGTGCACGCACCTCTTCTTTTGCATCCTGCATGTTTTTATTGTACCACTATTTACCTCTGTAATTGATTATGCTTAACTATGTATATGCAGCCAAACAATCCCATGCAAACACCACAGCCCGAACAGCCTAATCCATCGATTGATTATTTGAATCAAATTGCTTCGCCTGTTCCACAAAAAACTATGAATCCACTAGTTGTGTGGGTGGCAATTGCTGGCTTCTTAGCGGTCATCATCTTGGTTATCACCCTTATTGCCACAGGTGGCACGTCAAACAAAGACCGCATGACTACCATAGCCGCCGAGCTGACAGCGCTACAGACCATCACATCAGAGGCAACTGAAAACATTCAGGGTTCCGAACTACGCACACTAAACAGCAGCCTGACTCTTGTCTTAGCAAATGTAAACCGAGACAGCGCCACGGCTGTTTCTGCAATCGGTGCAACCAGCGACGAAAAGAATAAAAATGTGATAGCTGTGAACAATGAAGTTGCCGACTTCAAATCAAAACTAGAGGACGCACGCCTGAATGCAATCTTCGACCGCACCTATGCTCGTGAAATGACCTACTACCTAAAAACGGTGCGTACGCAAATGGCAAATTTATACAGCTCTACAAAGAAACAACCAGTTCGTGAATTCTTGCAAACAACGGACCAAAACCTTAGCCCGTTTGTCGAAGGCTTCGAAAACTATAACGGCAATTAGTTACCAGCAACAAGATCGTAGCTGAGGCGCGCCAGGTCTTTTATTTCATCGTCGTCCAGCTGGCCTGAACAAATTATCGTATTCCAGTGCTTTTTGTTCAGATGATACCCAGGCACCACTGATTCGTATTTTTCACGCAAATTCTCTGCTAGTTGCGGGTCACACTTTAGGCTCACGCGCAGTGGCTTACTACCATCGGCAATTATCGCAAACAGCTTTCCTTCGCCCGTTTCTTTATGACCTACTTTGTACACACTGGTACCTTCGCCAAAGGGAAAATCCAGCCAGGTGTTGGGAAATGTTAGCAGATATTCTTCAAGTTCTTTGTGATTCATCTAAAAGCCCTTGTCGTTGTGCGAATACTATCACTCGCTCTGCAGCCTTCTTATATGCTGGTGCACCACCCTCCATTGAAGTCACTATCACACGTACGTCTGCTGAAGCAATTACACCCGCCAAAAACGTCGCAAGTGGTCGATCGAGGGGCCCCTCTTTTATCGCGGCAGCTTGTACATCTTTAGCAACTTCGGGCGTAATACCAAACTCTTGTGGTGTACGTACTCTCGCAGAGCCTCTCATAGTTTCACCTTCGCCAAATAGTATTTCAGTTCTTCTATGCTTCCCTGTATATCTTCCATCGCGCGGTGGGCTTCAGGCTTGGCAAATTTCTTTTTGTACTTGCCTTCAAACACTACCTTCCACGCGCTCACGTCTAGCATGCGGTAGTGCAGTTTCGCGTTGAGCCGTGGCCATTCATTTTCAATAAATTTGCGGTCTTGATGAATCGAATTGCCTGCTAACAGTACAGGGTCACTGGTATCAAACTGCTCTTCTAAAAACCTAAGTAACTCATTTTCTACTGTTTCTGTATCTTTACCTTGCTCGTTCTGCTGCGTTAACTGGCTTCTAACCTCAGGAAATTTCTCCCAGAATTCACCGACCATACGCTGCTGCATCAAGTTAGACTCTACCTTCTGCACCGCTTCATATCGCGCTAGTTCATTAAACTGCCAATCAGTCGCAATCACCGCCACTTCTAATATACGGTCCTCATTCGGGTCGAGTCCCGTCATTTCTAAATCAATCCACAAAAGGTTTGCTTTTTTCACTGTTTATTATTATACGTGTTGTACGCTGTTTGAGGCAACAGCCTCTTTTAGTGCTCCCGCCTTCAGACGCTTCGTGTCATCGTTATCATTCTTATGACTAAACAACACTTCTCGACCATCTGGTAGGAAAAACCCAGTTTCAGGTAGCACATCGACATCTTGCAAGTTAAATCCATTAATTACCGCTCGGCCATTCGTCCAATAAATCGGGTACTGAACGCCATTTGCTAATGTAATCGTATCTGGTGATGAACGGCGTATGGTTGCTTCGTGTTCTTCACTAATCCATGTTCGCATGCTGATTTTTTCACGCACAACCATAGCACGTAGCCTGTTGTCGAGCGTATAAATATTCGTTACCTCTCCATCGGTTGCCTCATCAATTTGCTGCATCAGCCAATCTTGGGTCATGATGCCATTCGGGAACATAACATGCCTGGTACGCACCGGGACTCTGCGCTGCAAGTATTCGAGCGTATCTTTTATTTGTACAAGCTCGCTAATTGTTTGGGTAGGCTTATTGAATATACCTTCCATCAACACCCGTTTCGTCGCTGCTGTATGCACGATACCTGCTGGTGCTTCTACTTCCTCTCCTACGCGTATATCACCGAAAAACAGTCCAGTTGTCTGTTTCAGCACACCATCCACCAATTTCGGCGGCTGGTCTTGTCGCCGAGTGACAAGGTGCATCACATGCTTTGCTAGTTTGGAAACACTCGTTGGCATTACTCTCTCGAGCACATTGTGGATCTGCATTTCACCGTTTGTCGGCTTTTCATAACTACGAGGCAAGCCAATCACAAGGTCAGGGCCTTTCACTTGCATACGGCTCCTGTCAGATATACGGCGTTCACCTGTCTCAGTTCGATGCGTTTCTCTATACCATGTGCGTGTGCCACTACCTTTTCCGCGTAGTTTTTCATCGTGCGTTTTTCGGTGTGTGAAATCGAACAGTCCAGCAGTCAGGTAATCTTCTAGTAGCTCCGCGTCTGCACTAGAAGCAACAGGTATCTTATCTCTACGCGCATCCAAGCCAAACGTCTGACAAATCTTGTCATACGTTTGATGAGCTTGCAGTACACTTTTTGTATCGTACCCACGCTGCAATAGTGCAGCTTCGTTAACATAGTCACCCTTGTAAAACTTCCGGGTTGCTCGAAACATTCCCAGGGACGCCATGGGGTCATCCTTTGCAATGGCAGGTATATCTTTCCTCCATAATTCACTTACAGTCCCCGAAGCATCGTAAAACGGTAATTCGCCGGCTTCGGTCGCTGCTACTATAGCCGCAAGTTGTCGCAAGTTGTCGCCACTTGCACCGTGCTGCTGGGCATATACTAAACTGCGAGCAAGTTCTGGTCGCACCGGAAACTCGTTCATAGCCTTGCCAATCTCGGTAATTTGGTTGTGTTCGTCTATCGCCTGCAAGCGCCATAATACTTCTAGTGCGTCGAGAATTCTGCTTCTGTCCACACCATGAATTAGGTAGTCATTTACCTTAAAGAAATCATAGCCAAGCGATATTGCAAGCAACGTGTTTCTGGCAATGTTTGTGCTGTAGATTTGCGCGGGTGCTTGCTCGTCTCTATCTTCGAATGCCTTATACCCAAATCGACTGTCTGAAGCTTTCAATAGTACCGCCACACCACCTCCCACATCTCGGCCAGCTCTACCTCCCATTTGAATAAATTCATCTTGGGCTCCATACATTTTCAGTAGGCCTTGCACGCCGTCAGCATCTAAGTGTGAGCGTCGCACTGTCCCATCTACCATCACAAGCGTGAGGCCTTCAATGGTCAGACCAGACTGCGCGACTGGTGTTGAAATAATTAATAGTCGCTGTCCGGGTTTCAACTCGGCTTTGATGGCTCTATCTATTTCTTTATCAGTCAGTTTTGAATGTAGCGGTAGAATTACAAGGTTTTCGTCACCAAGCGCCCTAAACTCACGAATATAGTCTCGAATCTCTGCTTTGCCTGCAGTAAATAACACACTTCTTTCATGGCCAGCCCCATATTTTTTATATGCAGCCACCGGGCCTAGTTCTTCTTCCTCATGGGTCTCTAGCTCATGAGGTCTACCTTCGATTTCGATATGAGGTATATAGCCGTTCGAGAATCGACTCATACGGCTATCAACTACTTCAGAATCCATCGTTGCACTCATCAGTGCCAGTCGCCATTTTGGATGCTTTTCAAGCGTCATTGCGGCAACAGCGGTAGCCATTTCTGTTTCGAAATCCTTTTCATGTATTTCGTCCGAGATTATCAGCAGTGGTTCGTCTGAATATTCTTCCAACTCATCCATCACACGCATGAAGGTACCCGGCGTCATTACCTGTACCATAGCACCCGGATTTTCACGTCTTTCACCGTGTCGAATACCTACCAATGATGCTGCATCATCGCCAAGCTGGCTCACCAGCTCTTCCTTCAACCGTTCACCTAAACTATTGGCGGTAATACGACGAGGCTCGAGCATCACAACACGATAGCCCATTTCCAGTGCGAATTGCGGAAGCTGCGTGCTTTTGCCCGAACCAGTTTCACCCTCATGCGCGGAAATCACATTGTCACGAACCGCGTCTTGCATCTCTCGTTTTTTTACAAATGCATTTAGATTGCGATTTCCCAGATTTCCATACGGGCTTTCTTCGGGTTTTGGTAACCCAGCTCGCACTGCCAACATTCGTTTTAACACACGGTCACGCTCGCCGTGACGGCGATCAAAGTTCGGATGTCCTGGAAATACGCCTACTTGGTCAGCTGGCAGTTTACGTCCCATGTGCTACTCTCTTTGTTTGGTGGTACTAATATCTCAATAATATACCCTTCACAGAGATAAACAAGCATAGGTGTGTTGTTATTTTTTATTAAAATTCAAACACACTGAATTTATGCAGTAGTGCTGTCCATTTGGTGAGCTATCGTCTGGAAATAAATGCCCCAAGTGCCCACCACATTTTGCACATACTACTTCAGTGCGATGCATCCACATAGTATTGTCATCACGCAGCTCAACTGCATCGTTATTAGCAAGATCGGAAAAGCTCGGCCAGCCTATTAAGCCAGGCGTAGTCGATTCATATTGATGTTCCGCCTTAAACAGTTCGTTGCCACACGCCACGCAGGTGTACACGCCATCATCATTCGGTGGCAGCACATACTTACCACTCCCCGGCACTTCTGTGCCCTTTTTGCGTAGCACATGGTACTGCTCATCGGTTAAATCCTTTTTCCATTCATCGTCAGACTTCTGCATACTACTATTATACTTGGGCTATAAAGAATTTTTAAATTGAAAGACCCTCAGCTGGCTGCTGAGGGTCCGTGACGGCTCTGGGGTTTCCCGGTAACTAGGCGACGTCACAATTGCCCGCACTTGGTTTTTACTTCTCACAAGGTTTGACTTAATGCTGTGATGACATCATCCAGCGACCTGCGACAGCTCGTCGTTCTCCTGGCGCACGTAGTGCCACGAGTTGGGCCCGATTCTGGTGAATGTGTGCCTTGTGCCTTGGCGGCTCACTCGGCCGACCATCTGGCCGTCCTGGAGCTTGCCCAGGTCGTACCAGAAGTACTTGTTGCTGTCGAGCCACGAATCATCTGTGATGGCGACCGGCTCGTGCAGGTCGCCAAAGATCGAGTTTTTTGCAAAGCTCGACCAGGCAGCGGGCACCAGCGTGCCACCGAGGAGGGCCTTGCCCTCCTCGTCAAGGTTGGCGGCGCGCCCTCCGAAGAAGGCGACGACGGACTCGGTAGTAACGATGCTGGACATAGTTGTCTCCCTCAGAAGACGAGCCGCATTTTCCGATGTCCCTAATGACTCGGAGGTATGCGGGGGTGTTGCGTCAAGAGTCCGTACGGCTTGAACTCTTGCCCTTCCCCACTTTTTAAAAGCAAGGAATTCGCAAAAGCTCAAAACATTCGTAAACTCTATAAGCAACGTACGCCCTGAAAAAGACACTGAACATTCAATGAGAGGCTTCTACTTAGATTCGAAACAGAACATTCCGTTTTATTATCAATGCAAATACAACTCATGAATTTAATAGATGTCATAAGCTTTTAAGGTGCGGAGTTCTGTAGCCCCTAAGGGCCAACAAAAGCTCCCGAATAGCTTAGTCAAAAACGACGCGGCAACTTTTGTTTATACTGTAGACAACAACGCGATTGAAGCCTCTCATTGAATCAATCGTAAGTACATATTAACATAATCGATATAATTTGTCAATAATTTATATACTATTCATAGAAAATGACTAGCCCAAGTAGAACCGTTTGTAGTGTTACGTCATCACCGATATAGTTAGTTCTGTTCATACTAACCTTTCTAGTGCCAGGCTAAACGCAGCTTCCTTCATCGGCACCTCGTCTTTCTTGGCTCGTTTTTCTGCTTCGTGCACAGCCTTACCCAAAATCTCATCCAGCTTAGTGTTCACTGTTTCTTCACTCCAATGCTCACCCGCACGATTTTGCTGCCATTCCAGGTAGCTCACTATCACACCGCCCGCATTGGCTATCACGTCAGGTATCACCCTCACATCTCGTGCCTCAAGCTGCTGCAAGGCATCGTCGTCAATTGGCCCATTAGCAAGCTCCAGCGCAACACACGCATGTATATCGGATTGGTTTTCTGCATCAATCACTTCACCTAGCGCAGCGAATACCAACACATCTGCATCCACCTGAATAATTTCGTTACTCGGGCGTTCTTCCCCTGTTAATTCGTCCATTACTTTCCGAGAAAACTCAAGGCTCGAGAAATCAAGACCGTCCTGGTTGTACTTCGTAACTTTCGAATTCGCCGCCGCGATCACTTTCACGCCCAGCTCTTTCTGAGCCAGTTTCGCAAAGTAAAAACCCACATTTCCTACGCCCTGCACTGCGACCGTCAGGCCATTTGTGTCAATGTTATTGGCTTTGCAATACTCACGTAGTGCTATCATACCGCCACGCCCAGTTGCCATATCGCGGCCTTCTGAGCCACCATTATCAAGCCCTTTGCCGGTAAAGCTCGACTTTGTACTATCGCCGGTTAGCACTTCGTACTCATCTACCATCCAGTCCATCACCTGGCTGTTCGTGTTCACGTCTGGTGCAGGCACATCCTTGTCAGGGCCAATGTGTTCTTGCAATGCACGCACGTATTGACGTGCTACTTCTTCTACGTGTTCCTCGTCGTACTCGCGAGGGTCAAATGCAACCCCGCCCTTGCCACCACCCAGCGGTATATTCACGGCGGCGCATTTTATACTCATTAGTGTCGCTAGCGCACGCACTTCATCTATATCTACATGCGGGTGAAAGCGTATACCGCCCTTGTATGGCCCGCGTTTGTTACTGTGTTGCACACGGTATGCCTGGTGGGTAATATCACCAACCGTTACCTCAAATTCATGCACTTGCTCGGGTGTTAGTAATTCCTCTACGTCAGCGTCACTCCAGCCCAATTTCTTAGCCGAGCGTCGAATCAGCGCTTCGGCACTTTCTAACATATTCATACTACTAGTATACTCCTAGCGCGCTGCGGCCAAGGCGTTGCCGTACCATAATAGGTCATCTATATGACGGTCGAGGTTTGCGTTATTTTGCTCTGTTTCAGGTGTTAATGTGCCATCGTCATGTATGCCACCGTCTACCTTGCCAAAAAACGTCACGGTATCTGGCAATACAGCCGAGCCAACCTTCGCGCCCAGTACTTGCCGTAGTTGTTCATTAGCCCTCGCACCGCTCACGACTCCATGGCTCACGATTCCGACTGGCTTTCGTTTTAGCTGGCCATTTGTATAGTCGATTGCATTTTTTAGCACCGCCGGGATACCATGATTGTATTCTGCTGTTACAAACATATACGCATCGGCACGTTCTAAGCCATCAAGCCAGGCTTTTGCGCCATCGGTAAGTTCTCTCTCTGGTGTCCACGGGGCTTCAGGCAACAGCGGCATGTCGTAGTCTATCAAATCAAGCACTTCTATATCATCATGTTTTGCCTTCAGTCGCGTCTCTACCCACTTGGCAAGCTTTGGTGTTACTCGGCCTTCACGGGTTGTTCCTACTATCACTGCTATTTTCATACTCGCCCCTCTCGTTATGTCTTAAGTATACGTTATTTGCTATACAAAATAAAGTAAAAGCCTCGCATTTGGCGAGGCTTTTACTATGCGTTTTACGGATTAATCTTTTTTCTTGTCCATGCGGTCTAGCTTGGCTACGTGTACAATCCAGTAAATAACCAATGCGGTAGCTAATAGTGTAATCGCCGAGCTCACAAATGCGCCCCAGGCAAAGTCGGCTGATCGGTCGCCGACGTTGACCGTCCACACAGCTGCCTGCAGACCTTCCTGCGAGCCAACTATCAGCGCCACGATTGGGTTTACAAAGCCCTCCACCAGCTTTGCCACCGTGTCGCCTGCTGCTACACCAATCGCTAAACCGACTGCTAATCCTACTACGCCTTGTTCACGAATAAATGTCATAAATCCGCTTGCGTGCTTTTTTACCATCTCACAACTCCTTTGTTTAGTACTGAAAAAATTATAGCATTAAAATATTGTTTAAGCGCAAGTTGTTGCCCCGAGGGGCGACCTTGCGCGCGGGGTTGCCACGCGACTGACAGGTCGCCCCTCGTCGGAGGTCAGTGCAGGACCGTGATAGTCACGGTTCGATCGACGTTGCGGTGAGGCCGCTTCTCACGGTTGTACTCACCAGCCCGATGCGCAGGAACGCATCGCTCAGCCAGACCAGCCTGCTTCAGGGCCTCGAGCGCCCGACAGACCGCGTCCTGGTCGGTCCGCTCGTAGCCGAGCGGCCTCAGAAAGTCGCTCAGCCAGTTGCGTGCCAGGTAGGACATCGTGCCACCGACACCGAGCTTGTCTCGGAGTCGGTCGTAGAGATCTTCTGCGAAGTCATCGATCGCAGGCTCCATCGTCGTAACAGCCATGCCTTAGTCACTCCTTGGGGTTGTGATGTGCTCGAAAGACAGGCTTGTCCCGTCCTCCGTTGTTACACTGTTTCGAGAAAACAAATCCGCCGAGGTGGACCCTCGGCGGCGGTTAAAGCTCGAAACTTCGAAGCTACGCTGCCGAGGGCGCGTTAAACAGGATAATCACGAGTTGTTCAGATTTCCTATTCATTCGCATCGACATGTTGCTCCTGACTGCAATTCTACCCCTTCAAAAGCGTTTTGACAACCCTAAAGTTTTTCAGGTGCTTCTATGCCCAGCAGCCGCAAGCCATCTGCCAATGTGCCAATATACTGTTCAACCAAATACAACCGCTCCGCCTCGCGTTCGTCACCCACTATGCGTGACTTTTCGTAGAAACGGTTAAATTCTTGGGCTAGCTCGTACAAATACACGCATATTAGATGCGTCATTAGTTCTTTAGTAGCGGCTTCTACCACCTCTACGTATTCGCCTAGTTTCCGCACCAACGCCCGTTCGTTTTCGTCAAGGCTTTGTGGTCTCGCGGGTGTTGCGCTCGCTTTTTCATGAATACTGCAGGCCCTTGCGTGCGCATACTGAATGTAGGGGCCAGAATTACCGCTTAATGTCACCGTCTCATCTACATCAAACGCAATATCGCCGCCAAACCTATACTTGGCGAACACATATTTTAGCGCGCCTAGTGCGACGGGCTCAACCAACGATTCGTCAGCCACCAGCTCGCGTACTTTTTCACGCACTATTTCTAGCACGTCTATCGCACGGCTTACGTTGCCCAGTCGTGAACTCATTTTTTTGCCATCACCAAACTTCACCGTACCGTTGGTCAGGTGTTTCATCTTTGCATCTATGCCTGGCTGAAATGTTTCAGCCGCAGCAAACACCACGCGCATATATTCTTTTTGGTCGTTGCCCGTTATTAAAATTCGTCGGTCAAAATTGTAGTCGGTTTGTTCCTGCCATATCACTCCAATGTCTTTTGTTTCATAGGTTGGCAAGCCTTTGCTGGTAATAAACACCCTAGTATGTAGGTGCTTACTCTCATCACCTTCAAACACCACCGCACCTTCAGACTTCTTCAAATTGCCTTTTTCCAGCTGCTCTTTCACTACTTCCATACCCGTAGGCGCAGTTTCACTTTCAGGGTAGTAACGTAGCGGCGCAACTTTCAGCTGTTTATAAAACGCGTCGAAATAGTCAAAACTCCACTGCCGTGTTTCCCAGTAAATTTTCGCTAGTGGGCTGTCGTGTTCGTTGTCATTATGAAAGCCATAAATTGTTTTGTTCAGTTCATCAATCTCTTGCTTGGCTTCGTCACTTTCCTCGTACGCTCCTGCGCCTCTCACGTAGCAATTGCTAATCCATCGCGCGCGCGCAAATGCATTACTACCCACAGTCTTTAGTTTTTCAGGTGCGATTTCGCCTAATTCTGCCACCATCCCCCATAAACATTTTGCTACGTGCAGGCCTACATCGCCACCAAAACTAGTGCGATGCACGGTAGCGCCGGCGTTTTCTATTAGCTTCGCTAATATATCGCCTGCAAATGTCTGGTACAAATGCCCGGTGTGTAGTTCCTTAAATGCGTTGGGGCAACTGTACTCCATTACGTACGAAATTCCTTCGTATGGCTTGCTTGGCTCGCGCCGTGCTTCTGCCAGCAATGCTTCGTCGCCCAGTGTTATGTTCAAGAACCCGGGGCCAGCTACAGTTACTTCGGCAAAATCATCAGTATCACGTAGTTTGGTTGCTATCTCCTCGGCAATTTCACGTGGGTTTTTACCCAGTGGTTTTGCTAGTTGCAACGCTACGTTCGTCGCATAGTCGCCAAATTGTGCTTCAGGGCGTGTTAAAACAACTTCGATTTCTGTATCGAAGAGTTCTTTCACCACATCAGCAATTTGCTTGTTCATCGATATCTAGTATACCAGAGGTGGCAACTATTCGTTATAGCTCACGTCGCTATCGGCAGCTTCTTCAACTTCTGCCAGTTCGTATTGCAAACTAGAAACCGGGCTAATACCACGAATCGTATGTAACAGTTCGCGCAGCATGCTCATGTCGTCTAGCCCAGTGGTCGATTCGTCGTAGTTGTCTTCAGCCATATTTGTTTTTATACCTTATATTTTTATTTTATCACGCTTGTGGTTTTTTGTCAATCCATACACGTTTTTTTGATACTATACAAATACCCTCATGACGTTATAGCATGAGGGTAAGCTCGTAGTGCAGTCAAAAGCCCTTGCCCATGTCCTACACAAACTCGAGAGGCAAATCTGATCTATAAAAACCTCCGACTACTGACTGTCTGTTTCGTCGTTTCCGACTCATCAGCACGAGTACACACCCACGGACAGACATTCCTAATTTCTCAGGTTTATATGTTACCCTATACACTCTGCCAGTCTCTGGCTAATTCCTGTGCCTTTACCCGAATTGTTGTTCTCATCTTGCGCAACACTTCTTTGTGTACTAGCTGAAAGCACCGCTCTGCATTTATATGTGCCTTTTTTAATTCGGGTGGGACCATGCGATCTATGTTCCAGTCTTTGTATTTTTCTCTAAACGTTATTAGCTCGTCCCGCTCGTCATATGCTTTTTTTAGACTATCAGACATCTCTATGTGTTGCTGCGAACGTGCAGTCATAACATCAGAGTCTTCGCTGTAAGGTGCCTTCTGTAGCGCATCTATCCTGCAACGTAATGAATCCACTATTCTATCGAGCTCTTTTATACTCTCTGGAGTTTCTTCTAATCTTTGTTTGATGGTTTCAGCAGTTTTTCTATAGTGCACATACAGATGAAAGTATCGAATCAGCACATCTAAGTGAATGTTCCTGTCTGCCCTTTCACGGTCATTCGATTCACGTAAATTCAAAATGTCATTCCGATACAAATCATCGAATTCTTCAGACCCAAACCACTCGTTAAGTGCTGCAATAATGCCTTTTTCGTAGTCACTAGCCTCGCTTGGAACCTTTATTGGCTCCGGACGGAATAGTTCAATCAGTTGGTTTCTATTGCTTTCGACTGTTTTATCAGTTACATTCACGAACTCTTTGCCTCGAAGGCAATGTAAGCCGTCCCTTTTCATTTCATCAGTAACATCAATACCACCGATTCTTGCTTCAATTGCTGCTGCTTGAACTGGACTTATCATCTCGAGTAGCGAGATCAACTCTTTGCTCAAAACTACCATTCGACAAATATGACACGAATCGTTTACGTGGCCATCTACCCATTTGTCTACGTGGGTATTCGTTCGCGTCCCGATACAGTCTCCGTCATAATTCATCTGACGCGCCATATATTTAATGCGATACGTTCCGTCACCCATATTCTCTGGCTGTACACTCTTACTGAACACCGGTTGCTCTTTTTCATCTACAGGTACAAAATACAAATCATGCTCGATAGTGCCAGGTGCAGCAATGGTAGCCAAAACCTTTTCGTAAGTATCGTCATTCATCGCGGTTTCTAAAACTTGTTGAAAAAAGTCAGCGATTAGGTTGTTCCGGGACGTTGACGTCTCCATCAGGCTTATCGCTCGTCTTGCTGCCTGATTGCGCCCAAACAAACCTCGTTCCGGAAATTGGTCAGTGCCACTGAGTCCTGCTTTGTTGATGCACAAAGCATGATAAGGGATTTCCACAAAGTCAACCGGATCCCTTTCCGTACCAAAAAGCTCTGAGGCTCTGGCAAAGCCCAACTCAAGCCATCCTGGCTTTTCATTTTCGCTCATACCGCTTACGTTCACAACAACACAACTCCCATCAAATGAAACAAGTGTGTTACCGACTGGCATTCCTTCAATACCAGAAAGTCGTACAGAATCCAACCGTTCCGTGACAACAGGCGGAGCACCCTCGCACAGCATGTAAAAACGCAGTATACTTTTCTCAAGCTGAGCTTGAGCAGCCTGAACCTCCGGTTTCGGCAGTACGTATTTATCGTTGTAACGCTGCAACTTATGTCTCAACCCAGCTTCAACATCCAACCGATTCATGTGTAAGTCAGCGTCGTCTAGCCTTGTGGTTGATTCGTCGTATTGTTCTTCTGTCATATTTGTTTTTTATAACTTATACTTTTATTGCTTCACGCTTTAGCTGTTACGGTTGGCCGAGGAGTTCTTTTTCCCAGTCTTCTAGCATTGCAAATTGAGCCGCTTTTAACTCTTCATCAGTTAGCTGAAGTTCTTCACGGAATTTCCATAACAGGGGTAGTTTATTATCTATGAACAGCTGCATTACATTCCTCTTCCCTATTGCTTCTATAAGCTCTGGAAGTATCTTTTCTATGAAACTAGCATCTTGGTCTGTAAGACACTCAAATATTTGCCGAGAAAATTTTTTGTATTGCTCTTGTGAAAGATTGAGTACCTGGATCTTTTCAAGTGCGATCCATATATACCGACTACTAAACAATGTCTCGAACAATTCATTTTTCTCCTGCTCATCCATTTGCTGAATGAATACATCAAGATGACTGCTAACAACCCTACTAAGGCCAGCGTCAAGCATATGTTGAATTATTGCTCCTGCACCTTCTCTTGATGTTTCGATAATAGTCTTTATATCTGCATTACGATCACGACCATTTAGTAAGTTGCGAATTCTATCGTCCCGAATAGATATCGCACGTTCTACTCCGCTACAGTACAAAAAGTATAGGTTTTCATTAGAAAGCTGACCGCCTTCCTTCACCTTATGATCTATCGCGGCTAGTTCTTTGTTTAATTCTAATGTTCGATACGAATACTCACCGTTCGGAAGAGTTTTAAGTTTATCCATTGTGATATCAATCATACAATCTTCGATGTTCTGCCCAGGTAGAATCCCGCGGATTTCAGCTACGTTTTCATCTTCCATTCGTATTGCTATCCGTGGAGTTGTATACCGACCATCACTTCCTGCGCTGTAGTAAACAAAGAAATCGCCATTTTTGAGTTGGTATGATGCAGTGATCGAATTTGCCGTACACCAGCCTGTACTATGACCTTTTAACGACCCAGCGAGCCGTTTTGCTGTTTCACTAATGTTTATATCCTCTTCGTAGGATTCTTCAAGAGGATCATCACGCTCTGTTTGATGAAAGACTACCCACTCACCTCTTGTTTCAACCAAGACTTCTGATCTCGTGTCATCAAACTCCTCTAGATATTGGGCATACTGTTTGGCAAAGCTAGACAGGGGTTGCACTTTCCCACTGTCGGATGTACTACTCGTTGCCTCAGCCATACCACCAAATACATTTGCTAGAACTTCCGCGTTTAATTCGGCAAACGGGGATACAGTTGTTTCAGTTCTCTTCCTGTAGACATATCTCTTCTTGTCAAACGTACCCATCTTTAACACACCATCCCACACCATTTTTCTAAACCAGACAGGATACATTGCTACTACAGCATCACTTGAAAGATATTCTGCCCATTCCGATAAGCTCTCTGCTTGCTCATCCCTTATCTCCTCAATCTTCGCTTGCCGAACGCGATCTGATATGTACACTTCGCCGTGGCCTTGATCATAGGCGATTTGTCTTTGTAAATCAAAGTAACTCTCTGGTACGTTTTCTGGTTTCACTAAGTTATACGATATTTGTCTTTCAATACTAGCCTTATTACCAGTAAGTATACCGTCATTTACATACTCATCTGAGGCCAAGAACCCTAGATAAGCGCCTATCCTATCCGCAGGGTTGTCTGCAACTTTTTCACCATTTTGTCGTAGATAACGCACAGAGTCATCCACTTCAACTGATGTGTGGAACTTGGGATTTTGTCGATGCAGTATCTGTTCGCCTGCTAGATTTTTATGTGCCATATTTGTTTTAGAGGTTTATGCTTACATACTAGCATAAACACTATAAAATGTCAAGAGGTCGTACCAGAGATAGTAGGGCTAGTGCTTGCTAGCCCGGATGAGACCGACAAACATCGGATGTGGTCGCATGGGTCGGCTACGAAACTCTGGATGTGCCTGCGTAGCCACAAAGTACGGATGGTTAGTGCCCTCAATATATTCCACTAGCTTGCCATCTGGCGATGTGCCTGAAATAGTCAGCCCACCTGCTTCGATTTCCTTGGTAAATTTCTGGTTCACTTCGTAGCGATGCCTGTGGCGCTCGGTTGCTTTTTCGCTGCCATACACTTCGGCGATTTTAGAGCCGGCTTTCAGTTTCGCTGGGTAATCGCCCAAGCGCAGTGTGCCGCCAGTTGATTCCTTCCCTGCCTGACCTTCCATAATGTACACCACATCGTGTTTCGTATCTGGGTCTAGCTCGGTACTACTTGCGTCCTTCAGTCCTGCTTTGCGCGTGGCAGCCACCACCGCCATTTGCAAGCCTAAGCAAATACCAAGGTATGGTTTGTTGTGATCTAACGCATAGCCAGCCGCAGCAATCTTGCCCTCTAGCCCACGCGTGCCAAACCCACCAGGCACCAGTATGCCATTCACACTGGCAAAGTCGTCATCACCCGCCGTTTCGGCGTTAATCCATTTAATTTCTAGTTCTGTATTCTCATCCCATGCAGCGGCTTTCAAGGCCTCTAGCACAGAAATGTAGGTATCTTCATTGTCCGTATACTTTGCCACCAGGCCTATTACTGCTTTGTGGGCTTTTTTCGCGCGCTGCTTTTTTACCAATTCCCGCCAGCCAGAGAGTTCTGGTTCTTTTGTCTCGCCAGTAAAGCTATCTAGCAAGTCCATCAGTGTGCTATTGGCAATACCTTCTGGTATGCGGAACACACTGTCGACATTTGGCATCATCAGCACAGACGTTTCGGGCAAGCCGCCAAAGAGCGCAATCTTTTTGGCTATCGATACAGGTGCTGGGTTATCGGTACGCACTATTACGGCGTCTGGCACAATACCAAAGCCACGTAGGTCGTTTAGTGCATTCTGCGCTGGTTTAGATTTAAATTCTTTACTGGTACCAATAAATGGCACGTACACCACGTGCACATACATGCAATTTTCGCGGCCCACACGTAGGGCAAACTCACGTATCGCTTCTACAAAGCTTAGGCCTTCGTAGTCACCCACCGTACCGCCAATTTCCACTATGTGAACGTCTTGGCCATGCCCTGCAATCACAATTGATTTTTGAATTGCGCGAGTTAAATGTGGCACCAATTGTACGGTTTTACCACCAAATTTGCCTGCCCGCTCGTCGGCTATTAGCTCAGACAGCAGTCTGCCCGAAAGCGTGGCGTTCTTCTGCGTCATTTCTTCGTCTAAAAATCGCTCATAGTGCCCTAGGTCAAGGTCGGTCTCGGCACCATCTTTCGCCACAAAACATTCGCCATGTTCCGCGGGATTAAGAAGACCCGCATCTACATTCAGATACGGGTCACATTTTTGTATCGAAACGGCCAAGCCTTGAGCTTTTAGAACTGCTCCAATACTCGCGGCTGTTATGCCCTTTCCTACCCCCGAGAGAACTCCCCCCGTGACAAATATATATTTCTGTTTGCGCCCATGGCTTTTTGTGCTTTCCATGGGATTTCATTATAGCAATGTTCGTTTAGTCGGCGCTAGATGTAGAGCGTTGTAGTTTTTCTCACGCACTACATATAGAGGTGTTACGCTACCGAAACTTGTGGGTAAAACGCCACGTAGTTGGTAAAATCTTTCTTTACGCGCTCCACTGATCCATCTTTTGGCTCTGGGTAATACCAAGCACCGTTTTCAAATGTTTCGCCATCCGCGCTCACATTGTAGTAGCTTGCCTCGCCCTTCCAAAAACAAGTGGTGTGCAGGTCGGTGGGCGTAAAATATTCATTTTTTACGGCGTCTGGTGGGAAATACCAGTTGCCTTCTATTTTTATCAAATCTTCCTGCGGTGCCTCTGCAACTACCACGCCGTTCCAGGTTGCTTGCATAGTGTTCCTCCTGTATTTAGTATACAATATATAGTAATGAGTGTTCAAAAAGCATATCTTGCTGGTGGCTGTTTCTGGGGCATGGAAGAATTGTTCCGGGTTCAACCTGGCGTGGTAGATACCGAAGCTGGCTACACTGGCGGCGACAACGATTCGCCAGACTATTACAACCATCCTGGCCATGCCGAGGTGCTGGAAATTACCTACGATTCCGATAAAACATCGTTTGAAAACATCCTTGATTTCTTTTTCCAGATTCACGACCCCACCACGAAAGACCGCCAAGGAAATGACGTTGGCAGCAGCTACCGTTCGGCCATTTTCTATCAAAACGAGCACGAAAAGAAGACCGCTGACGAATTCATCGAAACAGTGAATGCCTCTGGCCGCTGGCAAAACCCCGTTGTCACCACGCTAGAACCATTCACCAAATTTTGGGTCGCCGAGCCAGAACACCAAGATTACCTACAAAAAGTCCCTTTCGGCTACACCTGCCACTACATCCGCCCTGGTGGTAGCTACCTAGGTTAACAGCAGTATAATATTGACTATTTATACTGTTTGTACTATAATATTCATACTCTTCGTTGAGTGCGTATAGTTATGTACTCCGAAAGAGCACATTGACACGCAGATAGTATTTTCTGGCAGTGAGCTACTTTACTTTTACCCTAAAAGTACGGCAGCTCGCTGCCAGTTCGGCAGTTGAGTCACAGAAATGAGACCACCATGCTTTTCCCCGGAATCACACCCGAAAACTGCGAGCTCGCGGTCGAGATCTGCCTGCCCGCGCTGGCCAAGTCGCACAACAAGGGCATGGCGAACAAGTACGCCGGCACCGTGGTCATCATCGACCCGTACATGCCGGCACCCAGCCTCAACCCCACTGCAATCACCGACGGTCAGGTGGAGCGGGCCGCCATCCTGATCCAGGACATCGACCCGGACCACCCGGATGCCGCGAAGTACCGCCACATCGCCATCGGCAAGGCGAAGGTGCTGTGGGTGCTGCGCACCATGGGCATGATGGGGCACACCTTCACCACCCGCGAGGTGCAGCAGCAGTTCCCCCACCTGTTCCGCCCCGGCATGACCAAGTGGCACGGCGGCTACTGCTGGCACGGGCTCATCGTCACGTTCTCGGGCGTACAGGGGAACTACGACGAGTGGGTCAGCCTGATGATCGCCGAGGCGATCACGGCCATGAGCCGCGAGGCCATGACCGACACCGAGGTTGGCGTCATGGCCAACGTCGGACAGTCCTTCATCGGCTCGTCCTTCAACTCCATCGCCCGCACCGCGCTCGCCGCTGCGCAGCGGGCCGAGACGTCCGACGCCAGCAGTGGCGCCTGGCCCGTGCCCGACTGATCGCCGGGGGTGCCCCGCAGAGAGTAGTTCATTTGAACGCTCTTGGCCGGGCGTTTGAAAGGAATACTGTCTGCGGGTCATCCCCCACTTAGCTTTTATAGCCGCACGTAGCGGTTTTTATTTTTGTTCGAATGTAGCCTCGGGGGTATACTAGCTCTATGAAACAGGTAAAATTTGTAGACGCTGAAAAGTTTGAAAATGCCGCCACGTGCTATGGCTACGAAGCGAATTTTGGCAGTGGTGCAACCATGAATGGCGCGGTCATTACCGTAAATGGCCGCTACCCAGAAAAAGGCTACGTGCTAAATGAAGAGTGCAGTGAGCTAGCCTTCATCGTGCGTGGCAGCGGCAAGGTTTGCACGGCCAGTGAAACCGTAGAGTTCAATTTGCACGATTCTATCTACCTAGAACCAGGCGAAAAGTTCTATTGGGAAGGTGATTTCGATATGTACACCATCTGCACACCCGCCTTTTACCCAGAACAGCACAAGGAGGTACAATGACAGGCCACGAAATTGCCCAAAAAGTGAAAGAACTCAATCTGCCACAAGGGTCGTATGTCGTATTCGGCAGCTGCCCATTGGCGCTGGCTGGCATTCGACCTACCGATGACATCGACCTTTTTATTACACCCGAACTATTTGAAACGTTACAAACAAACGGCTGGCAACAATTCCAAAAAGGCAGCAGCCAGGCTCTAGCATCTGAACATTTCGAAGCCTACGACAATTGGGACTTTGGTTCGTTCCAGCCAACTGTTTCAGATTTACTGTCGCAAGCTAATGATGTAGATGGTATTCCCTTCGTTTCCCTGCCCGACGTTCTAGCGTGGAAAAAAGCCGCCGGCAGACCGAAAGATGTAGCAGATGTCGAACTGATTGAAGCATACTTAGCAAAGGAAACCGCATGAAACTAGTCACTGTTGCATCCGAAACTGTATGGAAAGACGCGACAGCAAACGTAGCTAAACATGAATATCACGTGTCTGAGGTTATGAAAAAGTGGCCAGACACCGAACTAATTCTATTCCCGGAACTCAGCCTGATGGGATTTTTAGTTGACCCAAGCAACGCAGAAATTGCAGAGCCACTCGAAGGTCCGAGTGTCACGAAAATGCGCGAAGTCGCCAGAAAATATGCGGTGGCAATCTGTTTTGGAATCATAGAATCAAACGCAGAGGGAAAGCCATACAACACGCAAGTAGTCGTGTCGAAAAGCGGCGAAATTTTAGCCGTCTACCACAAAAACCATCTGTTCACCGAGTCTGGCGAACCAGATGTATACACACCTGGTGAGAGTCTAGTCACTTTTGATCTCAACGGCTGGAAGTGCGGACTATCGACCTGTTTCGACATTCGTTTCCCTCGCCTATTTGAAGCGTACAAAAATGCTGGAGTAGAACTAATGCTATCTGGCTTCAACTGGGTAGAAGGCCGCAACAAACCAGAGATTATGAAATCACTTGTGAAAGCCCGTGCCCACGAAAACCAATACTTCTTTGCAGCCGTGGACCGTTCCGGCAAAGATCCAAACACATCATTTTATGGTACTCATGTTACATCATCACCCTATGCTGAAAACATCGCCAATATCGATGGCGTATACGCCATGGCGGAACTAGAAAAATCAGATATTCGAACGTTGCCTGAAACACTTCCTTTGAAAAGCAGTTTTAGAAATGAGTACGAGGTAAAGAGCTTATGACCAAGCCAAAAATTGTGGTAACAAACGATCAAAAAATGAGCGAGACGCAGACGGCTCGCCTAAATTCACTTGGCGAGGTTACCTACTACCATGAGCTACCCTCCTCTGCCGAGGAATATTTAGGACGTGTCAAAGGCGCTGATATCATTTGCTCTGGTACGGCTGGGCTAAAAGACGCGTACGACCAACTGAGTGATGTGTACATTACGGTTGCGTTTGTTAGCGTTGCCTTTTTAGACCTAGATGTATTGAAGAAGAATAATGTCATAGTCTCTACCGCACCCGGTGCAAATAAATATGCGGTTTCGGAGTGGATTATCGGCATGATGATACACATGACTCGTGGGTTTGCTATGTTTATCAACCGGAAAGAGAGTCTACGAAAGGACGGTAATCTGCCTCCTATTCTCGAAGGTCTAGCGGGTAAAAATCTGACTGTTTTGGGCAAAGGAAATATCGGTAGCCGCGTTGGTGAAGTCGCCGAAGCTCTAGGCATGAAAGTACGCTACTTTACTCGCGAGACAGACCTGCATAATAGCGTAAAAGACGCAGACTTTGTAGTAGACACACTGAGCAGCAATCCATCAAGCCAAGGCTTGTTAAATGCTAATTTCTTCAATGCCATGAAGACTGGTAGCTACTTTGTGACCGTCACTGCACAAGGCATTGTAGATGAAGATGCACTGCTAGCCGCCTTAGATAACGAAACTCTGGCTGGTGCTGCTACAGACTGCGGCAAGATATTGGTCGGTGATACAGATGACCCATCATACCAAAAGTTTCTCAACCATCCCAAAGCATTTGTCACGCCGCATATCTCGTACAACACCCAGCTCAGCATGAAAACTGGCGTGGACATCATGATAGATAACGTGGAAGCATACATAAATGGCACCCCTCAGAATGTAGCGAGCAAATGAAGAATCTAGAAAAACACATGAACAAACCAAAAATCGGCATCGTTGGCCTAGGCATTATGAGTCGAGGCATGGCAGATAATTTTCTGAAAAACGATTACGAAATAGTCATATGGAATCGCACAGATAGTGTCTGTGATCCTTTTGTGTCGCGTGGCGCTACAAAAGCGACATCTATAGCAGACGTTGTAGCGTCTTCTGATGTCATTTTTGAAGTTACAGCAAACGACGAGTCCGCACGTGAAGTATGGCTGTCTGAAAATGGCATCGTTGCGTCTGCAAAGCCAAGCCAAACACTCATCACGTCTGCGACACTATCAGCCGACATGGCGGACGAGCTTGCGAAGGCATGTGCAGACAATGGATTGACATTTTTTGACATGCCCCTCACTGGCGGACGTGTAGCAGCAGAGGCTGGAAGCCTAACAATGTTAGCAGGTGGCAATGAAGCAAAACTAGATGATATTCGCCCATATCTTGAAGCAATCGCTGGCGATGTAAAATACTTCGGCAAGGCTGGAAATGGTATGCGCTATAAACTTATACTCAATGGCCTGCAAGCACTGCATGTTGCAGGGTTTGCAAGTGCAATTCGCACAGCCAAAGATGTCGGCCTTGACCCAAAACAAGTTGGTGCAGCCTTAGCTGAACGTCCAGGAGGCGTACTAACAAACTGGGCAAACGAAAGCCTGAATAATCCACCCACATCCGTAACGTTTTCTGTTGAATGGATTACCAAAGACTTGCGCTACCGCGACGATCTCGCTCGTGATGAGCTAATCGAAGAAATAATACGCCAATATGAAACACTCATTCAAAACGGCAAAGCAAGCGACGACTGGATGACGTTAGTTACTGATGCATAGTGTCAAAGCTTTCCAATTGAAATAGGCACCTCTGGCTGAGGTGCCTCTCGCGGGGGCGCGTGCTGGTGTGCACGCGCCCCCGCTTCCTACTACCGAGCCGAGGGTCAGCGGCGACGGCGCACGATGCTCCGGCGAGGCCGGCTGACGCCGCTCCGACGAACCGTAGCTCGACGAATCGACGTCGAGGGCTTCGGCTGCGAACGACGAGCCGTCCGCCTGGAGGGCCTCGAGCCACCTCCACCGAAGCCACCAGGCAACCTGATGCCACCACCAGACCCAGCCGGCTTGCGCGGGCGCGCCTCCGGCTCAGGCCTGCGCTTCTGCTTCGAACGCTTCTCTTCTCCGCCCTTCTTCTTCGGCTTCTTGGGTGCTTCCGGACGCGGCGACGGAGGCGATGGACGAGGCGGCTCGGGTCGCACCATCTCCTGGCGATTGCGTACCTGCTCCATCGTTGTCTCCGCCTCAGCCATCTCCATCACAGCCGCCATGGTGCCGCTATCGCGGACCATCTGCTCGGCGACATCAAGGTTCGATCCGGCCAGCGCCAGCAAGTCACCGTTGTTCGGCGACACCCCATCCTGCCGCAGGGCGATCTCCTGGGACTCCAGGTACTGCAGGATGTTGCGCAGCTTCGCCACAGCCTCCAGGGGGTCTTCCAGACGCTCCTTGAAGTCGTTGCATGCCGCGCTGAAGCTACCGATGGCCTCGGTAGCTTCCTCCACCAGCCGGGTGGTCGTGTTGTTCATCACGATCACCAGGTCGTACTGGTCGTCGCTCAGCTCCTTGTCGGGGTCGAGCTCAGCCGAGACGTCGTTCCACGCAGCGTCACTTGCCACCGCGTCGTTGAACAGCTTCTCGGCCTTCACGGCCAGCGCGTCCAGCTCGGGCTTGAACACCTGGCGAGGTGTCTTGGCCTTCAGCTGCTTGTACTCCTCCTTCGTGGTCTCGTAGCCGATGTCGTCGATCAGCTTCTTGATCTTCTCGGACGTCTCGTTTGCGGCGGCCTTCGCCTCTCGCTTCAGCTTGGCCGACACGGCTTCGGCGTCACGTCGCTTGGCACGGCGCCAGGCCACCAGCGCAACAGCGCCAGCCGCCAGCAACACCAGCAGAGTGACGAAGCCAGCCCACGTCAGGACGGTGCCCGCCTTCGACGGCTCGAACTTCTTGGCGATGGCCTTCTGAGCGTCGATCACGCCGGGGGTCGGGTCACCGTTGGCTACGGCCTGCCCGAACACATCATCGCTGATGCGGTACTGCTCGTCCTCGCTGATCTCGTCGTAGTAGCTCTCTCCCACCTCGATGGCGGTCACCACGTCGGGCTCCAGCGTGAACACGAACAGCATCACGTTGCCGCGCACGGAACCACCCGGCCCCTGCAGCTCTGTGCAGGTGGCGTAGATGGTATCCAGGTAGGCACCGACGCCTTCGTCGGGCTCCGTCTGAAACCCGAGAACGTAGACATCACCGTCGATGATGCGAGACAGCTCGTTTGACGATTGCGTCACCGCAGTTTCGTCCAGTAAGCTGTCGTTGGTCTCGTCCTGAAAACGGTCAGGACATCCGGTCGCGCTTATGGCGACAGCATTCGAGGGCATCAGCCCTCCGCCAGCTAGGATCAACCCAGCCAGCAGCAACACCAGTCGTCGCACAGCGACTCCCTTCATTCGGTAGTAGGATGTGTGGTTCTCTCGCGGTGTGTTACCGCTCGACAGTAGTATATTATGGCATATTTTATGTTAATATTCAATACAATTACCTCTGTTGCAGCGAAGTGGTCTTGTTGTGCTAACTATGCCATACTAAACATAATGAACCGAAAACATTTTTTGCTCATTACCCTCGCTGCTTTGGCTGGCGGTTCCATCCCCCCATTTGCCAAGCTCGCCCTTGAAACGTTCGACCCATTCACACTGGTATTTTTCCGTTTTCTCGCAGCGTCTGTCGTTATCTATTTCTTCATGCCAAAGCACGAGCTGTCATGGAAGCATTTACTACAGCTAAAATGGGTAGGTATTATCGGAGCGCTCAACCCTATCTTTATCTTCTTAGCTTTACCGCATATTCAGGCAAATATTGTCACACTTTTTTACGCCATCATTCCCGGCATGGGGGTAGCGTATTTATGGTTTCAAAAGCGCGACAAAGCCACGCCACAGCAGCTACTTGGCTTCGTGCTCGGCCTAATTGGCGTCGCCATTATTTCGTTGCACACGGTTACATCAAAAGATGGTGGCAACCCGTGGCTTGGTATTTTGTTTGCTTCTGTCGCCGTAGTCAGCTTCTTTATCTACGGAATCATGAGCAAAGAACATCAACGCAGCGAAAAAGTTTCTGGCGTGGCACTGGCATTCTATTTTAGTGTTATTACTACTGTTGTTTCATTCCCAATTGCTGTGTATCAAACCGTGCAGCAGCCATGGTTCGGCCAAATAGCGCTCATACCTCTGCTTGCCATGCTGTACCTTGGCTTTATTGGCACTGGCGCGCAGTATTTGTTCTACCAGCGTTCACTAAAAGTTATGGAAGCCGCGCAGGCCAACATTTTTATTTACTTGCAGCCTATTGTCACCGTTATACTAGCCGCATTTCTAGTGGGCGAAGCCATCACCTGGGAGATATTTATTGGTGGTGTTATCGTGCTATTTGGCGCCCGTTTAGCGTTATCGGAACGCAAGCAAAAGCCTATTGCACCTGCCGAGCCATAGTTCACCATAAAAAACACCGAGCTCACATTGCTCGGTGTTCAAAAAATTCAGTGCGAACATGACAAGCAGACATGGGGTGTAGGAAAACATCACGGGCGCTAGTCGTGAACCTAGGTTTGAACCCATATCCACTTGCCACATTCGCGCTCCACAGTCATCAGTCCACCTCCCTGAAGAGCGGTCGGAAGCTGTACAGGCTCAGCAGAGCCAGAAGCCACATCACGTCCATCATCTGCCGGGCGATGTCGTAGCTGTTCCACCACGACAGCTGAACCAACGCGTTCTCGATCACCTGGCAGCCCACGAGCGCCACGATCACGGGCTTGCGCCACGGAGCACGGCTGTGATCCCAGATCATGCTGTACAGCATGAAGATGAAGAACGACGTCAGTGCCGCATCGAGCAAGCCGCCCGTGGCATCGGGCTGAATCAGCCCGCCGTAGTTGCGCAGGTCGGAGATGACGCTCAAGACCCCCGGCATCACGAGCGCCCAGATTGCGATGCGCGCTGCCAGCATGGTCGTGTCCAGCCGTACCAACCACTCCATTTTCTCGTAAAACAATCGGTTCAACTGTCTCTCCCCTCATCGATTGAACAAAGCTTTCGAAGCACATGTATGCGTCAAAAGCCGTGTTCAACCGTTGTCTGCTTGTCAAAGTGCTTCGGGTAAAGGCAAACATGCCTTCATCGACGAAGTTAGTACATTATAGCATATTTTAGTGAAATATTCAATACTCTACTACTGTAGGTGTAGCGGTTACTTCTTTTTCAAATATTTGCTGCGGATATTTAGGCCTATGGCTGTCATTACAAAAAACGTGCCTGTTAGCAGCGCGTATATTACCCAATTGATAGGTTTTGCCCCTACCATGCCTAGTGGCGCGAAAAAGCTCCAAAAAATTCCGAAAAACCCAATTGTTGTTAGTATTGTGCCTTTTAACATGTGTTTATTGTAGCAGAACATAAACATGACAAGAGCCGCTCGGGCGAACGACTCTCGTCACACCTCGAAGCGGCTCGAACTCCACACGCACCCTCAGTTCATCCCCTCACGAGGGTCAGCCCGTCGGTCCGTACCATCGGACCATCGCTGACGAACTTGTTCATCCCTCGACTGCCGTCCCTCGCGTACTTGCTGCTGGGGTAGAAGATGAGGACGATGCGCCGCCAGAGCTTGTCGGTGGTTGAGATGTCGACCGGGACACCGTTCTGCGCGTCGTTAGGTAGTCGGACGTCGGGTTCAAGCACCGTGTAGGTCTTGGTGCCCACCGTCAGCACTTCAGCCACCGGCTCGACGAACTGCATCCACCCCCACGCCATCTGGCGGTTGTGGTAGCGAGTGAACGTCCCGAACTCGGTGGTCCGCAGCACGGTCAGGCCGCGCATCAGCAGGTTCAGTCGATCCTTGTCGTAGACGCCGGGGCTCGGAGCCAAGAACATCTCGACACTGTGGTGGTAGACCCGTTGTCCGTACTGCTGGTTCGAGTACTCGTTCTCGGTCACCAGCCGTAGCTGGTCGTGCGCCTCAATGGCGGCGCGCAAATCAGACAACATGCTCATGTCGTCGTCTCCTCGTCTCTAGTAGGTGCGTGTGAGCTTAGCGAATATTATGCCAAATTATAGTGTAAAAGTCAATTATATACTCTTCTCGTTCGCTAGTCCTGTGTTCGTACTGCTTCTTCTCGTTGTAGCGTTCTGATTTGGTCTTGCAATAAATCATAAACATCCAGTGGCATAAACTCGTTATCTGCATACAAGTACTGACTAAAGTTTGAGTGTGAATCCATCAATGCGGCGACTGTCGGCCGCTCGCCTATTTTGTTGGTTAATTCAAGCATATGCCTCATAGAGTCTTGCGCTGCTTTCCAGGCATGCCACTGCATCTTTTCCTCTGAACCTTGCTGTTGTGGAACACGCTCAGCCAAGACTGCAGCATATATACCTGCCTCTGCTAGCGACCTACCCAGCCTACGACTGCGAGCTTCAATTCCGCGGTTCTTCCTGTGTGCTTTCTCTATTGCATTAGCCTCTAATCCTGCGGCCATTAGCCAAAATTCTGTAATAATCGCCAAGTCTTTGCGGTAAAATCGCTCATCTGTGCTGTCATCCTGCACAATTGGCAGTTTTACCCTGCGTTCACCTACCATGTCGGCATCGTGCTGTACAAACAAGTGGTATGCGCTACCTAACCCTACCTCACTGGTAAAACGTGCCAGTTGGTCTGCATCGCCTGCGCTTAATTCGCGCATGCCTTCCTCGAAAGTTCGCTGCAATACTGTAATACCCATGCGCTGTTTTCGCACTATCACCTGACCTGCACGCTTCTGTTCTTGTAGTCGTGCTATTTCTTCTGGGTCGCGCGATTTCTTTGGTACAAAATCTAAATCTGTTGGTGTTTGAACTGCGGGAAATGCCAGTTCTCGTCGTGGCCTACCCTTTTCCCATGGTGCTTTGCGTGTAGTCATAAACAGAAGTATACGCCCATGCAAACTAGTGGGCAATCATAAGCAAAACAGTTCAGCTAGTGCTTGTGCCTATCGTTCTATGCTTACGCTTGCACGCCGAACGTAACCGAGTACAATTAAAACACTATGTCCGCTGCAAATCCTCACGAAAGGCCCAATAAACCCACTCGCTCTCAACGTATGTTTGATGCGCTGATGGTCTACAACGCCCGTTTGGTTACCCGCATGACAGTAGGCAAGGATAATGACGATATAATGCGTGAATTCGGCCTAGGTATTTGCGAAGATGGTATCATCGGTAGTTCTGTCGCATTTCCAGACCCAGAATATGACAGTCAGCACCTGACGTACCGTACAGCAGGTATCGGCCAGTGGAAGTCACACGATTTCAGGCGCGCAGAATTTTTCCCTGCAGCAGCTAGGCGCATGTCACACTTTACGTTATATACCGAGGGTATCCTCACCGCTTTCATGCTCGACTCAGTGGCAGATGCACCTATAGATGTCCGTACCAACCTAACATTTCAGCAAGCCTGGGGCCTTGATAGAAGGCTTACGCATGAACACCCTACCATGGGTCGTCTATTAGAATTAGGCATAGTGGAAGAACGCACCCAAGAAGATGCCTTTGAACAAGCCCGCGCCACTAAATATATAGATGAACTACGCGCCAAAGGCCTCGCCGCCGACACAGTGTATCAGGTTACACCAAAAGGTAATGGCTTGGTTGAGCTACGGCAAGAAAGAGGCGACCCCACCCGACGCCGTGGCAAAAAAATACCCGCCGCCAATGGCGCGCGCTTGGCACATATTCAGCAATCGTAGGTTTCCGAGTACCTACAGGTTATATCGATGGTGATAATAGATTAATTTCCAAAACTTCTACCTGTCTTCGCCCACTGGTAATACACCTTTTTGCGTAAGGTATTCGTAAGATTCTTTGTTGATGTCGTAGTAGCAACTTATTTGCCCGGTGATTATTTTTGAGTCCTTAGTGTATGCATACTGCGCTACACAAGGTTTACCCTCGTGAAGTGAGTCCTTAAGATTAAACCCCGTTGTATTCTCGAGACTTGTGTATAGATTAACTGCATCTCCAAAATCTAGCTGCTCTCCAGCTATGGCAGTACTGCGCGTGAGCGAAACAAACCTCTTTTGGCTAGCTTTTTCACTTGCAGAGAACAATACTTTACATACATGCTTATAGTCCTGACCGAACAAACTTGGAGTCAACCTATAGCACTCACTCATATCTTGCCATTTCATGTCAGTTTGTTTCGACAGGTCTTTTGCTATTGTTACCAATTCCGCATGGGTTGAAGTAATGTCAGCCTTTATGCGTTCGTTGGTTTGAACTTGTTGGAAATAGCTTACCAATAAAAAGGCCAATCCCACTAGTACTAAACCGAGTACACCAAGCCCTAGCCATTTCATAAATTTATTTCTAGATTTTGTGTTTTGCTTCATGCCTTTTTCCTTCTGCGTTTAGTATATAGAACCAAACCGCTACTGGCAAAAATAATCAGTAACCCCGCAATAAAAGCAAGGATCTGAGGTGCATTGTTGTCAGGTTCATTGGCTGTATACACACCCTTTACCTCGCCATTATTGTCCGGCTGTGTTGGCTCGATGTATTCTTCATAATCCGAGTTATTCAGGGCAACTGCTGCGCCACTTACATCTGTTAGCGTTGTTCTATTAACGCTTCGTTTATCCATTCGATCAACTGATACTGCTGAGGCCGTGTAGTCAGTAGCCTCATCATCATCATCATTATCAGCAACTGTTTCGTCTATGTATGTGTCGCAGCCATCATCTACTCCGTCTGCGTCTGCATCAATACCATACGATGTTACGAATAGACATTTATCTTCACTGTCATCGATACCATCTTCATCTAGGTCGCTATCATTTCCTAGTACAGTAACTATTTGCCACAATCGTATAGATTCACCAGAATATGTCTTTGCATCTACGTATAGTGTATGACTTCCTGCTGGAACCTCTTTTGGAATCGATACCGAGCCAGTCAATATACCCTTCGCATCTAACTTCAGAATTCCTAAATCGACTGGGTCTGATGCTAAGCTGATTGATGCGCTAGATGACGGCTCCAGACCTTCATATGCCAAATCCAGCTGGTCTTGCTCGCCTTTTTGCAAAATATCATCATTTACCAACGAAGCGTACTGATATTTTGGCTTTACGGAATTGATACTCGCTTCGGTATCAAGCGCCTCTTTGAATAGTGGGGGAATAGTAATAGTTGGTGCTCGACTGTTCGGGCAGCTGACAGTATTGTTCACACAGTACTCATAGCTTCGAAGGTCACCAACATCAGACAATACACTATCTGTAATGACTTGGTGACCCCAATGATTAGGGTGGAATGATTCCTCGCAATTATCGCTGCTCGACCACTTTAGAAGTGGAATACAGTTTCGATTTATGCCACTGACATATATTTTACCGTCGCCGCAAAGTGCGTGATTCCCCAGCGAATTCTCTATGTCTACATACATCACGCCAGCATCATCTGCTGCTGCTTCTATAATGTCGTTCATGTACGATACAGCTTGGCGAACAAAGTCTTGTTCTGTTGAGTTAAGTTGCACATTCAAATTCAAGACATTGCACTGTTCTTCACCGCTAATAAACTGTGGGTAACCTAGAATATAGATTTTCGTGGCTGGTGAAAGCCGATGAATATCTTCGTAAAGATCTTTTAGTTTTTCTCTTTGAGCTTGCATGGTGTATGCAAGCGTACGTAGCTGCGCACCTGTTTTTGCATAATCACAAGTGCCTGGTTCGGCGCATTTTGTAATAATCGGTCCAAAACCAACATCGTTACCACCGGCGGTAAGTGTAACTGTTTTGGGCAAATCTCTCGAGACAAACTTGTATTGGCTTACTCTGCCTGGAATGTAATTCTGAGTCGCTTCTTCCTGAAGGAGTTCAACTCCTGGTTCATTCTCCAGCCTGCCATCCTGGCCTTCGTAAAGTATCTTCCCCATATAGTCATTCCTTGCCTTAGCCCCCGAACATGCCACACTCTGCCATAACGTATTGTTTTGCCCTCTTGGTTTACCAAGCCCCATATACGACGCCAAGAGGTATGGGTACGACCGCGTGCTGATGTGACACATTTCACGCGGAATTTCCAAGCTCTTATTCCCGGCCACATCCGTGAATTCTCGGTAGTATTTCTTGCCGTCTCTGCCACGCTGAGTATCGCCTTCACCACTACTATACGAATCTCCCAAAGCCAAATACTCAAGATGCGGAGATGGTACATACCCTTCTGCTGTCAACGTAAACCACCCCACCTTCGCGGTTTCTGAAACTGCTCCTGGCTTGTAATAGCCTGTTAGCTGCCCACCGTCGTAATTAAAATTGAGTCTTTCAAAAGATCTGAAGCCAGCTGCCTCGCCACCATTCGCATCACGCAGTATCGGGGCCATGTCTAGGTACGGACATTCGGAAATCTTCGTCTCACTTTGTCGCCAACTGGCCTTGAATGCGGTACTGTCATCGCCGCAAGTATCATCAAGCTTGTACATACGCGCTGGCAAATTCCCGCCTGCCGTTGCCACATATTCGCCACCGTCTGTAAACGCGAAGCTATATTCTGGGTCACGACCGTAGCCATGCAAACCGACATCTTTTGTAAATAGCTTCATTGAACGATCTTCCAAATTGACCCGTAACAGCCCGAGGTTCCTTGCTTCTACTATCGCCCACCTATTGTCTGCTGAGGTCCGAGCTGAATATATTTGTACAAATCGCCTAGCGTCATCATACAATGGCTTCATGCCCGAACTGTCAAATTGATAAAACGTTTCGGCTATTGTTTGTTTACGACTAATGTAGTCATAAATATTATCTATGGTGGCAAAGTACCCGCTGCACATGACCACCACCCTATCGGTGTCTGGTGATGTTCGCCAACAACTATCAGCTACACCAGGGTCAAGATTCTCGACGCGGTACATATATTGATCTGTCGAGAATGATATTGCCAGCCAAGATTGCGCAGTACAAGAACTATACGGTGTAGGCACACAGGCAGTTACGCGTGCCAAACGGAACGTCTTCGCGCTATGCACGCATGCTTCAACTTTATCTACCTTTAGGGTAAACCGATTATAAATGCCGACTTCCTGGCGGGTACACTGATGAGTAATGTTTACCTGAGGGTTTAAGGGGGTGTCTTCGGGTGTGGTTTCTTGTGAACTAACGCCTGGCGAAAGCCAGGATATATCTGTAGCAGCCACGTTACTAGGCATGACGAAAGGAGAAATACTGGCGAATACTAGTACCAATACAAAACCAATTTTATGTCTAGCCCACACTCCTCGCACGTGTCCTTTCGCTAAAACTTATTCTAATAGTAGCAGCGTTTTTCTGAGTCCACAATGAGATTTTGCTTGGCTGTGGATTACCCTACAAACGTCAGCCAAATCAGCGCGACATTGATAACCACAATGACTGCCGTAATGGCACCTAGCAGCCATGTGAGCGCTGGGTGGTTTTTGTATGTGCCCATAATGTTGCTGCTAGATGTAGCAAGTAGCAGCGGAACCAGTGCAAACGGAATGCCGAAGCTCAGAATAACCTGTGAAATAATTAAAGCGAAAGTTGGGTCTATACCAAACGCTACGATAACAATGGCAGGAATAATAGTAATTAGCCGACGCCAATGCAGCGCAATTCTGCGCTTTAACATGCCGTCCATAATAACCGCGCCGGCGTGCCCGCCCACAGCAGTAGATGCAAAGCCAGAAATCAGCAAGCTGAGGCCAAACAGGCCGCCCACCAGCACGCTGAGTTCATTATTTAGTGCGTTGTAGATACCTTCTAATGTGTCGGTACCTTCTAGCCCGCGCAGCGCACTGGCAGCCAGCAGCAGCATAGAAATATTTACACCACCAGCTATTATCATGGCTGCGCCCACGTCTATTTTGGTGGTTTTTAGCAGATGTTTCAGCTCGCTACCGCCCTTGCGGCCATGCCTATCGCGCGCTAAGGCCGAGTGCAAATACACTACGTGTGGCATTACCGTTGCGCCGAGCATGGCTGTAGCGATGAGTAGCATGTCGGTGCTGCCAATATGTGGCACCAGCCCCGCCAGCATGTCGCCGCCATTTGGTGGCTGCATAAATAGCCCCACAATAAAGCCCAGTGGAATAATTAGCAGCAGGCCTACAATCACGCGTTCGAAGATCTTTTGACCCCTGTTGCTGTAAATAAATAGCAGTAGCATGCTAACAAGCCCCGTAATGGCCGCGCCCAGCAGCAGCGGTACATTGAACAAAATTTTTAAGGCTAGCGCACCACCCACTACTTCGGCAATATCGGTAGCAATGGCCACCAGTTCTGCCTGAAACCAGTAGGCAACGCGGCTTTTAGTACCCAGCTTTTCAGCGATGACTTCGGGCAAGCTTTTGCCTGTTACTAGCCCCACTTTGGCGCTAAGGTACTGCACCAAACTAGCCATCAGGTTGGCGAATACCAGCACCCACAGCAGTGTGTACCCGTATTCGGCACCTGCCGAAAAGTTGGCGGCAAAGTTGCCCGGATCTACATAGGCCACCGCCGCAATAAACGCCGGGCCCAGTAAAACAACAACTTTTCGCGCCTTTTGCACCATACTTAGCCTAGCCTACTCGCCTCTACCACAAACATCATGGCGTATGCGAACACCAGCAGTGTGCTAAATACTGATACATTGATTTTTTGCTTGGTTGTCATATACATTCCTCTATTTTTAGTGGCGACAAAACGAGCGCGGAGTGTGGTTGCCCGCCCGCGCTCGTTTTTGTAGCTGTTTGTTATAAAAGGTACATTCCGCCGTGTGGCGTGGCTGTTACTTCTTGTCCGAACCTTTGGTTGCGTTCACTTCGTAACTGGTGTTTGTGGCTTCAAAGAAATTAACCAGCTCGTAGGTGTCGTTGGCTGCCGCCATCCATTTGGCAGGGTTAGACACCTTGTAGTGCGCACCAAACCCTAGCTCTTCGAGGCGTCGGTCGGTCAGGTACTTCACGTACTGGTTTACATAGTCGGCGTTCAAGCCCAGAATACCCTTTGGCAGCATCGCCTTGTTGTATTCTTCTTCCATCTCAACGGCGTCGAGAATGGTTTGCTTGATTTCGTTTGCAAACTCTTCGGTCTGCAAATCTTCGTTTTCTTCTAGGGTTGTCAGAATCAGGTTGATACCAAACTTTAGGTGCAGGCTTTCGTCGCGTACGACCCAGTCGATAAGGCTACCAAAGTTGCGTAGCAAGTTGCGTTGACGGAAGCTAAGCGCCACCATAAAGCCACTGTAGAACCAGATACCTTCAAGGATGATGTTGTACGCTACAAGGTTGCGAATGAAATCTTTTTTACCTTCAGTCGTGGTAATGTCGAGGTGCTTTTCAGTCATGCGCTTGATGGCCTGCGTTTCAAACTCTTCTTTACGCGCCATTGTTGGCTCGTCGACGTGCGCTGCGTATGCTTTATCACGATCGATTGGGAACGTTTCTAGCACGTACTCGAATGCCATACAGTGGTTGGCTTCTTCCCACATTTGCTTGGCTAGGTACAGGTGACATTCTGCCGCGTTTACATACGGGTACACACCGAAGGCTAGCGCCTTGTTTACCAGTAGTTCGTTCGGGTTAAAGTACGCCATAAGGAACTCGACAGCGTGTCGTTCCTCGTCGGTCATGTTTTTCCAGTCAGCTAGGTCTTGGCCTAGTTGAATTTCGTTCGGGAACCAGGTGTTCGCGACCGCTTGGTCGTATAGTTCCATCGCCCATGGGTAATGAATCGGCTTCAAGAGTAGACCGTCTTGAATACCGGTGCCTAATATTCCTGCCATATCTTATCTCCTTTTCTTTAGTGTAATAACGTTCTCGTCATCCTTTTTCGGGATTTCCAGTCCTACGCCTAGGCGCAGTTCGTCTTCCATGCCCGGGAAGGCATCATCTGGGACCGACCGTGACAGAGCAAATTTTACTCGGTTTTGAACAAGTGCCGCCTGTATTGCTTCTTTTCCGACTGGCACATCGCTTCCACTTGTCGCCCTTGGGTAGTATGGGTCTTCAAGCTCGTCGTGAGCTGAGGGTGTACGTTCTACTGCCCTCTCAGCCATTACTCACAGCCGTCACAAATTGTTAGTAGTGCTGGGTCAATCGGTGCTGCTACAGTGCCGTTTGCAGCCGCTTCGTCGTTTGCTTGCGCTTGTGCGTTCGCCATAGCTGAATCAATCGCAGCTAGTTTTTCCTCTAGTGTCATGTTGTCGGTGATGATAGAGTTTGCGTTCATGTTCTTATTCCTTATACCCTTTTATGATTTGTTTACTCGTTATGTTTATTTGCAGCAATCGCAGCTGCAGTTGCATGTGCAATCTGTCATGAGCCTACCCCCGCTGCTTGTTTGCCAGCAAAGCCAAATCCAGATCGGCGTGGGCCGCCAGATTTCTTTGCCATCTCTTCTGTCTTGTTTACTTTAGTGGTGCTTTGCTCGGCCTGGTGACGAGGCTTTACGTGCAGGTAGTAGGTGGTTTTTAGGCCACGCTTCCAGGCTTCCATGTAAATTTCTTCGTAATCGTCGACGTTGCGGGTTTCGAGGTACATATTGCGAGAAATCGCTTGGTCTACCCATTTCTGTGCACGAGCCGCTACTTCGATAAACGCGTATGGGCTTAGCTGGAAGCTCGTCTTGTACACGTCTTTTACGTGCTGTGGAATTGCGTCGATAGTCTGAATATCACCCTGGTTTGCCAATACTTCGTCTTTTACTTGTTCCCAAATTTCAAGCTCTTTTAGCTTGGCCACCATGTTGCGGTTTACTTCTAGGAACTTACCGTTCAATGTTGCTCGTGAAAAGATTTGTGCGAACTGTGGGTCAAGGCCAGGGGTAGTACCAGCTACTAAACCAATGTTGGCGGTTGGTGCAATTGCCATTAGGGTTGCGTTACGCATACCTTTTTTGGTCTTTAGGCGTAGCTTTTCCCAGTCGAGGCGAGTTTTGTCGCCTACGGTAACCTTGCTGCCACGCTCCTTACCGTGAATGCCGATGCTGTCGATTGGTAGCAAGCCTTGGTCCCAACCACTACCCTTGAAGTTTTCGTACTTACCACGAGTCTTGGCTAGTTTGGCAGATTCATCAATTGCGTAGTAGCTAATAAACTCAGTTACTTGGTCGATCAGTTCATACGCTTCGTCAGATTCGTAGCTAAGGTTCAAACGCTCGATCACGTCGGTAAAGCCCATCAGACCCAAACCAACAGCGCGGTTTTTGGTGTTTGAATTCATCGCTTCTACCACTGGCGTGTCGGTAATGTCTACCAAGTTGTCGAGCTGACGAGTCGCAGCGCGAACCGATTGCTCCATGCGCTCCCAGTTCCACTTTAGGTCATCACCCAGGTGACGGCTAAGGTTGATAGAAATGAGGTTACAGACAGAAATGTTCTTTTCGTCTTGTGGCAAGGTAATCTCTGTACACATGTTTGAACAGTGAATAGTGCCAGTGTTGTTGTTCAGTGCACGCACGTTAATAGCGTCTTTCCAGGTGACCCATGGGTGGCTGGTTGCCTGTAGTTGAGTCAAAATCTGGCGCCATTGCTGACGAGCTGGAATGCTCTTGAATACACGCATCTTGCCAGCGTCGGCCATCTTTATGTATTCAGCGTAACGCTTTGAAAATTCACTACCGTATAGTTCTGGTAGGTCGCTTACCTCTGCAGGGTCGAACATGTACCAGTCTTGGTCTTTTTCAACGCGCTTCATAAACTCGTCGCTTAGGTAACACGCGGTGTTCATAATACGAGTACGCATGTATGGGTCGCCCGAGTTGGCACGTAGGTCCAGGAATTCTGGAAAGTTGATGTGCCAGTTTTCTAGGTACATTGCTGCACCGCCCATCTTCTTGCCCTTACGGCTTACCGCAAATAGCGCGGTGTCGATCATCTTCATGAACGGAATTGGGCCAGTACTTTCGGTGTTGGTTGTCTTAACAGGACTCCCCGCTGCGCGTAGCTTGGTCATAGTAATACCAATGCCACCAGTCCCCTTTGCAATCCACATCGTGTCACGTACCGATTTTGCAATCGCTTCCATGTCGTCTTGAACTTCTAGTAGGAAACAGTTTGAAAGTTGTGGGAATGCGCCACCAGCGTT